>JANQQM010000002.1 GCA_028289365.1 Salaquimonas sp. | reverse complement strand
CGGCTACTTCTGGAAGAAAGTGCGCGTCTGCCACTAATCGACCGATCATACCCCTAATTCCACCAAGCCTCGGCATCGCCGGGGCTTTGTGGCGTTTGGGGGCAGAAGAGGCTATATCTCGAAATTCGACTGGCAATATCTACATGCAGCATGTCTTTTAGTTGAACCGCCCAACCATGGCGGCACAGTTCCGGAGTAAATGCGTTTGAACCGCAACAATGATTTTGAGCTGGTAATTTTCGATTGCGATGGCGTGCTGGTTGATAGCGAGATGATCAGCGCCCGTATCCTGATTGGACTGCTGAATGAATTGGGGCTGGACGTGGATCTGGCCCATGTGCAGCGTTATTTCCTGGGACGGAGCTGGACCAAGGTGGCTGCCGAAATCAGAACGCAATATGGCCTGGATCTCGATTCGGATTTCGAGGAACGATATCGCGAGACCCTGTTGCACACCTATGAAACCGAGTTGAGTGCAATGGACGGTATCGAGAAAGTCTTGAATGAATTGAACGTTCAAAACTGTGTCGCGACCAGCAGCACGCCGAAGCGCGTCACCCGGACCATGGAACTCTCCGGTCTGGATATCTATTTCGGCGACCGCCTCTTTACTGCGTCACAGGTGAAAAACGGAAAACCGGCCCCGGACCTGTTCCTGCTTGCCGCCGAAATGCTCAACGTTCCATGTTCCTCCTGCTTGGTAATTGAAGACTCAATCCCGGGCGTAGTTGCCGCCCAGGCCGCCGGTATGGAAGTGTGGTGGTTTAACGGCGGAAGCCATTTGCAGGGCATCACCAGGGAGACTCACAAGGAACTACGTGACGTCAAATCCTTTGACAATTGGGCTCATTTCTTTGATATGGCACCGGAATTGAAGAAGCAGACCAGTAAATTGCCGGAAGTAGATGAGCAACCGACAAGATAGCGAAACCAGTAGACTCGACGAGGCAGCGCGCGCTGCCTGGCTTTATTATGTTGCTGGAAATACGCAGGATGAAATCGCCCGTAAACTGGGCGTATCCCGTCAATCCGCCCAGCGTCTTGTCTCGCTTGCGGTTAGCGAAAAGCTGGTAAAGGTCCGTCTCGACCATCCGATTGCAAGATGTATGGAACTCAGTGTCCGCATGCGCGAAAAGTTCGACATGTTGATGTGCGAAATCGTGCCGAGCGATCCGGATGTCCCTTCTTCAACGACCGGCATTGCGCAGGCGGGTGCCGCGGAAATGGAGCGTCACCTCAAATCCAACCATCCCAAAATTATTGCCATCGGAACGGGCAGAGCGCTTCGTTCCTGCGTCGAACAATTGTCTCCGATGGATTGCCCGCAGCATCGCATTGTCTCCTTATTGGGAAACATGATGTCAGACGGGTCCGCAACGGCCTACAACGTCGTGATCCGCATGGCTGAACGGGTCAATGCACGCCATTATCCAATGCCGCTACCTGTTTTTGCCCGTACGTCCGACGAAAAGCAGATTCTTCACAGTCAGGAACCGGTTCACAACATTCTTGAATTGATCAGGCAGGCCGATGTCACCTTTGTCGGTATCGGCAATATGGGCACAGATGCTCCCATGCATATCGACGGATTTATCGACCGCGATGATGTCCGGGCACTGGAACGCGCAGGTGCAGTCGGGGAAATAACCAGCTGGGTCTACAACCAGGATGGCGAACTGCTGGATGGTCTTGTGAATGACCGCGTAGCCAGCGCGCCTTTGGTTCCAAATCAGGAAAATCCGATAATCGGAATCGCCGTCGGTGAGCAGAAATCGGCTGCCATTCTGGGCGCCTTGCGCGGAAAACTGATCAATTCGCTGATCACCAACGAATTTACCGCCGAATTACTACTTGCAAGTTGATTTATAACTATTCCTTGTAAGACACTGAATCGATTCAATTAAGTCTCCTTTTGCACATGCCTACGGAATTTAATTTTGTAATTCAAGGTTGACTCTTGTTTGACCTGGTGCGAATAATCGCCCGGTAACTTAGCAAATGCCCATTTTGCTTTTTGGGAGGAAACCATGAAATATTTTATCCGTACCCTTCTGGGTGCGACAGCTGTATGTGCTCTTGCATCGACAGCGCTTGCAGAAACCATCACCATCGCTACTGTCAATAACGGCGACATGATCCGCATGCAGGGTCTGACCGACGATTTTACCGCAAAGACCGGTCATGAGGTTGAGTGGGTAACACTTGAAGAGAACGTTCTTCGTCAGCGCGTCACCACAGATATCACCACAAAGGGTGGTGCATTCGATATTATGACCATCGGCATGTATGAAACCCCGATTTGGGGTGCCAACGGTTGGCTAGTGCCGCTCGATGACTTGTCTGCCGAATACGATGTTGATGATCTTCTGCCCGCAATGCGTGCCGGTCTCAGCAAAGATGGAACGCTTTACGCTGCACCGTTCTATGGCGAAAGCTCGATGATCATGTATCGCAAGGATCTCATGGAAAAGGCAGGGCTCGAAATGCCCGACGCGCCAACCTGGCAATTCATCCGCGAAGCTGCCAAGGCCATGACTGATCGCGACAATGACATCAACGGTATTTGTTTACGCGGCAAGGCCGGATGGGGTGAAGGTGGTGCTTTCATCACTGTGACGGCCAACTCATTCGGTGCGCGCTGGTTCGACGAGAACTGGAAAGCACAGTTTGATCAGCCAGAGTGGGCTGACGCGTTAAACTTCTATATTGATATGATGGAAGAGTCTGGGCCGGCAGGTTATGCAACCAATGGCTTCAACGAAAATCTTTCGTTGTTCCAGCAAGGAAAGTGCGGCATGTGGATTGACGCCACAGTGGCAGCATCCTTCGTGACTAACCCGAACGATTCCACCGTTGCAGACAAAGTTGGATTCGCGCTTGCACCAAACAGCGAAGGCGTTGAGAAAAAGTCCAACTGGCTTTGGGCATGGGCCCTTGGAATTCCTGCAGGCACTCAGAAAGAGGCAGCTGCCAAGGAATTCATCGAATGGGCAACCTCGAAAGACTATATCGAACTTGTTGCCGAGAAAGAGGGCTGGGCCAATGTTCCTCCAGGAGCCCGGACCTCGCTTTATGAGAACCCGAACTACAAGGATATTCCGTTCGCCAAGATGACACTTGATTCAATCCTGGCGGCAGACCCGAACAACCCGACTGTAAAGCCGGTGCCATATGTCGGAATCCAGTTCGTGGCTATCCCCGAATTTGCAGGAATTGCAACTGAGGTAAGCCAAGAGTTCTCGGCCGCCTATGCAGGTCAGCAGACTGTGGAAGAAGCGCTGGCAAAGGCGCAAGCTCTGACCACCGACGCGATGGAAGCTGCAGGTTACTAAACCGCTTCCTCCCAAACCGGAGGGCGAATTCCCAAGCGCCCTCCGGTCCATTGACCACTTAGAAAATTTTTACGAATACTGGGACGGTTAGCGCCGTCAACAAAGGAGGCGTGTCTCATGGCAACCCAGCACTCCCGATCAGCAGCCCGTTTCATGATGGCCCCGGCGGTTATCCTTCTTCTAGGCTGGATGCTGGTGCCACTGACGATGACTCTGTTCTTCTCCTTCAAGAAGTATCTGCCGCTCAGGGGCGATTCGCTTGCCAACGGCCTCGACTGGGTGGGTTTCGACAACTATGTCCGATTTGTAACTTCCAGTTCGTTCTGGCCTTCCATCTATGCCACACTGATAATCGTTGGCGGAGTGCTGATCATTACCGTTATCCTCGGCATATTGCTGGCAATCCTATTGGATCAGCCAATGTGGGGGCAGGGCGTTGTAAGAATTTTCGTAATTGCTCCGTTCTTCGTTATGCCCACAGTCTCCGGTCTCGTATGGAAAAACATGTTCATGGACCCGGTAAACGGCATTCTTGCACATCTTTGGCGGTTTTTCGGCGCCGCCCCGGTCGAATGGCTAAGTCAGGCATCGATGCAATCGATAATTCTTATTGTTTCGTGGCAGTGGCTACCCTTTGCGACTCTAATCTTGCTGACGGCAATCCAGTCGCTTGACAGTGAGCAACTGGAAGCTGCCGAGATGGATGGCGCACCGGTACTGAAGCGTTTCTGGTACATCACCCTTCCGCACCTTAGCCGTGCAATCACTATTGTGATCCTGATCCAGACCATCTTCCTGCTTTCGATTTTCGCGGAGATCTTCGTTACTACCGCCGGTGCATTCGGCACCAAGACGCTGACCTATCTGATCTTCCAGCGCGTGCTGGAAAGCCAGAATGTCGGGCTTGGATCTGCAGGCGGTGTCTATGCAATCATTCTCGCCAATATTGTTGCAATCTTCCTGATGCGCATTGTCGGCAAGAACCTGGACGCGTGAGGAGATAGAACCATGGCTCGCGCAGTTACAACACAAAGAAAATCGATCAACACCCTCGTTGCATGGGTAATCGCACTCCTTATTTTCTTCCCAATCCTCTGGACAATTCTGACCAGCTTCAAGACAGAGGCTCAGGCGATCAACGATCCGCCGCTGTTCCTGTTCTTTGACTGGACGCTGGAGAACTACGCGGTCGTTCAGGAGCGATCCGACTACATGAAGTTCCTTTGGAACTCGGTGATCATTGCCGGCGGTTCGACGATATTGGGGACAATAATAGCAATCCCGGCAGCCTGGTCGATGGCCTTCGTGCCCTCGAAACGCACCAAGGACATATTGCTCTGGATGCTTTCTACTAAGATGCTGCCGGCTGTTGGCGTGCTCTATCCGATATACCTGTTGTTCATCCAGCTCGGACTGTTGGATACGCGCGTTGGCCTGGTAATTGTTCTTATGCTGATCAACCTACCGATCATCGTCTGGATGCTCTACACCTACTTCAAGGAAATTCCTGGCGAGATCCTGGAAGCAGCGAGAATGGATGGCGCGTCGCTTCGGGATGAGATCCTGTATGTCCTGACTCCGATGGCAATACCGGGAATCGCTTCCACTATTCTGCTGAACTTGATCCTCGCATGGAATGAGGCGTTTTGGACACTTAATCTGACCGCCGCAAATGCGGCACCGCTGACGGCATTCATTGCAAGCTACTCAAGCCCAGAAGGACTGTTCTTTGCAAAACTTTCAGCAGCTTCGACCATGGCGATTGCGCCAATTCTCATCCTTGGCTGGTTTAGTCAGAAACAACTTGTACGTGGCCTGACATTCGGCGCGGTAAAATAAGGACGGAAACAATGGGAAATATATCACTTAACAAGGTTTCCAAGACATTTGGTGACGTCAATGTCATTCCGCCCCTGGACCTCGAAATTGAAGACGGCGAGTTCGTCGTCTTCGTCGGACCATCCGGTTGCGGCAAGTCGACACTGTTGCGGCTCATTGCCGGTCTCGAGGACACAACAAGCGGTGCAATTCACATCGATGGGAGCGATGCCACTTCAGTGCCCCCGGCAAAGCGTGGTTTGGCCATGGTGTTTCAATCCTACGCACTCTATCCGCACATGACGGTACGCAAGAATATCGGGTTTCCCCTGAAGATGGCCGGTGTGGATCCGGCAGAAGCCAATAAGAAGATTGAAAACGCGGCATCAGTGCTGAACTTGACGGATTATATGGACCGGCGGCCCGGGCAGCTTTCGGGGGGGCAGCGGCAGCGTGTTGCGATCGGTCGTGCAATTGTCCGTGAGCCGAGCGCGTTTCTGTTTGACGAGCCGCTCTCCAACCTGGACGCGGCGCTTCGGGTCAATATGCGCCTCGAAATCACTGAACTGCACCAGCAACTTAAGACCACGATGATCTACGTTACCCATGATCAGGTCGAGGCGATGACAATGGCCGACAAGATTGTTGTCTTGCATGCCGGTGTGATAGAGCAGGTCGGCTCTCCGATGGAATTGTATCAAAATCCACGCAATCTGTTTGTTGCGGGCTTCATCGGTTCTCCGAAAATGAACTTCCTCACTGGCAAATTCGCCGAACCTTATAAGGCAAAGACGATTGGTATTCGTCCTGAACATACTGATATTTCGACGAAATCAGGCGACTGGAAGGGTACCGTCGGCGTTGCAGAACATCTGGGTTCCGATACCTTCCTCTACATCACCATTGACGGCGGAGATTCCTTTACGGTCCGTGCCGATGGAGAACTGGATATCAACTATGGTGACACCGTTTATCTGACGCCAAGAAAAGACAAAGTTCATCGTTTTGATGAAGAT
The DNA here is from genome assembly GCA_028289365.1 of Salaquimonas sp. GTDB lineage: Bacteria > Pseudomonadota > Alphaproteobacteria > Rhizobiales > Rhizobiaceae > BOKV01. The sequence continues at coordinate 84,925 of JANQQM010000002.1, read as the reverse complement.
GGTCTGGCGCTCTGATGAGCAGACTACAGGGTAAATCTGCCCTGATAACCGGTGCCGCGCGCGGCATCGGACTTGCTTTTGCGAAAGCCTATGTGCGCGAGGGGGCCACAGTCGCAATTGGCGATATAAACATCGAAGGAGCAGAAACTGCAGCAGCCGAAATAGGCGATGCCGCCTATGGCATCGAGCTCGACGTTACGCGGCAGGATTCAATCGACAATGCGATCGGCACCGTCAAAGACAAGACTGGCGGTATTGATATCTTGATCAACAACGCCGCGCTTTTTGATTTGGCGCCCATCGTCGAAATCACCCGGGAAAGCTATGACCGGCTGTTCTCGGTAAATGTCTCCGGCGCGCTTTTCATGATGCAGGCCGCTGCCCGTGCCATGATTGCAGGTGGGAAGGGCGGCAGGATTATCAATATGGCAAGTCAGGCCGGGCGCCGCGGCGAGGCGTTGGTTGCCGTCTACTGCGCCACGAAGGCGGCTGTCATTTCCATGACCCAATCCGCCGGTCTCGATCTGATCAAGCACGGCATCAATGTCAATGCAATCGCACCGGGCGTAGTTGACGGCGAACACTGGGATGGCGTGGACGCACTTTTTGCAAAATACGAAAATCGGCCGCTGGGCGAAAAGAAGAAACTGGTTGGGAGCGAAGTCCCGATCGGTCGCATGGCGACAGCCGACGATCTGACCGGAATGGCTGTTTTCCTGGCAAGCGACGAGGCATCCTACATCGTTGCCCAGACCTACAATGTTGATGGTGGCAATTGGATGAGCTGATGAAGTGGTATTCGATTTCCATCCCTGTATTGTGGAGGAGCTCATGCTAGGGCAGGGCGATCGGAAGGCGGCCGTCAATCTGAGTCTGGACAGTCTTCCGGCAATCTCGGATAGGGTCGTCAAGCCCACATACCGTCGTTCAGATCTACGCCCGGGAATTGTTCATGTTGGCGTGGGCAATTTTCACCGTGCTCACCAGGCTATCTACCTGCATAGACTATTCCAGAACGGACAGGACCTTGATTGGGCAATCCTGGGCGCCGGCGTCAAATCCTATGACGAGAACATGCGCAACAAGCTCAAGGCCCAGGATTGGCTGACAACGGTTGTGGAATTGGATCCTGAGGGCTTCTCCGCGGAAATCTGCGCAGCAATGGCCGGTTTTTCCGACGTCAATGCACAGGCATTGATCGCTGCCATGTCAGATCCGGAAATCAGGATAGTGTCCCTGACCGTCACCGAGGGCGGATATTTTGTTGATGCCAAGACCGGCGGCTTCGACCTATCAAACCCCGAGATTGTCAATGATATCAAAAATCCGGAAACACCCACCACAGTCTTCGGCATAATCATTGCAGCATTGGCAAACCGCAGGCAGAAAGGTATTGCGCCCTTCACCGTCATGTCCTGCGACAACCTTCCTGAAAACGGCCATGTTGCCAGGCATGCGCTTTTGGGACTGGCAGACGCCATGCCGGGAGATATGGGTGAGTGGATTACCGGCAATGTCGCATTTCCCAACGGCATGGTTGATTGCATTACGCCCGCGACCGGTGAACGCGAAATAAGCCTGGTGGAAGACGAATTTGGCATTGTCGATGCTGCACCGGTTGTCTGCGAACCATTCCGCCAATGGGTGCTGGAGGATAAATTTTCAAATGGCCGCCCGGCACTGGAAACCGTGGGCGTGGAATTCGTCAGCGATGTGGCCCCCTATGAATTGATGAAACTGCGTGTGCTCAACGGAGGCCATGCGGCCATTGCCTACCCGGCCGCACTCATGGGCATTAAATTTGCCCATGAGGCGATGGAAAACCCGCTTGTTGGCGGGTTCTACGACAAGCTTGCCCACGAAGAGATCATGCCGACGGTGCCGCCGATTCCTGGTGCCAGAATTGAGGATTACTACAAGACATTAGTGAAGCGGTTCTCAAATGCGCTGCTGGGCGACACAATTGCCAGATTGTGTCTGGACGGATCCAACCGGCAACCCAAGTTCATTTTCCCGACAATTTCAGCACAGCTTGAGGCAAACAGATCAATTCGCGGTTTGGCTCTAGAAGTCGCGCTTTGGTGTCGATATTGCGCTGGCATCGACGAAAATGGAAATGAAATCCTCATCGAGGATATTTCTGCTGACAGACTCCAAGCACAGGCCAAGGCTGCCAAATCGGATCCTCCGAAATTTCTCCAAATGCATGAAATTTTCGGCGCGCTGAATGAAAGCCAGATCTTTACCGACGCATTTTCCCAGGCATTAAATGCTCTCTGGCGCGATGGAACGCAGGCAACTTTGCAAAACTACCTGCGCTCCTGATGACGATCAGACTCTAATAGCAGCCCTGATATCGCATGCAGCCGATGAAATCGCTGCGCGTACGCCAGTTCTTCTCACATTGCCGCGCCCAGTAGGAGCAGGCATCTGCATGATATTGTGGCGCCGGTACGATATAGACCGTCGGCGGATAGGCCGGACCGAAATAAAAATCGGGATAGTAATGTCTCCTCGAATAACGGCGGCGCTTGTGCTTGCGATAACGCTTTCCGCTATGGCGATAATATCTGCGCTTGGCCTTCTTCCGGTAACGCTTGCCACTATATTTACGGTAGTTTCGTCCCTTCTTGCCTCGGTACCCACGCTTGCTGTGTCTACGCATGCGTCGTTTGCCATGCCGGACTTCCTGAAGATCAGAATTGTCACCGCCAACAAACTGGTCAGCCGCTTGCGCCAACGCGGTCGTTCCGATCGGGTTTGCCAAGACACCTGCCGTTGCCGCTACCGCACCACCGATCAGGGCAGCAAACCCTATGGCGCAAGCCAAGAATAATTGCCTGAAAATCAACATCAGCTCCCTCCAATCCAATGCTTCAATTGGTATTGGCCAAAGATGGCGACATTGTCACACCAGCGAACGCAGCCCGTTCAGCGCTGTGCCAATTTGCTTCCAAACGACAATTTTTCTGTGCTGAAGATCGAGATCCCGTAGCCGGTTTTTTTCTTCACCAGGTGATTAAGCCAGACAGACCAGAATAGGGTTGTAATTATCACAGCGATCGCTGCGCCTTCGTAGCCATATGATGGCACCAGGACCATGTTGCAAATTACCAGCACGAACAAGCTGGCGACATAGACGGGTATTCCGGCGCGTTGATGACCGGTGATCATCAGAACTTGAATGGCTGGTCCAAATGCCGCCCGGACAAATTGTGCCAATGTCAGGCCAAGCAGGCAGAAATAACCCGCCAGAAACTCCGGTCCGAAAATCCCGAGCAACAATTTTCCGAACAACAATATGACCAGGAAAGACACGATACTGGATGCAAGAGCAATCCTGTTAGCTTTACCGATTATGTCCTGCATCTTAATTCTGTCAGATGTCCGATGTGCATCCGATGCATCTCGCAGTAGAATCTGATGTGTGACCTGCACTGCAAAGACCAATAATGCGGCGATCTTCATGCAGACGCCGAATATCCCGGTTTCACTTGTGGGCAGGATCATGCTCACGATCAGGATATCCAGATCTGCAAACATGTTGATGAAAAGCGTCGAAAAGATCATCGGGACGGCGAGTTTCCGCAGCCTTGATTTGTCTTCTCTTGATTGTCCGTGAGCCGAATCTCTGCCGAAAGAAAAATTCAGCGATCCGCCAAGAGCGCTGGCCATATAGGTCGCCAGGGCTATCGAAACGATCAGATTGATTGTTACGATTGAGACAGCGCCAAGACGAAACTGAAATATGACCGCAAAGGACACCACGGTTAGTATCAACGTCGGCCTGAGCAACAATTCCGGCAGATTGGCAAGTTGGAAGTGTTTCAGGGCATTTGCGATACCGCCCATCATGCGCATCACGACATAGACCGGTGCCGTAAGCAAACCGACCAGCAATGCAAGACGCTCATCCACACCGAAATAACCCGAATACCAGATCGCTAAGGCTGCAGGAATTCCCAACAGAAGGGATATGGCGACCGTTTCTCTGGAGGCTTGTGTCAGAAAGTTGGACAGCAATTCAGGTGAATTATCTGCTTCCTTTGCTGCAACAATTGGTGCGACTATCCAGGGATAGCCTACCGAGATGAACACCGAAAATATCGCTGCAAGGCTAAGTGCCTGATAATAAATTCCCAACGATTGCGCACCATAGTGTCTGGCAATCACAATCTGCAGCAGGATCCCGACACCAGCCCCCGCCAATCGGGCAAACGTCAGCAGGAACGATGTACCAAAAAGCGAGGACGGAAACCTGTGGAGGAGTAGCTGCATGTCGTCAGCCTGCTACCAGCCAAGGGCATTCTATCTTGTACTTGTCGGATATCGCGGTCAGATCAGCAATTATCTTTTCGGGAATTGTTATGCCGTGCTCGGAATTGTATTCGTAGCTTTTCCAGCGAACTTCACCCGGCAGCAATACTTCGTTTTCCGGGTTCGATAATTTTAGAATGCCGACTAAAGATTCGAAGCGTCCGTAGTACTCTTCCAGGGGCATGAACTTTTCAATATCGATCGCGATCATGCAATGTCCGCTATTGCTCTTTTCCTTGAAGTTGGAATAGGTCGAATTGACCGAGTTCGAAAAACCCGCGCCGCTTAGAATGCCGGACAGGATTTCAACCATCAGGGAAAGCCCATATCCCTTGGCACCGCCAAACGGCATCAGCGACGCTTTGCCAATTTTTTCCGGATCAGTTTCCGGTTCGCCATCCGGACCAATGGCGAGACCTTCCGGCAGTTGTTTGCCCTGATCGAGATATTGTCGGACAGTCGATCCTGCAAGCGAAGACGTCGCAAAATCGACAAGCAGATTATTTCCCTCGGCACGAGGCGCACCAAAAGCAAATGGATTGGTACCGAGGACCGACTTAAGCCCGCCATGGGCGACCACTTTTGGAAAGGAATTGCTCATCACCAGGGACAGCATTCCCTTGCGTGCCGCAAGATCGGCGAAATAGGCACCCGTCCCGAAGAAATTGCTGTTGTTGACCGCGACCATACCGATGCCGGCTTCCGCGGCTAGTTTAACGGCTCTTTCCATCGCAAGTTCGCCGGTGAAATATCCGAACCCGTTATCGCCGTCCAGAATGCCGGTACCGACAGCGGTTTGTGAAAACTTCGGCTTTGGAATTGCGTTCAGTACACCGTGCTCAATCCGTTTGACATGGACCGGAATTCGGATCACGCCGAAGTTCTTCCGGCCTACGAGTTCGCTCCAGGTCATGTTCCTGGCGACACTGGCACCTTGTGCCCTGCCGATCCCGACGGCCTTGAACAGATCACGCAGATAGGCGTCCAGCTCTGGTCCGTATGTCCGGATTTCGCTCAAATCAAGCTCCGTACCGTCTTGTCCAGCCTTGCGGAGAATGCGGCTAAGCTTGGATAGGGGTCTTTGATGTTATGTAGCGGCGGGACGTGTTTGAGCGGAAACAGGCTCTTGATCCACTGTTCGGTGGATATGGAGCCGGCCAGGCGCATTTCTAGAAATGCAAGAAAGTCCCGCAATCCGTACCAGTAGGTTAGTTGCTGGTCGTATTCATCAAATGTGGGAGCGGGCTGCCCGGTGGCTGCGCAGTAGAAGATGAAGTCGATCGGTGCACCTGCCTTAACCACCAATTCCTGCGCAGCGGTAAATCTCGCATTGGATTCGATGACTTTGAGGATGTTGTCTCTTGGATCCCGCTTGAATTCGATATTACCCAATCCCTGAAAGCCTATCCCCTCGAAGAACTTTTTGCCGGCTTCGGCAGTTTCGGGCATCCACTCGCTCTTGTGATAACAGGCAAGTCCCCGATTGGTTGGATATCTGCGAATAATGCGCTTGGTATATTCGAATCTGACCTGATCTTCGCCATCGATATAGGTATAGAAGCTGCTCAGTTGTGAGTCCGGGCCGGGGATCATTTCGATCACCATGACTTCTATGTCCTTCGACCACGCCAGGCGAACCTTGCCGGCAAGTTCGTCGAAATCCTTTTCGATGATGAACAGCTTCTTGCCGAATTGCTTGATGAAGTTGTGGGACAAAATCGGTTTCACCATCACCGGGAATTCGACACTGTCTCGAATATTCTCCAGGTCATCTTCATTCGCGGCATTCCAGAATTGCGGCGTGGCAACGCCCGCCTTTCTGGCAAGAATCAGCGTTTCACGCTTGTCCAGGAGAGCTAGCTGGAGTTTCGGATCGCCATGGGCGAAGACGAAATTCGCTTCCAGCGCTGTCCGGTTCTTGGCCATGAACTCAATGGCCAGATCGCTGCCGGCGATTAACAAACTGCCGTGCAGCTGCGGGTTCTTGGCGGAAAGCAGCAAGTCATTCCAGTATTCAGCTCCGGAGGCACCATGCGGAATTTTGAAATGTTCGGCACAATGGCGCGAATACATGCCCCAACAATCTGCAGGTCCCGATACTCTTGTCTTGATTCCAGCAGCGCCGAACCTTCTGACCAGCGAAAGGGAGTTTTCCCTGCCGCCCAAAATGAGGATTGGCGTCGACACGTCAATCTTTGATGGGTCAAATCCACTTATGGAAGGTAAATTGTCGACATCAAGCATCGAGGTGACCTCCACGCCGAACGGATCTGGCGTAAGTAGGTGCCAAATACCTGTTTGAATGGCGCTGATACCAAATGTCACTTGTCACGGTAATTTTCATAATCCGCGAAGCTCGGTTTGGTATCTCTTTTGTTCCAGCATTTCGTTTGGCGGATAGCATCGTCGGCCTATCTTTACTTGGGGGGTGCCAATTGTTATGCGCGTTTAAACGCCTTCCTTAATTCGCTGATTTTATTCCACTAATCATAATAAATCGTTGCGAATTCAGAAAAGCTTGCAACAATTCATGCTTGTCGTTTTGGATGTCGGAAATTTGCCAGCAATTGGAGCATGGACAATGCTCCTGCCTCGATTTTCTTGTTGGATTTCGCTAGTCGTCGTGTCGCCAGTGCACCGTCAAAATAGGCCTTTGCAAGCCAGCCTTTTGCAGTCAGTGCCATTTCGGAACGATAAAGCGTCAGGTTCTTGTCGCAGTACTTTTTCTTGTACCCTTCATTGCCAAGCCCAAAATCGAAAACCCTGCATCCTTCGTCATAGGCTCTTCTAAGAATTTCCCGTAACAGGGACAGCCCCGGAGAGTATTTGCCAGCTTCCTGGTTGGTATAGGCAGTCTGATAGAGAAACCAACGGTCGCCATGGCAAATCATCAAGGTAAGTGCAAGCGGCGTTTCACCCGCATACATGCCATAAATCCGGTAAGTATCCGCATCGCCTGATTGCACAATTTGGCTGAGAAATCTCTGGAAATCGCCGGAAATGAACGGATTGACCAGGCCGAGATTGCGCAATTGCAGTGATTTCCAAACCGAAAGTGTCTTGATGGCGTTTGTCCGGGCAGCCTTTCCCACAATGTTCCGAAAGGTGATGTCGCCAGCTTGGGATAATTTCTTTTCTTTGCGCAGAAGGCTCTTTCTGCTGGATTTTCCAAAAAAGCGCCCTTGGTTTTCTGCCCATCCACCGCTCAGATTTGTGTGATGGGAGGCCTCGGCCTCGAGCCGGCTAGGATACCAGATTGCTCTCCCGCAACCTGGCCCCGGATCATGCAATAGCTTTCTCAGGGAAAGGATATCTGCCTCGGGAATGAGCGAGCCAATCTTGCACCACATCGCCTGATAGAACTCTGGGGAAGCATGCCTGGCGAGTACTTGGTGCATCAATGGATGATTATAGTCGCTCACATCGCTCGCGATGAACGATGCCTTTGTATGGCGCCACGATTTTTGCAGACAAAGCGGGAAGATGATCAACGGCGTGTTTGCAAATTGACCGACCAGGATACGAAGCTTGGCGTTTTTCCCCAGGGTCAACAGCCAGCTTTTATACCAGGATTTGTCATGAAACGAGGTTGCGAATCCGTTCTGCAGGTCAGGGCAATCAATTGCATCGAGCGTTTCAGCCACCGACCAGTCAAGCTCTTCGAGAAACTGCTCTGGATTGGTCGACGCCAAGGCGCATGTCGCCGCCAGCATCCCGCTAGTGAGATCTGCGGAATTCGGATCTTTCAAGAATTTTTCGGGACGTTCCGACATTTATTTACTGCTTCCCTTGACCTGGTTTGTGCAAAACATATGGAGCAACCCCGCGGGGTCGCACCGCGCTCACACCGGTTGGCACCGGCTCGTCCAAACGACTGGTTGCATCATTTGTCCTGCAGACAATTCTGAAACGGTTGATGCTTGTATTTGTTGTTAGACCGTTTCACCTCCACTCAGTCCCTAGATGTCCCGTTGATTAATCACTTTCGCCCAATCAGCTTTTTTATTCTGGATTTAGCCTGTTGTTTTGCGTCCATGGCCCGTGTTGCCGCTGCCAACTGCCAGCCTGGAAACACTGGTGAAAACGTAAAGATCAGATCTGCCATCTCGATGCGGTCTGACCAGAGGCTGTCGATGATGTGTGACCCGGCAGTGGCCGAATCCAGCAAATCAGCCCAGTCTTCGCTGAGGAAGCTGCGGATGACGTCAATCTCGAGCACCAGCCCGGCAGAATAGGATCGGTATTCCTCATCATAGGCGCATTTGACAGTAAAGCCGGTTCTGCCGGTCAGGATCATTAGACTGACCGCGATAGGCTTGCCATCCAGCGTAAGCACATCCGCCCGTCCGATGTCTTCTACGCCGATAGGCGCGAAGGCATTTCGGGCAAATTCTGCTGTGCTGGGATCGCAGGCCAGAGCCGTTCCACGTTCGCCTTTCCAACCGCTCTTCTCAATCTCGAGAAATGCTTCTACCGCGTCGGCCAGACCATCGCCGCCGGTGGAAACGACATGCTCTACCTCGCCAAGCTTTTCCAGTCGCCTGCGATTACGAGCCAGATCGCGGCGGCGCTTGCCGCTCAATTTCTCTTGCAGATGCTCATCGAAGGTCGTTCCGTCCCGGCGCAGAATTGCCCGTTCAAATTGCCCGGTCTCGCTTATCGATGCATCAAATTGGTGAAGCGCGTCAAACAATGCGCTGGCAGCTTTACCGCCTGTGTTAATCGTCGGAATGATCCAGATACCGCGATGAAATGTCTTCAGGCTCTCGACCAATGCAGATGCAGCCTGGCCCGCCAAATCCCGGTCAAGTAGTGGCGTACATCCCAGCGTATAAGGTGTCGTCCACGCCTGCCACACATTGGGAAGATCAACCGCGCCGATCCTGGTTCGGCAAATCGGCAGCATCGCGATCATCCTGGTGTCCCGCCAGACGGTCGCAAAGCGGATATCACGATCGTGATCGATGCTGGATAACAGCGCATTTGCATAGACTGGCGTATAATACGGCGTGTCTTCTGCTAGCCTGCCGCATAGATCTTCCCACTCCGGCAGAACATGCTCCATGTCTTCGCGGGAAAGGATTTTGGTCTGATCGTTCTTGCTCCATTTGGCATCGTAGAGCATGTGAAATGGCCCCCTCGGAAGTGTGTCCTCGATTTGCTGCAAAGAATGCATATTCGACCTTTTGTTGAACGCGGCCTATTCGGAAGCAAGCGGAACCAGTCCGCCTGCCGAAGATGGATCAATCTTGAACTTGTAAGTCCGTTTGAATGCCTGACCCTTGTGCAGGCCGGAAGCGCGCCATGCCGCGGTCAGTGCCACTTTTGACCAAAAGCCAAGACCCTCAATACTCCTTGATTTTGGATTGAGGCCAAAGTCCCGCAATATTCCGTTGCCGTAATTCATTGCGTAACTACGACGGATTTCAGGCGTCCAGTGTTCGGTCGTAATGGAAACATTCACACTGTCCAGATTGACGACACGATGCGGTCCGTTCAGCCGCCAATGCAGCATCTCGCCAGGTTCCAGATCATATATCTCGGCATATTCGTCATACCAGGACTCGTAATTGACCTCTTCCTCGGTCCGAGCGCGGATAACGTTTTCCACCTCCGGCGGATTGAGGAAGGGTTCTTCGGCAGGATAGATGAATACCCGCTTGCGGCCGGCAATCTGCCAAAGCGATTGGCCGGGCACATCACAATGATAGAAAACCTGCGAATTGGGGGAAGAGACCAGCAGGCCGATTGAACGTTTGAAGGTTTGGAAGTCGGGCAGATATTGTTCGAACTCCAAAAACATGCTCTCCAGTAATTCGGCAAAATCATCGCTTACCGTTTCAAGCTGGGTCATGTTTACCCAGAGACGCCCATTCTTGACGATGTTCAGAATTTCCTCACCGGAGCGTCCGCTGCGATCGCAATAGCTCCACGAGTCTTTTTTTGGCATGCCAGGTGCCATTGTATTTATTGCAACCCGATCTGCGGGAAGTTCATCAATCAGCTTTGCCAGGCTCTCCTCCGAGAACAGAGGCGAAGAGGGCAGGTTGTGCTGTAATTTCACAGTTTGGCGTGACCACAATTTAGCGTGTTTCGGCTCGAAACTTCTAATGATCTTGTCCGGCATGAATTCCTCGTAGATAATTTATTTCGTCAATATCGCAGCAGCCGCAGGGGATCGGGGTCAGTATGTGAACCATGAATTCCGGTTAGCGCACTGCTATCGCATCCAGCCTAATAATATTGTAAATATTTGATTTATGCTTCCTAAAATCACTTTAATGGTAAATAAAAATTGGAATTTTAATTCAATGTCAGTTTACCATTAGTATTTACAGTGTTTGTTTCCTAATTTAGTTTAGATTAACCGTAAATAATTCAGTTTTTTGTGGAGAGCGACGCACATGGTGCGGCGCACAAGATTCTGGGGCGCCGGATCTCACTCCGTTCTGAGTTTTCCTAAGGGAAGAAAAATTTTATAAATATATGTATTTATTATATAAAAATGACTTATAAGTCGGTCATAAACCGTCTGAAAAATCGATAAATTATATCCGCATTGATGATGAGATTGAGATAGGCATTTAATGTAGTAACTGTAACTATACTTAAAACTGTAATTAAATGGGTAAGTCAATTTTTAGGCAATTCTGCTTGATTGCGATTAACGAAACGGGAGCAGAATCAAATGAGCGATACCATTACAGATGAAAGCAGACTGGACTGGCGCGAATTCCGGAATCCGAACAATCAAAGAGCCTACAGGCAGGCCGATCTGGATCAGATAGAAAAGGCGCCATCCATTGAGACGCCAGTGCGCGAGGGTGCCAACAATCGCCCCGCGTCTTCTGAAATGAGAGGCGGCCCTGGCTTTCGTGTAAAGACCAAATTCGAAAGCGTGTCAGCCGCTCAGATAGAGCAGTTGGCGCAGTTCGAGACTACCGAAATTTCAGATGCCCTAAACAGGATGTTCACGCTCGATCCTGCAATTCGCAATGTGGTCAATGAGCAAAAACTGTTTGGACCGGCAATTACCGTAAAGGTGTTTCCCGGCGACAATCTGATGGTTCACAAGGCTCTGGATGTTGCCAAGCCGGGTGACGTTATTGTCGTCGACACCAGCGGCCTGCCGCGAAACGCATGCGTTGGAGACATGATCGGAAACAAGGCAAAGCATATCGGCGTCGCAGGCTTTATAATTGATGGGCTTGTGCGTGATCTCGATGGTCTTAAGGAAATTGGACTTCCGGTCTATGCGACCGGCATTACATCCTTTGGCCCACTGCATCGTGGCCCCGGCGAATTGTGTCATCCGATCAGCTGTGGTGGCATCGTTGTCAATGCCGGCGACGCCATCTGCGCCGATACCAGCGGGATCGTCGTGGTCAACAAGAATTTCGTCGAGGATACAATTGAACATCTCAAAAATCAGCGCGCCTCGCTCGAGGAGTATACGGCCAATGTCAAGCGCGGTAAATTCTCGAATGAATGGGTTGATAAGCAGCTAATGCTCGACGGCTGCCTCTACGAGTAGCAAAGAGGCCGGTCTTGCCCCAATTTCTGCCGCCTAATCTGAAATCCAGGATATACGCAGCATGGTACCGTTTGCAGTTTTTCCTGGATTTCAAATCTATTGCCCGAATTCTGCGATACCGAAAAATCCGCAGATCCTATTATGACGCCTTTTGGCGGGAGGTTGCCCTAAACATCGGAGCGGAAGTCAAAGACAGCTCCTTTGGGTTTACTAAAATCAGCAAAGATGGTCGCAGCACTTTCGTAAGGGATTACGAAATGATGTTTGACAGCCATCTCATGCTCGACCTAATGGGCAACAAGATCCTGACTTATCGACTCCTGACGGAGCTCGGCGCACCGGTAATTCCGCATGCGCGGTTTTCCATGTCGACATTCGATGCTGCCGAACAGTTTCTGCAACAGCATCACCTGGTAGTCGTCAAACCGTCAAGCGGAACCGGTGGGGGCAGGGGCGTAATCACCGGGATCAATACCGCTAAACAACTGAAGTCCGCCGCAAGACTGGCTTCCCGTTTTGACAGTGATCTCTTGGTCGAGCAACAGGTGGAGGGGCATTCCTTCCGGCTGCTCTTTCTTGATGGCGAGTTTATTGACGCAATCAGGCGTGATCCGCCTGTCGTGATTGGCGACGGCAACTTGACTGTCAGGCAATTGGTGGAAGCCGAAAATCATCGGCGGGAAAGCGATATGCAAACCCGCGCTCTCAGCCCCTTGGTGATTGACCGCGATGCCAGGAACTGGATGAAGTCAAAAGGCATCAAACCCTCATATGTTCCTGAAGCAAACGAGATCATCCAGGTCAAACGAGCTACAAACGAAAATGACAGCTCCGGCAACGTCAACGTGACCGCAGAGGTCAGCGAAGAAATTGTTCGAGAATGCGCTAGTCTGGTACGGAAAATCGGAGTCAAATTCGCCGGTGTCGACCTGATTTGTGATGATTTCTCCGGACCATTTTCTTCTCCGAACTGCTTCGTCGGCGAAATCAATACGACGCCGGGCCTGCATCACCACTACCTGATCGCCAATCCCGAAGCGGGAAACCCGGTCGCGGAAACCGCATTACGATATCTGATTGAAAATCAGGCCGGTATTTTGCGTTCTGGCAAGAAAAAAATGCAGGTAAATGCGCCTGCAATGCACTTGGAAAAACCCGAAAAACACGGTTTACCAACGGAAAAAGCGGGAACGTAACTGATCCCCGGACATTAATCATAGTTTCAATTTTTCAGCGGAATTTCGGCGCAAATGCTTGCTTGCTCGTTCTGAAAGTTAAATAATTACAACCGGTTATTGAAGAGATGAAGGAAATCCCTATCCAGTGACCCGATACGGATAGGCAGACTTGCAATGGTGTACTCTACCTCGGATTTTGTGAATTCGCAGAAACGAAGCATTCTCTACCAGCTTGAGGAACCTTTGGATAAGGTTGCTTCCGAGCGTGACGATAGTGTGTATGTGAACGTGGATCGTCTCAAATCATGTCTCTGGGTGGCTTTGGGGCTGGTTCTGACAATCGGAGTGCTTCGTGAGATTGTGATTTACCTTATTGGTACCGAAACCTATCTGAAGGATCTTCGGCATTTCCAACTCGACGCAGAGCGCAGCATTCCATCCTGGTATGAAAACCTTGCCATGGCTGCCGCATCCGCGCTGCTGGCCATCATCGCGATGTTTTCACGTTTGAACGACCGCATAAATACGCTGGCCTGGACGGTGCTGGCCGTTATTTTTCTGCTCATGAGTATCGATGGTGCTGTCTCTTTCCATGAGATTTCGGTCGAACCCTTACGCGGCGCATTGAACCTGGGCGGCATATTCCACTTCTCCTGGGTCATTCTTGCCGCACCAATTGTTTTCGGCCTCGGGGTTTGTTTCATTCCCTTTTTGCTGCGCATCCCACAACATATCGCGTTAGGATTTATTGCGGCAGGTACGATTTTCGTTGGCGGTGCGCTGGGCACGGAGTTTATCTGTGGTTATTTTGCCTCTGCGCAAGGCATGGATTCAGTCGGATACAAGATCACCGCCGCCTGCCAGGAAGCGCTGGAATCAATCGGGCTAACCCTGTTTCTAACCGTGTTGCTGAGCTATGTATCACTCAGGCAGATAAAGATCGGTTTTCAATAATAGCTTCAGGGTACTCGTTTGAATTAGAACCAAACTTTATTTTGTGGCTGTCGCCGATATCTCCGCCCAGATCGGCAGGTGGTCGGAGGCGATCTTCGATTCACCGGTTTTCACGATGCCTGCCGCATGCAATTTCAGCGATTTTCCCAGTGCCAGCCGGTCCAATGCAGCGACGGGCTGGGCTGTATGGAAGGTCTTGCCCGGGCTGACAATCTCGAAATCATCCTGTAGTGCGTCGAGACCTTTTGTCGGCGACCACTCGTTGAAGTCACCGATTATCAGGCTGTGCGCCATCTTCTGTTTTGGGATTTGCATGTGAATTTCGGCAAGCTGTCGGCGCCGGTAGGAACGGAGCAGTCCCAGATGTACGCCGAAGACGGAGATCTTGGCATCGGCGTGATTGATATCGACATTGACTGCCCCGCGAGGTTCAAGGCCTGGCAGGGGGATCCGCCGGATAGCTGTTACTTCCATATCTTTCTTGACGAGAACGGCATTGCCGTGCCAGCCCAGGCTCACATCATTGGCAGCGACATCAGTTGCGATCAGTCCCGTATGTTCCTCGATTCGCTCCCGTGCAAGCGTCGTCGGTCTCTTGCCGAGGCGCTCATCAACTTCCTGCAGGACGACAATATCGGCATTGAGCTCTTTGATGATCCCCAATATCCGCATCGGATCCCGTACACGGTCGAGACCGACAGACTTGCGTATATTGTAGCTTGCCACTCTAAACTTGACGTCGGAAGATTTGCTGGAAGGCGCATTCATGGATTAGCGCCTCTCCGCGCCGAGCCATCGGAATTATCGCTATACAGGCCAGACAAGACGAAATCCATGGTGGGTGGTAGCGCTGTCCGGTGAGGTACCCGATCTTGCGGCGATCCGGTAGCGGTAGCAGTAACTGCGATGGCACAGGAACGAGCCACCCTTTGAAAGTTTGTACCCTTTCATGGCTGCGAGCCGAGCGCGAACCTGCTTCTTCAGGGACTTTATCTTGTACGGTTCGCTGGTCCATTCCCAGACATTGCCGACCATGTTGTAGAGACCGTAGCCATTCGGTTCGAAGGACCTGGCAGGCGCCGTTGTGTAATAGCCGTCGGCACAGCTATTGGTTCGCGGGAAGCTTCCCTGCCAGATATTGCACAACAGGTTTTCGGTATCATCAGGCTCGGTATCACCCCAGGGAAATCTGACGTCTCCCAACCCGCCTCGGGCGGCATGCTCCCATTCCGCCTCGGTCGGCAGTCTCCCGCCCGCCCACTTGGCGTAGGCGATGGCATCGTTCCAGGAAATGTGGACTACTGGATGGTCCGGATGCCAGGTTTCTTCCCTCGTTCCCGGACCGTTGATGTCGCGCCAATTGGCGCCATCTACGCTGCGCCACCACTGGGCTTCAGCCACACCTTGAGTTGGACCGGCGCTGTCGGGAACTTGCGCCCAGAAAACGAAAGACCAGCCGATTTGCTCCGCCTCGGTGACATAGCTGCAATCCTCCACGAACGCCTCGAACTCGGCATTGGTGACAGTGGTCTCACTGATCCGAAATGGTGCAAGGCGTGCCTCCCGCAGGGGTTCCTCCCCATCATTGGGAATTTCCGGTGTATTGGTGCCGATCAGCGTTTTCCCGCCATTAATAAGGACGGTTGACGAAACTTCATGCGTATCGTCGCGTGGGACGATCTTCGTGTCAGACGACTTGCCGGCGCCCCGATCAACCTGGGGTATGCAGCAACTTTTTTTGCCCTCTTCTTTGCCTTTGTCGTCAATATCCATCACAGATCAAGCCATACTTATTTTTTCCGCCTTACTCGGCCTGATGCAGAACTGCAGCAAATCCCTCGGCCACCGCGTCGATATTGTCGCTGCAAATTCCTGCAACGTTAATCCGACCATCGCCGGCAGTATAAATACCGAACTCCTCACGAAGCCGCTCCACCATCTCGGGGGTGAACCCTGTATAGGAGAACATGCCATTCTGGTTGGTGATAAAGGAGAGGTCCTGGGTCACCTGACGTTCTTCCAGTTTCTTGCGCAGTTCCTGGCGCACATTTGCAATGCGCTCGCGCATCTCGGTTAGTTCCGCATCCCATTCGGATTTCAACTCGTCGTCATCAACGACCGTGGTGACGATCCTGGCACCGTGGGAAGGGGGCATCGAGTAATTCGAGCGGATAACCGTTTGCATCGCCTGCATGGTGGTTTTTGCCTGATCGGCATTAGCCGAGATCGCAGTCAGCCCGCCGCAGCGCTCCCGATAAATACCGAAATTCTTGGAGAACGAGGAGGCAATCAGCATCTCCGGCACTTTTGCTGCAATGCTCCTCAAACCGGCGACATCTTCTTCCAGTC
Source organism: Salaquimonas sp. (assembly GCA_028289365.1). Taxonomy (GTDB): domain Bacteria; phylum Pseudomonadota; class Alphaproteobacteria; order Rhizobiales; family Rhizobiaceae; genus BOKV01. The sequence continues at coordinate 68,593 of JANQQM010000002.1, read as the reverse complement.
CCGAGCCCATGCCCTGATAGGCGCAATCGACAAATGGCAGCAACTGACGGTCGACCACAAAATCACCGAGCACTTCCCAATGTTCGGGCAACAGGTCCACACCAGTCGGGTTATGGCAGCACGCATGAAGGAGTATGACATCACCGGCTTTGGCGTGATCTTTCAGATGCGCCATCATGCCTTCAAAATCCAAACCGCGATCAGACGGTCTGAAATAAGGGTATTGTTCGACGGTCAGACCGGCATCGCGAGCGATCGGTATGTGGTTTGCCCAGGTGGGCGTGCTCACCCAGATGCGGCCACCCGGCCGGATACTGCCGATTAGATCACACCCGACCCGCAACGCACCGGTTCCGCCGGGAGTCTGAACACAGCTGACGCGGCCATTGGCAATTTGCGGTGCTTCCATGCCAAGGATAAGTGCTGGAATCTTGCTGGTCAGTTCCGGGTCTCCCGCAACGCCCACATAGTTCTTGGTCGTCTCCGACTCCAGGATACGGCTTTCTGCAGCCTTGACCGACTTCATAATCGGAACCGCGCCGTCGTCATCCTTGTAGACACCGACAACGAGATCGGTTTTTTGCTCGCGCGGATCGGCGCGGAATTGCTGCATCAATGCCATAAGCTGATCGACGCCACGCGCCTTGATTGCTTCGAACATGAACTCCCCCTTGATTGGTGGCGGCTACTGAATGCGTTGTTTCAGTCCATTTTGTATTCAGTTTTCATCGACGACAAGTGCGAAACGAGATTGGTCCTCGAAAGCGATCTTTATCCCGGGACAAAACTATGCGTAAACTTTCGAATCTGTATCATGGATGTGTGCTTAAAGGGTCCGGCAATGCATTTCATTATTTTTGTGTTGATCCATGTCGGTTTCGTGCTGCGGGTCTTGTTACGCAGACATCGTGATCCAGCTTCACGCGTTGCGTGGGTCGCAGTAATTCTGGCGCTTCCCGTCATCGGCATTATTGTCTATCTGCTGTTTGGCGAAACCAATATCGGTAGAAAACGCGTCGCCAGGATGCGACGTGTCCTGGCCAGCCTGCCTGAGATCACGTCCATCGCGGGCTATGAGAACAAGGCTGTCCGTCCCAAGGTTCCTGAACGCTATAAATCCCTTTTCAATGTCGGCAAATCGATTAGCGGATTTGCACCCATTGGATCAAATCATGCCCGATTGCTGGAAGATTCAAACAAGGCAATTGATGCAATGGTCGCTGATGTCGACGGCGCGACCAAACATGTACACCTGATGTTTTATATCTGGATGCCCGATAATAACGGACGCAAAATGGCCGACGCCTTGATGCGGGCCGCCGCTCGCGGGGTAACCTGTCGTGCGATGGTCGATGACCTGGGTTCAAGGCTACTAATCAAATCTGACATGTGGAAAGAAATGCAGGACGCAGGCGTCAAGCTGGGAATTGCGCTGAAAATCGGCAATCCCCTTGTCCGGGTGTTTGATGGACGAATTGATATTCGCAATCACCGCAAGATCCTGATCATTGATAACAAGGTCACTTATTGCGGCAGTCAGAACTGTGCAGATCCGGAATTCTTGACCAAGGCGAAGTTTGCTCCCTGGGTCGATGCTGTTATGCGGTTTACCGGTCCGGTCGTTCGGCAGATGCAGTTTGTATTCGCTTCCGATTGGATGGGAAATTATGACGAGGACATTCGGGAAATATTGACCGAACCGCTCTCGCACACAGGACCGGGTTTTCCGGCCCAGGTGGTGGCGACAGGTCCGAATTCCCGGGCTTCGGCGGCCTCGGAAATGTTTGAGTCGCTTATGTATAACGCCAAGCGCGAATTGGTGATCACGACACCCTATTACGTTCCCAACGCCTCCATGCAGTCAGCATTGTGTGCCGCTGCGAACCGCGGCGTCGACACCACAGTGATATTCCCGGCCCGAAACAATGATTTTGCCGTTGCCGCCACCTGCAAGAGCTATTTCGAGGAACTGTTGGCGGCTGGTGTAAAGATATTCGAGTTTCATGGCGGCCTGCTTCATACCAAGTCCCTGACAATGGATGACGAGATCACCTTCATCGGGTCAGCGAATATGGACCGGCGCAGTTTTGACCTGAACTACGAGAACAACATCTTGCTGTTTGATATCGCAACAACAAAGGCAATGAAGGAAAGGCAGGACACATATCTCGCCGACAGCACCCGCGTTACGGTCGAGGAAGTTGCTGCATGGAGTTGGAGAACGCGCCTGTACAATAACAGCCTGGCAATTGTCGGACCGTTGCTTTAGCCATCAATCCTGACTTTGTAAAATGTCGACCGATTGACTACCGGAACTGAATTTCAGAACCACGTGACAACGTCCGGCAGGGCTCTCTGGCCTAATTCGTTGGCAAAAGAATTGCTTCGATTCGGTCCGTATTTCGACCAACAACTCGATTATTTCAACCAGCTTCGTAGGCATCCATTGGCTATCCGAAAATAACAGTGCATAGTCCCAAAAAAAGAACAGGCGGGAAGAGTGTTAGCGTATGCAGCAGTTTGACTACATCATTACCGGCGCAGGAACTGCGGGCTGCATATTGGCAAGCCGACTGACTGAGGATCCCGAAGTTTCGGTGTTGTTGCTCGAAGCCGGCGATCAGGATCGTAACCTGCTTTTTCATTGGCCGGCTGGCTTTGCTAGAATGACCAAGGGCATTGCCTCGTGGGGATGGGAAACCGTACCGCAGCGCAACATGAACGACCGCGTTCTTTGGTATACACAGGCCAAAGTGATCGGCGGGGGAAGTACGATCAACGCTCAGGTTTATACGCGCGGCAACGCGGTCGACTATGACGCTTGGCGAGATGAGGCCGGATGCGATGGGTGGAGCTATCGCGAGTTACTTCCATATTTCAAACGCGCGGAAGGCAACCAGCTTTTTGATAACGATTTTCACGGAAGTGAAGGTCCCCTTGGTGTTTCACAACCTGTTGCCGCCTTGCCGATTGCTTGGGCTTTCCTACGCGCTGCGCAGCAATTTGGTATTCCCTATAACCCCGACTTCAATGGTGCACGCCAGGCGGGCTGCGGATTTTATCAACTGACCCAGCGTGATGCGAGACGATCGTCAGCAGCAACCGCTTTTCTGCACCCGGCGAGGAAAAGACCGAATCTGATGGTGGTGACCAAAGCACAAGCGCTGAAGGTAATCGTTGAAAATGGTCGGGCGACCGGGGTTGAATATGCTGTCGGCAAGGATATCAAATCGGCAGATGCGCGAAGCGAAGTACTGGTCACTTCGGGGGCCATCGGTTCACCAAGGCTTCTGATGTTATCTGGAATTGGTCCGGCCAATCATCTGAAATCCGTCGGTGTTGAAGTCGTCCACAACCTGCCGGGTGTCGGTGAAAATTTACACGATCATCTGGATCTGTTTGTAATTGCCGAGTGCTCAGGACGGCATTCCTATGATCACTATGGCAAGTGGCATCACGCAGCCTGCGCCGGTCTGCAGTATCTGATTTTCCGAAACGGTCCGGCCGCGTCCAGCCTGTTTGAAACCGGCGCGTTCTGGCGCTCGGAGGTCGGGGAGGGACCCTGTGATCTCCAATTCCATTTTGGTCAGGGTTCTGGCATTGAAGCGGGCGTGGCATCAATGCCTCAAGGCGGTGTTACACTTAACGTGGCATATATGCGTCCCAAATCTCGCGGTACGGTGAGACTTAGAAGTGCGGACGCCGCAGAGGCTCCGCTGATTGATCCGAATTACTGGCAGGAGCCGGAAGACCGCCGGCGTCACATAGAAGGTTTGAGAATCGCACGGGAAATAATGCGCCAGCCAGCGTTGAGCGATTTTATCAAGGCTGAACGGCTGCCCGGTCCTGACATCCAGACTGACGAGGAACTGTTTGACTACACCTGCGCAAATGCCAAGACACAACATCATCCAGTGGGCACCTGCAAAATGGGAAATGACGAGATGGCAGTAGTCGATCCCTCCTTGAAGGTGCATGGGATCGACGGGCTGAGAGTGTGCGATTCCTCAATCATGCCGATCATAAATTCGTCGAATACAAATGCGCCGACTACCATGATCGGCGAGAAGGCATCAGATTTGGTGCGAGGAATGGAGCCGCTTCCTCCGGTTATCTTCGAACATGAAAGAAACGAGCCACGAGGCGTAAAGTCGGCTTAATCACAGCGCCGATGACCAATTACTATATAGCTAAAGACCAAGACGCATTATCGGCCATTGCGCGGACAATGTTGATCAATAGAAAGTTCGTGCCCCGCATCCTGCCTCATCAGACCGAGGTATATCCGCCGTCGATCGGCAGACAGACACCTGAAATCATGGCAGCAGCATCTGACAGCAGGAACACAATCGGGCCTGCACAGTCTTCCTCACTGGCCCACCGATGTAGCGGCATGGTTTCCAGGAAGGGATTGCCAATATCTTCGCGGCCCCAATACCATTCAGACATCGGTGTCATCACAACAGTTGGGTTCACTGCGTTTACGCGAATGTTGTATTTCCCCAGTTCCAAAGCAGAAACGCGGGTCATCGCATCAACCGCACCCTTGGACGAAGCATAAGATATGTGACCGGCAAGCCCGACCAACGAGGCTTGACTTGATACATTGACGATCGCGCCGCCTTTGCCGGCTATGATGATGTTTTGGGATGCATATTTTGTCACTAACAATGTACCGCGCGCATTGACGTCGATGACTCTCTCGAAAACGCTGATGTCCGTTTCCATTGGGGTCGCAATCTCGCCGCCCCAACCACCGCAATTGACGACACCGTAGAGTTCAAGGCCTTCCAGAGCGTTTTTCACCTCGTCTTCGGAAGTCAGATCAAACGGAAGTGTTTCGCAGTTTGTCTCTGACGCCAGCTTTTCCAGTTGATCTTCATTTCTTCCCGAAGCGAAAACAATTGCACCTTCTTGCGCTAGCAATCTGACGGTTGCTGCTCCTATTCCGCCGGACGCGCCTGTCACAAGGATCGGTCGTCCCTTCAAACCGGTTTCCAACACAATCTCCCTATTTCAGTTGAATGGATAATCCCAACACTTTGGTGTCTGTTGGATTGATAATCATGTTGGACCAAAATAACATTTCATCATTATGAGCAGATTAGAGCAAGAATTGCAGCATGCCCATTGGCACTGTAAACCTCCCGCCTGGACCTGGTCAAATGGCGCATTGAATGTTACGACCGGCAAAAAGACCGATTTTTGGCAAGGCACGCTCTACGGCTTTAGGCGAGATGACGGACATTTTCTTGGGCGATCCGTTGAAAGCGACTTCACGGCCGTCCTGACCTTTGAGGCACATTACAAGACGCTCTATGATCAAGCTGGCTTGATGTTCCGACGGGACGCCGAGAACTGGCTCAAGGCCGGGATTGAGTTTTCTGATGGTCTGACGAATTTCTCGGTCGTCATAACGACTGAAGGCCGTTCGGATTGGTCCGTTATTGCCGCGCCTGGAATCAGCGGCGCCCAACAAATCCGTTTAACGCGATTGGATGACGCAGTAATCGTTCATCGGCTCGACCAAATGGGTCGCTGGCAGCTGATCAGATTGGGAAATATGCCTGTTGAAGGTCAGTATTTGGTGGGACCTATGACTTGCACACCTCAGCGGTCTGGGCTTGAGGTTCAATTTACAGATTTCGAAATTGGTCCACCAATCGACAATCCGCTTCATTCGGAATGAGCTTGGTATCCCCAAAAGTGAATCAATCCGCCCTTGGTGTTTTCATTGCGCATCCCCGCAGTCAATTTGCGCATCCCCGTAGTCAATTATCAAATAATTTATATGGATTTTAATCCCAATGCCGCCTAAGTTTCGTAGTCCGGAGTGGTGATAACACACCGGAAAACGATAATTCCTGGGAGGAGCTTGCATGTTCTCAAACAAGACAATAGTGGGTGCACTCGTCGGCGTTGCGGCGATTGGCAGCCCTGCATTTGCACAAGATTTCAACGGCGTGACGGTCAATGTTCTGACGCGTCCCGGATACGTAATCGCCGGACCACTTATCGAGAGGGGTAAAGATTTTGAGGAAATGACGGGCGCTAAGATCGTCGTGACCGAAGTTCCCTTTGCCGAGATCTTCCCGAAGATCCAAAACGACTGGGCAACCGGAACCAACTCAATTGATGTTGGGGTGTTCGCGGCCGGTTGGGGTGTCGAACTTGATGCGGCCGGGCTCTTGGAAGATCTCGATCCTTACGTCGCAGCTGATGACAAGATCGATCTCGATGACATCGCACCCTATTTCCGCGAATTCGGTCAGAAGGTGGGTGGAAAGACAAAGCTGCTGATGGTCGATGGCGATTTCCAAATGGTCTATTACCGTACGGACGTTCTCGAGGAAGCCGGACTCGAGCCACCGAAAACCTGGGAAGACTATCTGGACGTGGCTTCAAAGATCCACGGTATGGATATGAACGGTGACGGAGAGCCGGATTACGGCTCGTGCATATTCAAGAAACGTAATGCCCAGTCCTACTTCGCAATCCAGACGTTTGCTGCACCAATCGTGCAAACCAGTGGTACAGCGCAGGGTTTCCACTTTGACAATGCAACAATGAAACCCCTGATCAACAATGACGGTTGGAAAAAGGCGTTCGAGCTTTACAAGGAAACCGGCAAGTATGGTCCGCCTGAAGAGTTGAACATGGATATCGGCGATACACGGGCACTCTTTAAGGCCGGCCGTTGCGGGCTTATCGTTGAATGGGGCGATCCTGGTACACTTCAGCTTGACGACGATGCGACCGCTATCCGCGGCAAAATGCTCGCAATCTCGGCAATCGGTTCGCGTGAAGTGCTCGATCGTGAAACTGGCAAACTTGTTCCTGTAACAAAAGAAAATGCACCATATTCAGTCGACGGGATCAATTATTCGCCATTCGCGGCATTTGGCGGATGGGCAGGTGCAATCAACAAGGGTGCTGATGAGCGGACCAAAGCCGCAGCTTATGCGTTCCTTTCTCATATGAACCAATCTGCCCAGTCTGGTGTCGATGTGACACGTGGACCGACGGGTTACAATCCGTATCGGATTTCACAGCTTGCCAGCATCGATCCTTGGGTTGAAGCCGGTATGCCAGCCGATTTGGCGACAAACTATCTTGGTGCGATCAACGCCGCGCTAGACAACCTGAACATGTCCTCTGACATGAAGATTCCAGGTGCTCAGCAATATACAGGTGTAGTTCTGGATACAGAGCTGGCCCGCTATCTGGCTGATGAAATCTCGGTGGAAGAAGCCCTGGCCAACATTGAAGAAGGTTGGGAAGAAATCACAGAGGACTTTGGACGCGATGAGCAGGTCGCAGCGCAGGCCCTGGCTCTGGGCGGCTAACGCAAAGGTCCATGGCAACCAACGAAAACATACGCCAGCCGGAGTTTTCTCGGGCTGGCGTCCCTTTTGGCGAACGGCTGAGCGAGTGGGTGGACCGTCACTCCGGTACATTTTTCATCGCGCCAGCCGTTGTGCTGATTCTGATTTTCGCCATTTTCCCTACGATTTATTCCATATTTTTTGCCGTCAGCCGCGTACGATTCACTGGTGATGGCCTGACGTTTCGCTATGTCGGCTTCAGAAATTTCTCGAAACAGTTTTTCGGCAGTTCCGAGGTGCATTTTCTGGGTCGCACCGACCCGGTGAGCATCTTTGGCTGGGTCGTTTTTGCAATAATCGTAATTGCGGTTTTGTGGTGGCTCATCCGATCTGTCAAAAGGTCAACATGGGTCGGGATGATCGGTAGAACAATATCTGCAGTCATGGCCATATTTTTGTCTTGGATTCTTTGCGCGTCACTACTTTCGGGCAATGCAATCGGCACGCTCTACCAGACGCTGTTTTATGTAGTCGTTGGCTGCGCCCTGCAGTTTGCCATTGGAACCGGACTGGCATTCCTTTGTTCGCAGCCGATTTCTGGTAAGAACTTTTTTCGTGTCGTTTTCTTTATTCCGCTCATGATCACACCCTTGGGTGTCGGCTACGCAATGAGGATGGTTGCTGATGTAACCAAAGGGCCATTTCAACCTTTCCTGAGCTATATGGGGTTGGAGAATTGGGTTTGGTCGACCGATGCATGGTCGGCAAGATTCGTGATGATGACAGGCGATTCATGGCAATGGATACCGTTTATCTTCATCTGCATGCTCGCAGCGCTTGAAAACATCCCGCGTGACCATGTCGAGGCTGCGCAGGTCGATGGAGCTTCCAGCTTTCAGATATTCCGTGAGATAATTTGGCCGCAAGTCCTGCCGGTCGCTGTAACTGTGTTGTTGATCAGGATGATCGAGGCATTCAAGATTGTCGATCTTCCTAACATCATGACCGGTGGAGGCCCGGGGTCTTCGACAGAATCCATGACATTGCATTCAATGTACATTTGGAGGGCAAATGATCTGGGGTCTTCAGCAGCAATCGCTTATCTGCTGCTCATCCTGACAGTCGTGGTCTGTGCTTCGTTCTTCAATTATGTGGTGCTCGGACAAGTCAGAAAGGCCCGCGCATGACGGATGTAAACTATCGTTTCAGCAAGTCCAATCGCACGTTGACAGAACGTCTGTTCGAGGCGCCGGAAGTCGGGAAAATGTCTCCGGCAGCGAGCGTGGTCGCCTATTTCCTGCTCATCGTCTGGTCTTTCTTTGTCCTGTTCCCGATCTATTGGGTAATCATCACGTCCTTCAAAGATGCAACAGCGGTGAATCAGGGCCCATACTACATTCCATTTGTGGATTTCAGTCCGACACTAGAAGCATGGCGAACCCAATTCACCGAAGATCCGTTTTGTAACTTTTCAGCGATATTACGCCAGCTTGGACTGCTGGTTTATAATTCGTTTGTTTTTGTGGTTTCGCCTGTTGTGTCACTGCAACCAATGGAGCCGCAGATCTGCAAGATCTACCTGGCCTTCACCAATTCGGTCGTCATTAGTATTTTTTCGACCGCCTTGTGCGTATTGGTCGGATCGATGGCTGCCTATGCTCTGGCACGAATTCAGTACGCTCCCAAGTTCGGCAATATCATGGCCTTTGTGCTCTTGCTCATTGGCGTAATTTTCGCCACAACCTATATGGGTATACCCTGGTGGGTATCGTGTGCCGTCGCTTTGGCCTTCTTCTTTTTCCTCGTCCGCGCTTTGGGTAATCACTACAAGATGCGGCTTTCCAACGGGGACATCCTGTTCTGGATTATCTCTCAAAGGATTCTGCCGCCAATTGTGGTGGTTATTCCCCTATACGTTATGTTTCAGGCCGTGAAACTCCTGGACACGCATCTCGCCCTGATCCTTCTATACGCGGTGGCGAACATGCCCATCGTGGTTTGGCTGATGCACGACTTTTTCGCAAACTTGCCGATTGAGCTGGAGGAATCTGCACAGCTGGATGGGGCGACGCGCTTCGGTATTTTCCGCGAAATCGTATTGCCGTTGACCCGACCAGGCTTGGCGGCAACCACGCTTCTGATTTTGGTTCTGAGCTGGAACGAATATCTTTTTGCAGTGTTCCTGGCGACAGTCAAAGTGCAGACCATGCCCATCATGGTTGCCGCAAAGAATGCGGGAGAGAAGGGAATTTTCTGGTGGGAAATGTGCGCCATTATTGTAGTCATGATCATACCGGTGATCGTGATGGCGATTCTGCTGACCCGCTTTATTTCGAGGGGCGTTCTTTTGGGCGCAGTGAAGGGCTGAAAAATGGCAGATTCGCACCAAAAGGCATCGGTGAGATTTGAAAATGTCGAAAAGAGTTTCGGCGAGGTCCAGGTTCTGACAAACTTTGATCTCGAGGTAAAATCAGGAGAATTCGTGGTTTTGCTGGGTGCATCAGGGTCAGGAAAAACGACGGCATTGCGTATCTTGTCTGGCTTGGAAGTGCCGTCAGCGGGGAATGTTTACATAGAAGATCAGAACGTCACGAACGTACTTCCAAAATACCGTAACATCTCGATGGTGTTCCAATCCTATGCGCTTTATCCGCACAAGACAGTCGCGGAGAATATTGGTTTTCCTCTCAAAGTCCGCAAGTTGCCTAAATCTGAAATAGAGGCGGCAACAATTGATGCCGCAAACCAGGTTCAATTGGGAGGCTTGCTGGAACGATACCCTCGCGAATTATCAGGCGGTCAAAGACAGCGCGTCGCATTGGCCCGCGCGATCATACGCAGGCCTTCGGTTTTTCTGATGGACGAACCGCTCTCTAACCTCGATGCAAAATTGCGCGGACATATGCGAGCGGAGCTCAAGCATATGCAACAATCCATGGGCATCACCACGATTTATGTGACACATGATCAGATCGAGGCGATGACCTTGGCTCACCGTGTGGCCATCCTGGAAAAGGGAATTCTCCAGCAACTGGCAACGCCCGCGCAGATCTACAACGATCCTGAAAACCTCTTTGTCGCGCAGTTCATCGGGTCGCCGCCCATGAACGTTGTACATGGCAGCCTTGAGTGTAACGACTTCCTCACTGAAGGAGTCCGTATTGCTACCTCGGTTTCGGGCCGCGTGGACAAGGCCGTCTTGGGGATTCGGCCCGAGGATTGCGCTGTTGCTGCACCCGCTGAAGGCACTTTGACCGGGCAGATATATACCAATGAACTTATGGGAGACCATGCACTGGTAACTGTCGATTGGGGTGGCGACCAGATATCGGTCAAGGCGTCAAAGGAGTTTGACGGCCAGCAGGGCGATGAGGTTGGCGTAGTGCTTCCCAGCGAAAAGCTCTTCGTCTTTGACGAGAGTTCCGGGTTGCGGGTCAGATAAAGGCTCGGAAAATGTCAGTCAGGATAGAACTGCACGACTCACATTTTGGCGAACTGGAAAGGCCACTCTGTGAGGTTGGGGAGTTTGTCGTTTCAACGTTTCGCTATGATACCGGTGTCGCAACTCTTCGAATAAAAAATTCCCGCGGCGAAATCATCATGCTTCCGTTTCAAGGTCAGCAGATTTGGCGGGCCCTGTTCGATGATCGCGAATTGACGATGAAGTCTATGTTTGACAAGCCGAGAGCTACTCGGGTTTTTCTGGAAACCTATGGAGCCTTCCTTGTCCACTGCGGGTTTGCCGGATTGGGTGCCCCAGGGCCAACGGACGCCCATCCATTGCACGGAGAGTTGCCCAACGCACCGATGCAGACAGCGTGGCTTGAGGTCAAGCCGGATGAAATTACAGTTGCAGGTAGCTATCAGCACACAATTGCCTTTGAGACGAATTATGTCGCTACGATCCGAACAACAATTTCGTCGGGATCAGCGTTGATCGATGTTTCGGTTATGGTCGAGAATCTCAAAAATACATCTATGGACTTGATGTATCTGGGTCATGTCAATTTCAAACCGGCGGATCATGGGGAGTTGCATTATTCAGCTACCTACGACCCGGATAATGTCCGGGTGCGTCGGTCAATTCCATCTCATGTGACACCGAAGCCTGGTTACGCCGAGTTTCTTGAAAAGCTAGCCCGGGATCCAACAGCATCCCATATTTTGAAACCCGGATTAAGTTTCGATCCCGAGGTAGTGTTCGAAGTTGACTTGAAAGCTGGCGCAGATGGTGTGGCACATGCGCTGCATAAACACCCGGACGGCTTTTCCGACTACGTCAGCTATCGGCCCGATCAGGCACCAGTCTGCATGCGCTGGATCTGCCGGACACCAGATCAGGATGGAATAGGTTTCGCCTTTCCTTCAACTTCCGGCGTCGAAGGATATACCGTTGAAAAGTCCAAAGGTCGTGCGGTGGAGTTACGAGGCGGAGAAATCTGGCGGATCGATATGAAAATCGGGCATTTGACAGCCGCTGAGACGTCAGATGTGATTGAAAAAATTGAAAATATACGGTCCGGCAGGCCGTGTTGAGGATAGTGATATGCTGGCAACGCAATTGGTTGAGACCGGAAACATTCAGACAGTCGAAGTGCCGGTTCCAACGCCGGGTCCCGGTGAGATACTGATTGAGGTCGAAGCAGCAGGAATCTGCGGCACTGATCGGCACCTGTTTCGGGGTGAGTTTCCATCTGTTCCCGGCAATATCTTGGGGCATGAATTTTCCGGCATCGTGATCGATGGCGCTGACTCGGGAATAAAGGAAGGTACGCGCGTAACCTGTGATCCGAACACTTGGTGCGGCGAATGCGATCAATGCCTTCGCGGCAGGGTCAATCTGTGCGCCAACAACATCGCTACCGGGATCCATCGCGATGGTGGCTTTGCTGAATATTGTGCTTTTCCCGCAAAAAAGGCGGTAGTCCTGTCCAACGATCTTGATCCGTTACATGGCGCTTTTTGTGAACCCCTTGCCTGCACATTGCATGGTATGGATCTGGGTGCTGTCCGTCCGGGAGAGCGAGTTCTCGTCATCGGCGGCGGGGTCATTGGCCTACTTGCGGTTCAGCTCGCCAAACAGGCCGGGGGAAAGATCATGCTCCTGACGCGAAGCCCAGATAAGCAGGTCATGGGGCGTGAACTGGGTGCAGACCTGTCTGCGGGGACAGAGACCGAGGCGCACGAAATATGGCCTGAAGGCGCTGATCTGGTTGTCGAATGCGCCGGCGTCCCGGAAACGGTCGCTTTTGCACCCAGACTCGCGCGATCCGGAGGTCGCGTCGTGGTGCTCGGCGTTTTACCAAGCGGTGAAACTGTCCCGATTGAACCATTCGACCTGCTATTTCGTGAAATCCAGATGCACTTCAGTTTCATCAATCCATTTACCCACAAAAGGGCAGCCCAGATGATTGAAGACAAGAGCATTTCGGTCGACCCATTAATCACGCGAACCATCTCATTGCAGGAAGCAGCTGATGCAATCGCCACTGCGCCGCCGCCGGGAGAAGTACGAGCAATTGTTGTGCCGCAGTCAATGCCATGAATTGTAAATTCTACAGCGTCACGATCGGCTATTACTCGCCACTTTGAGTTTCAGCCACGCCTTATTGAAGATCGAGGATTAGGTCACCGACGGGCATTGAAACGGCTGTTTGTTGTGGCCCGGATGCCAAAACTTCCCATGAGCGCCGATCAGGGATGAGGAGCGCGATCATCGACCAAGCCGCGGTCGTAAAGCGCTGACCAGAAATCTGAAGGAATTGGGGTCTCAAACCACGGTATTATTTGTTCCAGCTCTTCCTTGCTTCTAGGACCCGGGATTACGGATGATATGATCGGGTTTCCAAGCGGAAAATGTAACGCTGCTGCCGCAAGCGGGATTGAAAACTCTTCTGCAAGCGCACCTAAAGCACGTGCTTTTTCAACGATTTCGGATGGTGCTTTTGCGTAATTCCACATTTCCCTCCCCACCAGAATTCCGGAATTGAATGGACCGCCACAAATGATCGTCGTTCCAGCTGCCTCACAGGCAGGGAACAGTTCGTTCAGAGCTGTCTGTTCCAGCAAGGTGTAACGGCCAGCCAGGAGAAACACATCCCAATCGCCGATCGCAAGAGCATCCAGGCAAACCTGGTTTTCATTCACCCCCAGTCCGATGGCTTTGACTGAACCAGCCTTTCTCAGATCATCCATGGCACGATAGCCGCCTTCAGCCAGATCCTTGAAGTGTTTTTCGTTTGCGTCGCCGTGCTGGAAGGTGCCGATATCATGTGCCAGCAAGATGTCGATCCGATCCAATCCCAAGCGCTGCAGATTATCTTCAAACGCCCGCATGATCCCGCCATAGCTGTAGTCATAGATGACATGAAACGGGAGCGGGTCGATCATGCCGAAGTCTTCCGGGTTGTCGACACCACCCGGCGCAAGAAGACGACCGACCTTGTCGGAGAGCACATAGTCATTGCCACGCAGCAGGTCGCCTACGACACGCTCAGATCTTCCAAATCCATACCAGGGTGCCGTGTCGAAATAGCCTATTCCTGCATCTTTTGCGGCCTGAATAAGCGCTGCCGCCTGGGCATAATCCAGATCAACAAAATTTCCACCCAGTGGGGCGCAACCAAGACCCAAGACATCGATTTCAAGGTCAGTTTGACCAATTTTTCGCTTTTCCATGCATCCGTTCCTATCGACGCTGCGTGAATTCACAATTCACGTGTCAAAGCAGAAATTTGCTTAACGGGAATTGCCGATGCCACAATATAACCGGCCCATAGATCTCGCATCTTTGATATTGCAAAACCTAGTGTTCCTTCAAGGGGCAGTCTTCGCTACCGGACCAAATTAAATTCATAGATAAAACACCGCCTATATCAAGGCCGTTGGCAATCCGGATCGAGAAGATGCCATTCCTCGAATGGAAGTACACGGCTTCCATATCGCCGCGCTGTTCGAACCATGCCTTTACCTGAAAGAACCTTGATGGCTTCGCGCAACACAGTTCGTGAGACTTCAAACTTTGCTGAAAGTTCCTCTTCCATGGGGATTGTTTCGCCGGGAAGATAGTCGCCATCCGCTATACTTTGGCCAAGCGCATCCACAACCTGTTTTACCGCCCCGGTAGGCAGGGTGGACAAACCGGCATCTGGCAATATGAACTTTTCGATTGCTGTCATCTTTTAGCGCTTTCTACTACACATGGTAACGGTACCGGGCCAACTCTTCCATAGTTTTGTCGGCAGCTGACATCTACAGATCCGGGTCAATCTGGATTCCGCCAAGGCGCAGGATTTCGTCTGTCAGCAGGCTTGTGAAGGATTGGGTTAGCAGGGAAGCCGGACGGTGATTTGGAGTCAGGATGGAAACCCGGTAATTCACTTCCGGCCTGAACGGTTTGAAAACCAGCGTTGCAGCTTCTCCCTTGTATAGTCTGTAGCTCTCAACTGCGATCGGATCTACGATCGCATAAGCAATTCTCTTTTCTGCATAGGTGAGCAGCGGAATGAAATATTGGGTGTTGTGCAGAATGTGCATCCGCTTTCCCATCTCAGAGAAGGTCCGCTCGATATTCAGGTAAATCTCGTGTTTGGGATGAAGGGTGGCCAGCGGCTCGCCGGCAAGGTCTTCCGGCGTAATGTATTCCTTGTCAGCGAGCGCATCGTCGTGTGGCATCGCAACCAGACAATTAAATCTGTACGTATCTGCATTGACCAAGGAGGTCTCACTCGCTTTGCCCGCAATGTAATCCGCTATCCCCAGATCAAATTGTTGTGCCGCCAGAAGTTGGAAAACCAGATCGGAACTTCTTGAAATCAGGGTGCTTTCGATTTCCTTTCCCGAGGAAATGAAATCCGAAATCAGATTGGGTAAAAGGAAGACAGATGGACCGGGCATCGAGACAATTTCGATCTTGCCGCTTTTTAGTGCCCTGATCCCGCGCATGTTTTGCTTGATCGTATCGATCCGGCCCAATAATTCGAGACATTCCTCATGCAGGTAAAATGCTTCGGGAACCGGATGCAGCCGGCCATTGCGCCGCTCAAACAGTTTCATGCCCAGATCATCTTCCAATCCTGCGATCAAGGCGCTGATCGCGGGCTGACTCCGGTGCAGATTACGCGCCGATTCAGAGACCGAACCGGTCAGCATCAACTCGTGAAAAGCCTTCATGTGATTGAGCTTCATGACATTTCCTTAAATCAATAGGAAAATCTTATAGAACTAGAATAACTTACAATTTGATTTTATGGAATGTTGCTTCTAACATTTGCCGGATTTTCAACCAAAAGTGGGGAAATCCAAAGCTCATTCACAGGGAGAGATACTATGAATTCAGTTTCCAAATTTGTAGGCGCTATTGTACTTGGTGGCTCGATGCTGGCTGCCGGTGTCGCGCAGGCACAAAATCCGACCTTCTTCCGGATCGGCACCGGTGGTGCGGGCGGAACCTATTTTCCGATTGGCGGAACCATTGCCAACGGTATTTCTGCGCCTCCGGGATCGCGTCCCTGTGACGAGGGCGGCCAATGCGGCGTGCCCGGTCTGATCGCAATCGCTCAGTCAACGACAGCATCAGTCTTCAACAATGCCGCGGTTCAAAACGGCGAGCTGGAAGCAGGACTTGCCGCTGCAGACGTTACTCGCTCAATGTATCTGGGCGAAGGAAAGTTCGAAGGCAAGCCGCATCCGAAATTGCGTATTGTCGCAAACCTGTTCCCTGAAGACTTGCATCTTGTCCTCCCCAAGGACGCAACAATCAATGATCTGGGCGACTTGAAAGACAAGCGAGTCGGTATTGCTCAGGCCGGCTCCGGAACACAGGTCGCAGTCCTTCAGATGCTGGATGCCTGGGGCGTCAATCGTGACAATATGGATGAGGCAGAACTCAATAACA
Source organism: Salaquimonas sp. (assembly GCA_028289365.1). GTDB lineage: Bacteria > Pseudomonadota > Alphaproteobacteria > Rhizobiales > Rhizobiaceae > BOKV01. The sequence continues at coordinate 52,372 of JANQQM010000002.1, read as the reverse complement.
GCCAAAGCGCCGAGCGCCTCGCCGATGGTCAATTGGATGCCTATTTCTATGCTGCCGGCTGGCCGGTCGCTGCCATGGTCCAGCTTTCCTCCACCAAGGGCATGAACCTTCATTCCTTCACAGACGCAGACCTCCAGAAGATCAACGAAATCATCCCAGCCTACATACCGTCAAAAATTCCTGGCGGGGTTTATGAGGGCATTGATAGCGATACACTGACACCAGCAGTAAGCGCACTGTTGGTCGTATCCTCGGATCTTTCCGACGAGCTGGTCTACGGCATTACGAAAGCAATGTGGAACGACAATACGCGCAAGCTTCTCGATAATGGCCACGCCAAGGGCAAGCAGATTACACCGGACACGGCTTTGGACGGCGTTGCAGCGCTTGGGGTTCCGCTGCATCCAGGTGCAGAGAAATTCTACAAAGAAGCTGGGCTTCTGCAGTAAATTTCAAAGCTCTTAATTAGCAAGAATTGGCTTGATCGGCGGGACCGCCGCCGATCAGGCACACCAGAACTACATTCATTTGTGAGGCATCATGGCAACCGAAGAAAAGCCTGCTGCAGACGGCGAGCTGACGGCAGAGGAATTAGCCGCGATCGAGGAAAAATATGATGAGGCCGCATCCACACGTCCTGTAGGCCCGTCAACCGCACAGATGCTGCGGGTCGTTGCCCTGGTATTTGCCGCCTATCATTTCATCACGGCAGGGTTTGGATTGCCGGCAGACTACTGGCACATGGGTTTCCATCTGACCGGCCTGTTTATTCTGACCTATGCTCTTTTCCCGTTCTTCAAGACCAAGGGCGCCTTTGTCATGCATGACAACAGTCTTTGGCGCATTGGCAATATTCCTGTCTACGACCTGATCCTGATGATCCTTGGCGTCATGGCTTCTCTCTATGTGGGTGTCGCTTGGCGCGGGATTCCTGCGCTCGGCATTGAAGAACAGACCTTCCGGATGGGTAATCCCAATCAATACGATATCTTCTTTGGTATCGTTATGATCGTGCTCGTCCTCGATCTGGCGCGGCGGACCTTGGGCTGGATCTTGCCGCTGATCATCTGCGTCTTTATCTCCTATGCCCTTCTGGGCCCCTACTATCCGGGTATTCTTCAGCATCCCGGCGTGAAATTTAATACCTTTGTTTCGTCCATGTATTTCCCGCAAGAGGGCATCTTCGGTGTTACCCTCTGGGTTGTTTCGACAATCGTGTTTCACTTCGTGCTGTTTGGTGTGATTGCCCAGCGAACTGGTCTGGGAAAATTATTCATCGATAATGCAACCATATTGGCGGGCCGGTACACCGGCGGTCCGGCCAAGGTTTCCGTCGTGTCTTCGGCATTTTTCGGAACCATTTCCGGATCGTCGGTTGCCAATACGGTTTCTACTGGTGCGCTCACGATCCCCAACATGAAGCGGTTGGGCTATCCAGGTCATTTCGCCGGTGGCGTCGAGGCGGCATCTTCAGCGGGTGGCCAGATCACACCGCCAATCATGGGTGCGGCGGCCTTCATTATGGCCGAATTCCTCGAGGTTCCGTACACGACCATCGTGATTGCCGCCATCTTCCCGGCACTCCTGCACTATGTCGGCGTTTTCGCCGTGGTGCACCTGATGGCGCGCAAGCTCAACCTTCAGGGCCTGGCAAAGGAAATGTTACCCCAGTTCAAGCAGGTGTGGAGTGAAGGCTGGGCCAATATCATCCCCTTGGTCGGATTGCTATTCGTTCTGTTCAGCGGCTACACGCCTTTCATGTCCGCCTTCTGCGGAATATCGCTTGCTGTGATTTGTGGCATGGCAAGGTACAACAAAATCGATACGCTGATTTACCCGGCAGCCTTCATTGCATTCGTTCTCTGGAAATTGTCCGACGGCGGATTTGACATCATCATGAGCGCAACGCTGATCGCAGGCGCGGTGATCGGTACGCTCAATCCGGAAGAACGCATCAAGCTACCGCAAATGGCGGAATCCGTTGAAGTTGGCGTGAAGTATGCACTCGCCGTCGGCGCTGCCTCTGCCGCAGTCGGCATCGTTGTCGGCGTCATCAATACCACCGGCGTCGGCTTCCGCATCGGGTTCATGGTGACCAGCGGTGCGGCCTCAATGGCGACCGGTCTATACGACGCGATTACGCTTGGTGGCTTGCTCGGTTTCTTTTCCGTCAACGATCTGCAGCTCTTCCTGTCACTGATCTTCATTGCACTGGCCTGTATCTTGATGGGCGCAGGAATTCCGACGACTGCGCTTTATATCATGCTGGTTTCAGTCGCCCAGCCTGCACTGGCTCAGTTGGGGATACCACCGATAGCCTCCCACATGTTCGTGCTCTATTACGGCGTCGTTTCTGAAATCACGCCGCCGGTCTGTACGTCGGCCTATGCTGCCGCGGCAATCGCGAATGCCAATCCGTTCCGAACGGGCGTGTCCGCATTCACGCTTGGTATGGGAAAGATCGTCGCGCCGATGGCATTTGTCTATGCACCGGTACTACTGTTTGTTTCTTCTACCGGCTTCGACCTGTGGCAGTTTACCTACACAGCAACAAGCTGCATCATTGGTGTTGTTTCACTTTCAGCAGCCGTTGTTGGTTATTGGTTGGCGCCAATGGCAGCACCATACCGGATCCTTGCCGCCATAGCGGGGCTCGTGTTCATTGCGCCATCGCTACAGGCAGATCTGGTTGCCGCACTAATCGTTGCACCTGCGGTTATCTCCCAAGTTCTGTCAAGGAGCAGGATGTCGTCACAACCGGCGCAATAGCGATGAAAAACGATAGTCAGACAACGGTTATCGGAGCGGGCATTGTCGGCATTTGTTGTGCGCTGTCGCTCCGCCAGAAAGGGCTTTCGGTCCGGCTGATTGATCGGGCAGCGCCAGGGCAGGGCGCATCCTATGGGAATTCCGGGGTCATCTCGCCCTGGTCGTTCATTCCTCAGGCGGTTCCGGGCGTATGGAAGAACATTCCTGGATTTCTTTTAAGACCCGATGGACCACTATCTGTCGAGCCATCATTTTGGCCGCGCATGATCCCATGGGGTCTGAGATTTCTGGCGCGCACTAGTGAACAAAAATTCCGGTCCGCCGTTGATGCGATGGAAACACTGACTTTACCCGCGGTGGATTTATATCGTCAGCATCTCGAAGGTACCGGGCAAGAGGATCAGGTCGCCGACAGCTATTATGTCCACGCCTTCAGGAAAACCGGACGTGCAAACATAGACGCGATCGATTATCGAATACGCAAGGAAAAAGGTGCTGATGTTCAGTTGATTGGTGCCGAGGAACTCAGGCAGCTCGAACCGGCATTGTCGCCGGAATTCGAGGCGGCAATCCTGATAAAGGGGCAGGCCCGGGCAAAATCACCTGGGAAAATCGGCGAAACCCTGGCCAAAAAGGCTGTTGCTGGCGGCGTTGAAATCATCTGCGATGATGTGAAATCGCTTTTAAGAAACAAGGATGGCGACTGGAATATCGTCTGTGACAATGAAACCTATTCAAGCGACAAGATTGTAGTTGCTGCCGGCGCCTGGTCGGCAGAATTGCTCAAGCCGCTGGGCTTCGATTTTCCATTGCTGGCGGAACGCGGTTACCATGTCGAATTTCCTGACCCCGGCCTGGCCCTGGAGAATTCCGTCATGGATGTGGACAACAAGATCGTTGCCAGTTCGATGGAAGGCGGTTTGAGGGTGGCGGGCACATCAGAGTTTGCGGCCACAGATGCGCCGCCAGATGAACGCCGGTACCAAAGTCTGGAAAGGCTAACGAAATCCATGTTGAGCGACTTGAATCCCGCCGGCACGAAATATTGGATGGGGCACCGGCCGTCATTTCCCGATAGCCTTCCCGTTCTAGGCGCGCTGCCGAACCATGAAGGTTTGTACGGCGCGTTTGGTCACAGTCACTACGGTCTGATGATGGCTCCCAAATCGGGGCAGCTGATTGCAGATATTGTTTCGGGAATAATTCCCAATGCTGAAATGTCACCATATTCAGCGGAACGATTTCATTAGAAAAGATCGGTTAGTGACTGTTAAGATTCAACAAATTTACACAAGAAACGGAAAAAGGACGGCAGATGTATAGGAATATTCTTGTCCCCGTAGCATTGGATCACGATGCGGCATCAAGTGCACTGATTGATGTCGCAAATCACCTGCTGGAAAAAGGCGGCAAGGTGACCCTGCTCCATGTTGTCGAGGAAATACCAGGCTATGTCGAAGTCGTGCTTCCCAAGGAAACCCACCTGAACCGGATTAAGGAGACCAAGCGGCAACTGGCCGATTTGGCCAACGAACATACGCAGGGCGCAGACACCCATATCATCGTGGGACACCCCAGCCGGGAGATACTGGAATATGCGGGAAGACTGAAAGCCGACTGCATTGTTGCCGGCTCGCACAAGCCGGGCTTGCAGGATTATCTCATTGGTTCTACCGCCGCTCGGATCATGCGGCACGCCGAATGTGCCGTGCATATCCATAGATAGGCGACGGTGGTCGCCGATCGAACAAATGAAAAGGGCGCCGGATCTTCATCCGGCGCCCTTGTTTCATTGATTACAACTTATTTGAACCACCAGCGCTCCATCCAGCGCTCGCCATCCACATCAAAGTTGGAAGCCATGTCGCCATGGGCGACCTTGTCGCTATTTGCGAAGACAAAGTTAGCGAACATCGGCAAGACCGAACCGCCATCTGTGGCAACCAGTTCCTGCATGTCGAAATACATCGCCCGGCGCTTGTCCTCATCCAGTTCGGCACGTGCCGCAACAAGCAGCTCATTGAACTGCGGATTTGACCAGTTCGTCTCGTTCCAGGAGGCGCCATCGGCGTAAGCGGTCGAGAATATCTGGTCTTCGGTAGGCCGTCCGCCCCAATAAACCGCGCAGAACGGATGCTTGAGCCAAACGTCCGCCCAATAGCCATCATTGGGGACCTTGTTGACCTCGAGCTCAATACCGGCTGGTTTTGAAGAGGCCTGGTAGAGCACGGCAGCGTCGACAGCACCCGGGAAGGCGGCATCAGCTGCAGAAAGGGTCACTTTCAAACTGTCCAGACCGGCTTCCTTCAAATGGAACTTTGCCTTGTCGGGATCGTATGGCGTCTGCGGCAGGTCGGGATTGTGATAGCGATAGCTCGGACCAATCGGATGGTCGTTGCCGATGGTGCCGTGGCCGAACAGGATCTTCTCGATCATTTCCTCACGATTGATCGCGTGCTTCAGGGCCATGCGAACATTGAGATCGTCATAGGGCGCGGAATCGGTATGGGCCGCGAACGTGTAATATTGCGGACCTGCCACGGAATTGATTTCAATGCCGGGACGCCTGCCCAAAAGACCGATAGTCTTCAGGTCCAGCTTGTCAATTGAATGAACTTCGCCGGAAACGAGCGCCGCAGTTCGCGCGTTCAGATCAAGAACCGACAGCATTTCGACTTCGTCAAAATATCCGCGATCCTGGTTCCAGTCACCGCCATACCGCTTGAATTGAGCAACGACACCCGGGTCAAATTGCACAAGCTCATAGGCGCCACAACCGTCACCGCTCTGCCAATCCATTTTTCCGTCCTTGGCCGGAAGGATTGCCAGATGATAATCAGTGAACACAAACGGGAAGTCGGCATTTCCACTTTCGAGTTCAAATACGACAGTATCGTTGCCCTCTGTGGTGATATTCGTAATCCCGGCAACCAGAGGTTTCGCTGCAGATGTTGAATCGTCACCTCTGTGGTGATTGATCGAGGCGACAACATCTTCAGGTGCAAGCGCTTTGCCCTTGTGGAAGGTCACGCCAGGACGGAGTTTGAAGCTCCAGATCTTCGCATCTGGTGATGCTTCCCAGCTTTCAGCCAAAGAAGGCTCAAGGCTTCCATCGGTGCCAACTACTGTAAGAAATCCGTGCAAGCCATAGGAAAATGCGACATTAAATCCGTTGACGAAGGTTGCCGGATCGAGCGTATCGGCCGTCTGGCCATGGCCTTTTGCGACACGGATCAAGCCACCTTTCTTGGGTTGCGCCTTCGCCAGGTTTGCAGTGAGCGGCGCTGCAAGCGTTGTTGCACCGAGGACGGCTGCACCTCCCAGCACACCACGCCTGGTAATGCCGCGTCTACCCATCCAGATTTTATTATTGTTCATTAATGTTCTCCCTGTTGTTTTTCTTAGTATGCTCAATTTGTCGACTATTGCCAGCTTCCGGAAAATATGTGTGTTTTTTCATTGACTGGTCAATTCATTAATAAGCATTCTACAGCGGTCTGGCATTTGTTGTGCATTATTTATTTGTAACATTTTCGGAAGCAGTAATGGCCAAATGGACTATCGAAGGCTGGCAACGGGTAGCGCAGCCCTTTAGCCGGGAAGTATCGTCGTGAAACATCCAAACATTTTGATACTCATGGTGGACCAGCTGAATGGCACCCTGTTTCCAGATGGTCCAGCCGATTGGCTCCATGTTCCCAATCTGTCGCGACTGGCCAAGCGCTCGGTCAGATTTGCAAACACCTATACTGCTTCGCCATTATGCGCGCCCGGCAGGGCTTCCTTCATGTCGGGCAGATTACCTTCCCGTACCGGGGTCTATGATAACGCCGCCGAATTTCCTTCCGATACGCCCACTTTCGCCCATCATCTGCGCCGTGCAGGTTACCAGACCAGCCTTTGCGGCAAGATGCACTTTGTCGGGCCAGATCAACTGCATGGCTTTGAGGAACGGCTGACGACCGACATTTACCCGGCCGATTTCGGCTGGACACCGGACTATCGCAAACCCGGCGAAAGAATTGACTGGTGGTATCACAATATGGGTTCGGTCACTGGCGCGGGCATTGCCGAGATCTCCAATCAGATGGAATATGATGATGAGGTTGGCTACAACGCCGTTCGCAAGATTTACGACCTCGCACGCGGCCAGGATGAGCGGCCCTGGTGCCTGACAGTCAGCTTCACCCATCCGCATGATCCCTATCTGGCGAGGAAGAAATACTGGGATCTTTATTCGGACTGCGAGCATCTTTTGCCTGTCGTGCCTGCAATGGCCTATGAAGATCACGATCCCCATTCGCGGCGGATTTTCGATGCAAATGACTGGCGGAATTTTGACATCAGCGAAGATGACATTCGCCGGTCACGCCGGGCCTATTTTGCCAACATCTCCTATCTGGATGACAAGATCGGCCAGATCCTCGAAACCCTGGACGATACCGGGCAGGAAGCGACGATCCTGTTTGTCTCGGACCATGGCGACATGCTGGGCGAACGCGGTCTGTGGTTCAAGATGTGCTTTTACGAAGGCTCCTCGCGCGTGCCATTGATGATTGCTTCACCCGAACTGCCGGAAGGGAAAATCGACGTTCCGGTTTCAACCATGGATGTAGCGCCCACGCTTTGTGAATTGGCGGGAATAAATCTTGAGGAAGTATCGCCATGGACCGATGGCGAAAGTCTTGTGGCAACGGTGCAAGGGGCTGAAAGACACAATCCGGTTCTCATGGAATATGCCGCCGAAGCCTCCAATGCGCCGCTGGTTTCTATTCGAAGCGGAAAATACAAATACAACCGCTGCGCACTGGACCCGGAGCAATTATTCGACCTTGATGCCGACCCGCATGAACTTGTCAATCTCGCCGAGGATCCGGCGCATGTAGAGAGTCTGACTGAGCTACGAAACCAAGCGGATGCTCGCTGGGATCTGGAGAAATTCGATGCTGAGGTCCGCGACAGCCAGGCGCGGCGCTGGGTGGTCTATGAAGCCTTGCGCAATGGTGCCTACTATCCGTGGGACTACCAGCCGCTGCAAAAAGCATCCGAACGCTACATGCGCAATCACATGGACCTGAATGTCGTTGAGGACAGGCAGCGCTTTCCCCGAGGGGATTGAAACGCCGATCAAATCTCCGCTACCGCAGACTCAATAATACTCCCTCGGCGCCACGCCAAATTCACGTCTAAAGGCGCGGGAAAACGCGCTCGCATTGCTATAGCCGCACCGAACCGCGATCTCGGAGACCGGCATGATATTGGCCTCCAGAAGCTTCTTGGCAGCGTTCAACCGCAGACGCCGGTAAACGACATCCGGCGTTGTCCCGAGTGCGCGAACAAACCGTTGTTCCATATCCCTTTGCCGACAATTTGATAGTCTGGCCAGCTCTGGAATGGAGAGCGGCTGTTCGATATTCGCCTCCATCGACAGCAGGCACTTGTCCACACGGCGATCCTTGCTGACCGGCGGAATCGACTGGCCGAACGTTGCGTGTTCAACCATGAACAACTGCGCGATTTCCAAGGCGAGACCCGTGCCATGCAGTTCGGCGATCAGGTCAAGCACAAGCTCGAACGAAGCCATGGCGCCGCCGCAGGTAATCACGCCGTCATCATTCACCCAGCGCTTGCGTCGAACCTGAATTTCGGGAAATCGCTCTGCAAATGCATCGATCTCGTCGTAATGGATGGTGGCCTTGCGGTTTTCCAAGAGTCCGGCTGCGGCCACCAACCAGCTTCCGGTATCCAGTGCGGCCAGTCTCTTGTAGCGCCTGGCGCCGGTACGCAGCGTCTGCAGACACTTCGTTGTCATGAGCGACCTGAAGTCATAGCTGGAAACGACGAACAGGATATCCCCCGCGAATTGATCCGAAAGGCGGGCGGTCGGCATGACCGGCAGGCCGCTGGATGATCGTACCGGACTGTCGTCCAGCGTCACGATGTGCCATTCAAAAGCCTGTCGGCGCAGAAACGTGTTAGCCGCGCGAAAGGGCTCCATCACATTTGCCAGGCAATGATTGGAAAACTGATCGAACAATAAGATGCCGATCTGCGAGTTCTGCGCATTTGTTTTAGACCAAGACTGCATAATATCAACTATATCTGCACAGTAAAATTGGTCAATCTCGACGATCCTGACGGCATAATGGGAGGAATCAATGCCCCTTGCCATCACGAAGGATGTCTTCATCACCTGTGCGGTTACCGGATCCGGCGGCACGCAGGATAGATCACCTCATGTTCCGCGCAGTCCTGAACAAATTGCCGACAGTGCGATTGCCGCCGCCAGGGCAGGGGCCGCCATTGTCCATTGCCATGTTCGTGATCCCGAGACTGGCGCGCCATCCAGACGCTTGGATCTCTATCGGGAGGTCACAGACCGCATTCGCGAGGCGGATGTCGACGTGGTCCTTAATCTGACCGCAGGCATGGGCGGCGACATGGTGTTCGGCTCCACCGAAGCGCCACTGCCAGTCAATTCAACGGGGACTGACATGGTCGGTGCCAGCGAAAGAATGGCGCACATTGCCGAATGCCTGCCGGAAATCTGTACGCTTGATTGCGGCACCATGAACTTCGCCGAAGCTGATTATGTAATGACCAACACACCCGGCATGTTGCGCGCCATGGGCACAATGATGACAGAACTTGGCGTGAAACCCGAAATCGAGGCATTCGATACCGGGCATCTTCGATTTGCCATTGAGCTTGTTAAGGAGGGTGTGATTACCTCGCCGGCACTGGTGCAGCTCTGCATGGGCGTGCCTTGGGGCGCCCCCGATGATCTCAACACTTTCATGGCAATGGTCAATAATGTTCCGCCTGATTGGCACTGGTCGGCATTCAGTCTCGGGCGCCATCAAATGCCCTATGTTGCTGCCGCGGTCTTGGCGGGTGGCAATGTCCGGGTTGGCTTGGAAGATAATCTGTTTCTCGACAAAGGCGTGCTAGCGACCAATGAGCAGCTTGTCGAGCGCGCGGTTGGCATCATCGAACGCATGGGCGCAAGGGTGATGGGGCCGGATGAAGTTCGTGCCAAGCTCAGTTTGACCAAACGTGCTCAGAAGCAAAAGTGAGGGCGCGATGAAGGCTGCTATCATCGGAGGCGGGGTTATTGGCGGCGGCTGGGCCGCTCGTTTCCTGCTCAATGGTTGGGACGTTGCTGTCTATGACACCGATCCGCAGGCTGATAGAAAAATACTCGACGTTCTCGAAAATGCACGTCGCGCACTACCGGCTATCTACAACAAGTCACTTCCTGCTGAAGGGGAACTCCGGTTTAATGACGAGATTGCCGAGGTCATCGTTGGCGCTGACTGGATACAGGAGAGCGTTCCGGAGCGGCTCGAACTCAAGCATGTTGTTCACGCGGAAATTGCCAAACACGCGTCAGCCGATGCGGTAATTGGGTCTTCGACATCGGGCTTCAAGCCGTCGGAATTGAACAGAAACGAAACACGGTTCATTGTCGCTCATCCATTCAATCCGGTCTATTTGCTTCCCTTGGTGGAACTTGTCGGCGACCCGATGCAGACCGAAACCGCAGCACAGATATTGCGCGACATCGGCATGTATCCCCTGACGGTTCGCAATGAAATCGATGCGCATATCGCGGATCGTCTACTGGAAGCCGTCTGGCGCGAAGCTCTTTGGCTGGTCAGCGATGGCGTCGCGACCACATCCGAGATCGACGAAGCTATCCGGATGGGATTTGGTCTCAGATGGGCTCAGATGGGTCTGTTTGAGACCTATCGCATTGCTGGTGGCGAGGCTGGGATGCGTCATTTCATGCAGCAATTTGGACCGGCACTTTCCTGGCCCTGGACCAAGCTGATGGACGTTCCGGAGTTCACGCCTGAACTGGTGAACCTGATCGCCGAGCAATCTGACGCGCAATCCGGACACCTGTCGATCCGGGAACTGGAGCGGCTCCGTGACGATAATCTCGTTGGCATGTTGCGCGCCCTTCGAATAACCGGCAGTGGCGCCGGCAAGATCATCACGGACCATGAAGTACGGTTTGAAGATCCTTCAAGCGACGAATTGCCAGTCACCGCCCATCGGCAAATCCCGGTGAGCTGGACGGATTATAACGGCCATATGAATGAGGCGCATTTTCTGGAGGCAAGCGCGGAGGCGACTGACCGCTTCCTGGAAATGATTGGCGCCGGTCCGGAATATGTTTCAACCGGCAAAAGCTACTTCACGGTGGAAAATCATGTCCGCTATCTGGCCGAATTGCATGCCGGTGAAACTCTGAAAATTGCAACGCAAGTGTTGGCAGGCGATGGAAGGAAACTTCACCTGTTCCACAATCTCAATGGTGTTGATGGCAATCTTGCCGCCACCGTGGAAACACTGCTCCTGCATGTCGATCTGAACACCCGCAAGAGCTGTAGTCCCGATACTGAAATCACAAAATCAATCGGCCAATTCGCGTCCGCACATGCCAAGCGGGCTGTGCCCGAGGGTGCTGGTCGATTTGTGGGTCAGCGCGGCTAAGACCGGTCTCGCGAGACGGTCGGAGGCAAATAAATATGAACGCAAATAGTTTGAGGTTCTTTCCATGCAGTTCGGACTGACCGAAGAACAGGAAATGATCGTCACGACAGTTCGATCATTTGTCGAAAAGGAAATCTATCCTCATGAGGCGCTTGTCGAGCGGACGGGAGAAGTGCCTCAAGAGATCGGTGAGCATATCAAGCAGCGCTGTATTGAACTCGGCTTTTATGGTTGCAACTTTCCCGAAGAGGTTGGCGGGGCCGGTCTCAGCCATTTGGAACTAGCCCTTGTCGAGCGCGAATTGGGTCGGGGTTCCATGGCGCTAACCCATTTCTTCGGACGCCCGCAAAACATCCTGATGGCTTGTAACGAAGAGCAAAGGGATCGCTATCTGCTGCCGGCCATCCGCGGTGAGAAAATGGATGCCCTTGCGATGACTGAGCCCGATGCAGGCTCGGATGTCAGGGGCATGAAATGTCAGGCGGTCCAGGATGGGGATGACTGGGTCGTCAACGGTTCCAAGCATTTCATTTCAGGTGCTGAACACGCAGATTTTTTCATCGTTTTTGTGGCGACCGGTGTCGATGAGACCGAGAGGGGCCAAAAGAAACGCATCACAACATTTCTGGTCGATCGTGGCACGCCCGGTTTTGAAGTACGGGATGGCTACAATTCGGTCAGTCATAAGGGTTACAAGAATTCAACGCTATATTTCGACAATTGCCGCCTGCCGAACTCGCAAATCCTGGGCGCTGTCGATGGCGGTTTTGCCGTCATGAACGAGTGGCTCTATGCCACCCGGCTGACCGTTGCGGCAATGTGCGTGGGCCGTGCGCGTAGGTGTTTTGAATTAGGGTTGAACTACGCCGCCGAACGGAAGCAATTCGGACAACAGATTGCCAAGTTTCAGGGCATAAGCTTTCAGGTCGCCGACATGATCACCGAAATCGATGCAGCAGATTGGCTTACACTAGCCGCCGCCTGGCGCCTGGACAACAACCAGCCTGCAAACCGCGAAATTGCATCCGCCAAACTCTACGCTTCAGAAATGCTGGCCAGGGTCACAGATACGACCCTGCAGATCTTCGGCGGAATGGGCCTGATGGATGATTTCCCGGTCGAGCGGTTCTGGCGCGATGCGCGTGTCGAGCGAATCTGGGACGGCACCAGCGAAATCCAGCGCCACATTATCAGCCGCGAACTGTTTCGCCCGCTTGGTGCCTAAATGTCAAAACTCGGTCGACTATTTCGTCCTCGATCTATCGCAGTCATCGGCGGCGGGAGCTGGTGCGAGAATGTTGTCGATCAGTGCAGGAAAATCGGATTTCCCGGTTCCATCTGGCCGGTCCATCCTAACAAAGCGGAAATCGGCGGACGGCCGGTTTTCTCGTCAATTTCAGAATTGCCTGGAACACCCGACGCAGCATTTATAGGGGTCAATCGACACGCGACGATAGAGATTGTGCGTGAACTATCCGGGATTGGTGCTGGCGGTGCGGTCTGTTTTGCTTCGGGATTTCTGGAACTGGAAGAAGGGAACAGCGAAGGCAGAAAGCTACAGCATAAATTGCTGAAAGCAGCCGGAGACATGCCGATCATCGGCCCCAACTGCTACGGTTTTTTGAACTATCTGGATGGCATTGCGCTCTGGCCTGATCAACATGGTGGCTTGAGACAGGAGTGCGGTGTCGCGATCATCACCCAGAGTTCGAACATTGCCATCAACCTGACTATGCAGAAGCGTGGACTGCCGATCGCCTATCTGATGACCGCCGGCAATCAGGCACAGATCGATCTCTCCGAAATCGGGTTGGATCTGATAGAAGACCCCAGGGTGACAACACTCGGTTTGCACATTGAAGGCATCAGCGATATCCGCGCATTGGAACGACTAGCGGCGCGGGCCCACGAATTGAACAAGCCGGTTGTGGCGTTGAAAATAGGCAGTTCTGAGAATGCAAAGGCAGCGACCATCACCCATACCGCGTCGTTGGCAGGTAGTGATGCTGGTGCTCGCGCTTTGCTGGCCCGCCTTGGTATCAGCAAGGTCTCTTCATTGGCGGCGCTCATCGAAACCTTGAAATTGCTTCATATGGAGGGCCCGCTTGCCTCTAAAGCGATTGCTTCCTTGTCCTGTTCCGGCGGCGAGGCCGGACTGATCGCTGATGCAGTTCATTCGTCCAACCTGGTCATGCCGCCATTGAACGATCGGCAGAAAGTTGCGCTCCGCGGCGTCCTCGGCCCTTCGGTGGCGCTCACCAACCCACTCGACTATCAGACCAGGATCTGGGGAGACTTGCCCGCATTGACGCAAACTTTTATTGCAATGGCCGATCCACAATATGCGCTGGTCATCGTAATGCTGGACTTCCCCCGGTTGGATCGCTGCTCAGCTGAGGACTGGAACGTGGTGACTATGGCAATCGCTAAAGCGAAAAAGCAAACTGGGGTCCCGTTCTGCGTACTCGGATCATTGAGCGAGAACTTGCCCGAAGATGTCTCGGCGTCTCTTATGGAGCAAAATATCGTTCCGCTATGTGGCTTGTCGGAAGCAATCGAGGCGATTGATGTTGCCGCATCGCTTTCTGAATTCGTTGTTTCACCACCGGTTTACTTGAGCGAAAACGTTCCGGAACTCAGGGTGCTGAATGAGGGTCACGCGAAGCGATTTCTGTCGAAATGGGGGGTAAACATTCCCCAAAACGCATGTGCCGGCAGCCCTGCCGAGGCCGCCTCGAAAGCCTTGGAAATCGGATTTCCGGTGGCTTTGAAAGCCTTGGGTATCGCCCACAAGACTGAAGCCGGAGCGGTAAAATTGAACCTTGCTTCTGCTAAACAGGTTCAAACTTCAGCCGAGCAAATGTGCGGTGATGAATATCTGGTCGAAGCGATGATCATGGATGCCGTTGCAGAACTGCTGGTCGGTGTTGTCCGGGATCCCGCCCACGGATTCGTACTCACAATCGCAGCCGGCGGTACGCTTGCAGAACTGCTGCGCGACAGCGTTTCTCTACTTGTTCCGGCAACCAGAAATGACATCAAACTCGAATTGCGACAATTGAGTATCTGGAAGCTCCTGGAAGGCTATCGCGGCGCTCCGGCCGCCGATATCGAAGCCATTATTGATACGATCATGGCAATCCAGGAATTTGTCCAGAAGGATGCCGTGGAAGAGGTAGAAATCAATCCACTGCTATGTGGTCAGAATGTAGCCGTGGCGGTGGATGCGCTTATCAGGATCGGAGGAGACCATGCCGACTAACCCAATCAAGACTCTGAAACAGGGTAGTATTCTCGAGGTAACGCTGGATCGTCCGAAGGCTAATGCGATCGACTTGGCGACCAGCCGCATTATGGGCGAGATATTTCAGGACTTCCGCGACGACGACACCATGCGGGTCGCAATTCTGACTGCTGCCGGAGAAAAGTTCTTTTGTCCCGGATGGGATTTGAAGGCTGCTGCCGACGGTGATGCGGTCGACGGCGATTACGGGGTAGGGGGATTTGGCGGATTGCAGGAATTGCGTGGGCTGAACAAACCGGTGATCGCCGCGATCAACGGTATCTGCTGTGGCGGCGGCCTGGAATTGGCAATCAGTGCCGACCTTATTCTGGCTGCCGAACATGCTACTTTTGCCCTTCCGGAAATCAAGTCAGGCACGGTTGCAGATGCGGCAAGCGTCAAGCTGCCCAAACGCATTCCGTACCATATCGCCATGGAAATGTTGCTGACGGGTCGCTGGATAGATGCCGAGGAAGCCGCGCGCTGGGGGTTGATCAATCACGTCTATCCGGCCGCAGAACTCATGCCGGAGGCGTGGAAACTGGCCGAAACGCTCGCATCAGGCCCGCCGCTGGTCCAGGCCGCGATCAAGGAGGTTGTTCGTGAAGCCGAAAACATGAAATTTCACGACGCCATGGACAAGATCACGACCAGCCAGTTCGATACCGTCAAAACGCTTTATAACTCCGAGGATCAGCTTGAGGGCGCTCGCGCCTTCGCCGAAAAACGCGATCCGGTATGGCAGGGGCGATAGCTTTCAGCTTGACGAATTTATTTTCCTGGTGATATCGGCAATGTCACCCTGATTGCAGAGCGGCGTTTTCCTTCGGTGGTGACTGTCGCTGTCCCGCCATGTGCTTCGGCAATCTGTCGTACAAGCGCCAGGCCCAGTCCGTAGCCGTCCTTGGTTGCCGATTGCGATGCTCTGTAAAATGGATCGAATACTTTTTCACGTTCGTCTTCGGCGATGCCCCTACCGGTATCGCTCACAGTCAAGATTACCATGTTGTCCTTCGCCTCCACGTCAACGAAGACCGGCGGTTCGCCATGTTCGGTAGCGTTCTTGAGAAGATTGCGGATCAGCCGGCGAAGCAGGTGCGGATCGCCGTAAATGTCGGGAGCGCTTCCCTCGACCGAACAATGCTCGAAATACACGCTTTCTTCCGCGGCCAATCCGACGAGATCCACTAAACCGGATCGATTCAACTGTGCGCCTGCCTCAAGCCGACTCATGAGCAGAATCTCGTCGATCAATATGTCTAGCTCGTCGATATCGCGCTTCAATGCTTCTCGTCTTTTCGGATCTTCCTTCTTTTCCAGCATCTCGATGCCAAGCCGGATGCGGGCCAGCGGTGTTCTGAGTTCGTGTGAAGCATTGGCCAGCAACATCCGGTTTGTATCCACCAACCGCTCGATCTTTTCGGCGGCATCGTTGAAGCTCTGTGCGAGGCCGGCTACCTCGTCGCGACCTTCCACCTTGACCCGCGTCGACAACTCACCGCTACCCATCTGTTCGACACCCTCCTGTAGCCGCTCCAACCGGCGGGTCAGCCGCCGGACCAGCGGATATGAGGCAATCACAACACTGACTGCAATGGTGCCAAGAAACAGGATCAGATTGACAAGTGGATGCGGCGAGCCTGGTCGGGTGACATTGATTACCAGCCAGCGTCCATCGGGTAAGGCCAGGGTAAGATGCGGGCCGCTTCTTCCACCCCGACCCCTTCTGGCGCGAGAATCGGAAGGTGATCTGACCGGCCTTCCATAGCTGGCGATTGGATTTAACCGCTCATCAAAAAGACTGACACTGGTATTGATACGGCGTCCCAGCGCAATGATCGCCTCGCGTTGCTCGATTTTCGGTGCATCCTTGCTGGGCAGCGAGGCAATGGCCAGTTCGCCGGTGATCTCGACCACCTCGCGGTTGAAATGGTCGCGGCCAAAGAGATTCCACAATATGCCCGAAAGTACGGCGAGCATGATGATGCTTCCGATAACCGTGGCATAAATCTGCAGATATAACCGCCGCCTCAACATGGATGTCGCCGTTCTGGAGATAACATTGGGTCAGTCCTGCGCACGGGCAAAGACATAGCCGGCGCCTCTGACGGTTATCACCCGGCGCGGGTGCTTCGGGTCGTCCTCGATTTCGGCGCGAATGCGTGAAATGTGAACGTCGATGGAACGGTCAAAGCTCTCCAGGCTTTCTCCCTTCAACATGTCCATAAGTGTTTCGCGGCTGAGCACGCGTCCGGCTGCATTGGCCATGATGACCAGCAATTTGAACTGGTGGGCGGTAAGATCACAGCGGCGCCCGTCAACATTTGCTTCCATTGCCTCGAGGTCGATTTCCAGCCTGCCGAACCGCAGGCTTTCACCAGTCCCGCTACCACGGCTGCGCCGCAGTACCGCGTTCAGCCGTGCAAGAAGCTCTCTCGGTTCAAAGGGTTTGGGCAGATAGTCATCAGCGCCGAGTTCAAGCCCGACAATCCGGTCCATCGGATCGCCCTTGGCCGTCAGGATCAGAATCGGAATTCGATCCCTTGCGCGGATCGTCCGGCATACATCCAGTCCGTTGATGTCCGGCAACATCAGATCAAGGATGATCGCATCGAAATGGCCGCTTTGCTGCAAGGACAGTCCCTGATTGCCGGTATTTGCATTGGTGACTGTAAAACCGGATTCGCCGAGATAGTCCTTGACCATCCCGGCGAGCCTCAAATCATCTTCAATCAACAATATGCTGTCTGCCATGGCGAACCGATCTTCGCGCGCCGGTCAGCCCCGGTGCCAGCCGCCCCGCTTGCCGCGGAACTGTTTGATGCGCTCATCGAGCACCCTGCGCTGCTCAGCTGTGAGTACATCGCCAACATCAGCAATCGCGGTGACCAGATTTTTACTGATGCGGTCCGCTTCTGCAAGCCGTTCCACCCGGATTCGTTCCAACTCGGTACGATCGATGGTGTCCTGCAGCAAAATGCCGTGGATTTCATCGCGGGTAGCCCGCATCTCTGCCCTTAACGGCTTCAGGTCCTTTGCAACCGCGATCAAGAGGGTTCTAATTTTTTCGGTCTGCTCTTCATTCGCGTCAATTTCGATTGCGACATGCTTCACCATGCGGGTGACTTTATCGTCAATTTCTTCGTCGCTCATGTCTGCCAGTCTGGGTCCATGATGGCCCCGGCCGCCCCGTCTGCCGTCATGCCGGCCCCAACCGCCGTCCTCACTGGCGGCAAATACCTTCCAATGGGCATAGGCCTTGCTCTGTGCGAGTGACTGGGCACCGAATGCACCCCCCAGCAACAATGCGCTTGCGACCGAAAGCACGACTACCTTTTTGCCGAAGCCCGAGGATTGGCCATTTTTCTTTTCGGGTGTGGTGTTCTCTTCTGAATTGTCTTGCTTGTCTACCATTTCAAAGCTCCTTACCAAGCTGGATCGTAGGTTTTGGCATCATCGCGGCGATGCCATTGCCTTAACCTAAGACCCGGTTGTTGCTGGCGCTTTTCCTCAATGTAAAGAATTGTAAAGCTGTCAAATCGATCCTTTTGCCAGTGGTGCGCGACAAGTGATGTTCCTTGATTCAAAATCATAACTAGAGATGATAAAGCATTTAAATAATACGCTTTCATCTGAATTTTTGCAGTTAGATCTGACAGTTTGTTTTGCCCCAGATGTTCCAATCATGAGCGATTTTTCATTTGCAAGCCCCTGACAAATCAGGCAGCGTTTGCCCTGTAAAAAGCCCAAGGAGCCCTTCGATCATGAAATTGAACCGGCGTCAGGTGATCACGACGGCCCTAGCTGCAAGTCTCAGCGGTGCCTTGCCCCGCACAGCAATATCAAAATCGGATGGCGTTTCGAATTTGCAGTCACAGTTCGAGAAACTTGGTCTTGCCAAAGCCGAACCAATGCCAATCGTTGTGCAAAGGTCAGAATTCAATGGCGGCCTGTTGTACGATGAATCCCATTCCGACATGCCGAAGGGATCCTATCTGCTGCAACCCTGTGCACGTATCGATGATGTCGAGAAAAAGGGCAGGACGGGTGTCTTGCCCATGTTTCACATTGCCAGATTGGATTGGCCTGATGGGACATCAATCGAGCAGGGTGTTATAAATTCGATGGCGCTTCTGAAGGACGGATTGGGTCTGGATACGGCAAAGATCGCAATGGTTGGCACCCCCACCCTGGATCAATACAAGCCTATTTTGGAAAATGCTGGAATTGATAACCGGCGCATTGTTATCCGGTCACAACAGGAAGCAAAGTCTGCTGGCAACGGTTCAGGCGTGTTTCGTCATCCCGATGATGATGCGATCGAATTTGTCACCGCGGGCATCTATCTCTGGCTGCCGGATTCACCGCCCGCAAGCGTGAACGCTTATCCGCTTTCTGATGATTGGTTGGAAATTGGCGAGATTTCTCTCGATCTTTCATTTCCCCTTGGTGCAGGGTTTGGATTGGAACGCCTGTTGTTTGCTCAAGGAGGAGAGTTTCCGGATTGGGAAACCCAAAAGCAGCAATTGCTTGAAAAGATTGACCAGGAGTCTGCCGGCGAGGTTCCAGCCGGCCGCGCCATTTTCGCAAACTCCTGAGATGAACTAGCCTCGTGTGTCGGTCCTGACGTTCACCTGCACAATTTCTTCTGCCACTGTTACCGGCGCGTCATTGTCTGTGGGGCAATTGTGTGAATGATGACTCGCAGGGACATCTGCGCTTGCCAACTCGATAGCGGCAATCATCTCGACCCAGGGGAGATATCGCCTTGCTGATGAAAAAACTCCATGCGTTTGCTTTATTGCTTGTCATATCGAGCATTCCATTGAACGCCCTTGCCCAATCTTCCGACTCAGACCTTGCCCAGCAATTATCCAATCCGATCGCGTCGCTGATCAGCCTTCCGTTTCAGTTCAATTTCGATGAGCGCTTTGGCCCGGAAGACGATGGCACCAAAAATGTCTTGAACATCCAGCCGGTAATTCCCGTGCCGCTGAACGAAGACTGGAACATGATATCGCGCACCATCGTACCGCTGGTCTGGCAGGATGAACTGTTTCCAGGCGCCGGCGACCAGCACGGTGTCGGCGATATCACACAGAGCCTGTTCTTTTCGCCAGCACTACCAACCAATGGCGTTATCTGGGGCGTCGGTCCGGTTGCGCTGATTCCATCCTACAGCGATCCATTGATCAGTAGCGAAAAATGGGGTGCGGGTCCGACGGCGGTCGTCCTGACGCAACGCGACGGCTGGACGGTCGGGGCACTGGCCAATCACATCTGGTCCTTCGCCGGTGAGGAAGACCGGAACGACATCAATTCAACCTTCCTGCAGCCATTCCTTTCCTACACGACACCAGATGCCTGGACGTTCACGCTCAACACGGAATCGACCTATAACTGGAATACCGAGGATTGGGGTGTGCCGATCAACATGCAGGTCTCCAAGCTGGTAAAGTTTGGCGAGCAACCGGTCAGCCTTGCCGCAGCGGCACGCTACTGGGCCAACAGCACGACCAATGGTGCCGAGGGTTGGGCATTCCGCGCTTCTGTAACTTTCCTGTTCCCGACAGGGGGCTGACGGCGCCAGTAACCTGTCGTCTGATCGCGGTTTGCCTTTTTGAACCGACAGGGCCATCGATGGCCGGGAATTGATCAAAGATGAACTAAATTTAATGTACATGTTGGGAACGACCCCACTATATTTGACGCAAAGGTGTAAACTCCACAGGAGGAATCTGCATGACAAGCTTAATGCTCAGCCGTCGTAGTCTTATCGCCTCTGTCGGAGCCGTTGCGGCGACCGGACTTTCAGGCCTCATTCTACCTGCGCAGGCAAAAGGCCTCGCGCCTACGCCCTCCATGCGTGGCGGTTCAAACAATTATCGTCCCGGCGCGCCGATTGTCGATCGCATTGGAAATGGTGGGTTCTGGATGTCGGGTACCGTGCGCCGTGCCGGGGATGGTGCACCACTTGCCGGGCAGCGCATTCAAATCTGGGCGCATACGACGGAAGGCCATGAACGCGACCCGCATAGCCATGGCGCTACACTGACGGACGCTAACGGGAACTTCCGGCTTGAAATGCCACAGATTGTACCCGCTTTTGGCCAGCCCCATGGTCACCTTGCCTATGACAGTGGTGAGTTTGAAACCGTCTTCCTTCGTCCAATCATGCGAAGCTCAAAGGACAAGACCTTGGAGGCACATTTCGTCCTTCAGGCCGCCTGACCGGGTTCGGCGGGTAAACGGTGGATAAGTCCCGTGCCGGCCTGATCTGGGCCGCCGTGGCCATTGCCATTCTGGTGCCCTTGGTAGCGGCAGCAGCAAGTCCACTTCTAGCCTGGCGTGAACCAATCTACATCGCCGCTGGATTCGCCGGAATCATCGCCTTGGGGCTCCTGCTTATTCAGCCATTGTTGATTGGCGGTTATCTGCCTGGTTTGTCGGGTTTAAGCGCGCGCCGTGTCCACCGCTGGATCGGCGCCATTCTTGTCTTCGCCGTCATTGTCCACGTAGTGGCGTTGTGGATTACCAGTCCGCCTGACGTCATCGATGCACTGCTTTTCGTCTCGCCGACACCATTCTCAGTCTGGGGCGTACTCGCAATGTGGGCAGTGTTTGCTGCTGCCATTCTGGCGACATTCCGCAAGCGGCTGGGGCTTCGCCCGCGAACCTGGCGTCTTCTGCATACTTCGCTCGCTGTGGTGATTGTTACCGGCACCGTTGTTCACGCAGCCCTGATTGAAGGGACAATGGAGACAGTAACGAAACTCGCTCTCTGTGCCCTCGTGTTTGTGGTGACAATCAAGGTGTTATTCGATCTGAGGGTATGGGCGAGGAGTGCCCCATCTCGCTGAATTGGAGCCATTCGGATCCTGCATGCTCTTCGCTGCCAAACTACTCGTTTCTACACTCCGGCACCGGTGATACGGCGTCGCCCGTTTCCAGAAACTGCGTCAGATTATCGACCATCAGCTTACCCATGGCATCGCGGGTTTCAACCGTGGCGCTGCCAATGTGAGGGGTGAGCACGACATTATTCATCTCTCGCAGGGCCTTTGGTACAGTTGGTTCATTTGCAAAGACATCAAGCCCTGCTTTCCCGAGTCTTCCCTCCGAGAGGAGGCGAATGAGCGCTTCTTCATCCACGACTGAACCACGCGCGACATTTATCAATATGCCCTCGGAACCGAGCGCTTGCATTACAGGCTCATCCACCAGCTTGTTTGTAGAAGGTCCGCCTGGCGTTGCAATGATCAGCGCCCAGCAGTCTTCAGCCATCCTGACGAGATCATCATAGTAATCAAAATCCACGTCATCCCGCGCATTGCGGCTGTGATAGACGATGTCGACATCAAACGCTTGCAGCTTGGCTGCAATTGCCAGTCCAATTCGTCCCAGCCCGACAATTCCCACCGTCTTGCCCGCGATCGAAACTGTCAGCCCCGGATGGCCCTTGGTTTCCCATGAACCGTCGCGAACATGGGCATGATTGTTGATCAGATCGCGAGAGGCCGCCAATAACAGCATGAGTGTGGTATTGGCTACTTCATCGTTCAGCACATCCGGCGTGTGGGTAACGACCACCCCGTGTTCATGGGCTGTCTTGGCGTCAATTCCATCGTAACCGGCGCCGTAACAGGAGATGATTTTCAGGTTCGGACAGCGCTCATACAGATTGGCAGGCACACCATCATGGCCATTGGTGCCAATCGCCATGATTTCAGAACCATTTTTGCGAAGAAACCCGTCGACGTCGGAAATCTTGCTTTGGATATGAATATCAAAGGCTTCGGAGAGGTTTCTACAGTATTTTTCGGCCGATTTGCCAATCAGGTAAAGGCCAGGTTTTGCCATTTTTGATCTGTTCCGGAATTGGGCGCGGCGAGGAACCACCGCGCCCCGGCACGTTACTTTTTCAGGCCGACAGCGGTCAACAGGGATGCATTATCCTTGTATTGCTGTTTGAAAAACTCGGAAAACTCGGCGCGATCCATAAAACGCGGCGTTCTGCCGGATTTTTCAACCGTTGCCTTGTAGCTTTCGGTCGATGTCGCCGTCTTGCAGGCTTCATCGAGCTTGTTCAGCACGTCCTCAGGCGTTCCTGCCGGTGCAAACAACCCGAACCAGATTGAATAACGCAGTGGTTTGCCGCCCACCTCGTCGATGGTTGGAACGTCAGGCGCAGCCGGGAGCCGCTCTCCGTTCAGGACAACCAACGGCTTGAGACCGTAATTGAGGATTGAGCCAACCGGATCGACCAGAACATCAACCTGGCCGCCAAGGATGGATTTTGCCGCAGCACCACCTCCTTCATGCGGGACATATTTGAATTCAATGTCATAAGCTGCGGCAACGGCTGCCTGACCAATATGGGGCAGGGACCCGGGCGGAGGACCGCCGGAAGTAACGGTTCCGGCTTTTGCCTTATCAACCAGCGCGTCAATCGTGTCGATGCCCGCATCCGGCGACACACTGACCCCCATCGGATCCTGGATGGTCATGCAGATCGGCTCAAACGACGTATCGTCATAGGACACCTTGCGAAGATGCGGCTGGGTTGTCGTGGTTCCGACCGGCATGAAGGCCAGATTATAGCCTTCCTTCGGTTCAGCAGCGAATTGAGATGCGCCGACAGTGCCGCCAGCTCCCCCGACATTCAGTACGACCATGGGCTGACCGAGCAGTTTCTCCATTTCCGGCTGCAGCATTCGGAAACTGGAATCCGGTCCGCTACCGGCATTGAAGGGGACCAGCACGCTGATCGATTTTTCCGGATATTCGGCAAATGCAGATCCGGCTGCAAGGATGATGGCTGCACAGCCTGGCAATAGATATTTCATATTATCCTCCCTTTCGATGTTCTCAGTTGTTTGATTGAGTCTCTTTCCTTCTGAACCGCTTGCTGATCGCATTTCCGAGCCCAAACAGATTGAGGATGATCAATCCGGTGATGCAAAACAGGATCAACGCGATCGGGCTGGCAAAGAAGGCCAGGAAGTTCATGTCGGTAAGGATCAATCCCTGCCGGAGTGACATCTCTAGCGGTGCACCTAATACAAATCCGATTATGATCGGTGCAGGCGGAAACCGGTTTAGCCGCAACAGGAACCCGACGACGCCAAAGATGACGACCACAAAAAGGTCGACCGGATTGGACCGTATTGCATAGGCGCCAACGACCGACATCATGAAGACCAACGGCATCAATAGCGTCGTTGGAATTCTGAGCATGCGTGAAAATAAGTTCGCGCCAAAGCCGCCGATGAACAGCATCAGAATGTTGGAAAGAAACAGCAGCACGAAGATCAGCGTGACCAGGTCCGGCTGCTGGGAAAACAGCCTGACGCCGGGGATGACATTGTGGATCGTCAACGCACCCATTAGCACTACGGTGCCACCATCACCGGGAATACCGAGCGCCATCATCGGCACCATCGCGCCGCCACTGACGGCATTGTTCGAAGCTTCCGAAGCCAGAAGCCCGCTTGGTTCGCCCTTTCCGAAATCTTCCGGGTTTGGTGAGCGGCGCTTTGCATCTGCATAGCTGACAAACACCGCCGCCGTCGCGCCCGTGCCGGGCAGGACACCAATGAAACTGCCAATCCCGCAACTGCGCAAGATTACCATGATGCGTGGTTTCCATTCCGACCATGGCGCAAGCTTGAAACCGCCTGAGGTAACTGCTGGTAGTTTGACATCTTTCAGGACTGCGGCCTGATACAGGATTTCCGAGACCGCAAAAAATCCGATCAACAACGGGATGACCGTCAGCCCGGCCGACAGGAACAGGCTGTCGAAATTGAACCGGATTTGCCCGGTCATGGCGTCAGGACCGATCAATGCGAGGAATAGACCGATCGTTGCGGACAGAAGGCCCTTGAGCATTTCGCCGCTCGATACCCAGGCAATCGTAGTCAGTGCGAACACGATCAATGCGAAGGTTTCAATTGGCCCGAACTGTAGCGCAAATTTTGCCAGTTGCGGTGCAATCAACACCAGGACAATCAGCGAGAAAATTCCCCCAATGAAAGAGCCGACGGTTGCATAACCAAGTGCCAGCGCCCCATCGCCGCGCTGCGCCATCGGGTAGCCGTCAAATACCGAGGCAGCAGATTGCGGTGTTCCCGGTACATTGATCAGGATCGCGGAGATCGAACCGCCGTAAATCGAGCTGACATAAATGGATAGAAGCAGTGCGATCGCGGTTGCCGGATCCATTACATAGGTAAACGGCAGTGCCATCACCAATCCCAGGACGGTGCCAAGTCCGGGCAGGGCGCCGATAATGATGCCTGCAAATGTTCCCGCAGCCAGCGCCAGCAGAACTGAGACTGAAAACGTGGCAGCGAAGGCAGAGGGAATGAATTCAATCATGTTCCCTCCTAGAGCAAAGTGCCGGGAGCGAAGGAAACCTGGGCGAACTTGGCGAGAATCACCCAGACGACAAGGGGAGAGATCAGGCTTGTTATGCCGAGGATCACCAGATTTGGATAACCCAGCGCCAGGCCGATCAGAAACACACCTACTGGCATCATTACCAGGTAGCCGAGATACCAGACGCCGACTACCGTGATCAGTGTCGCGCCGCCGGTCAGCAGTACGCGCTTCACATTAATCTGGGTCAGGATGGCATCGCTGGTGCTGAGCTTTCCTTTCACGACCAGCATCATGGAAAGCACGAAAATAATGCCGAGCAGGACACGCGGGAAAAATACGGTGGAAACGTCACCGAAAAGAAATTCATTTTGGTAGATCGGAGAAAATGTATGCGCGAACATCGCACACGCCATTCCTGCCAAAACCGCCCCATAGAGCATATCCGCGTTTTTCTGCTGCATTCAGACTTCTCGTCACTTGCAAGATATAAGAAATTTAAGCTAGTATCTCAGATGATATCCGAGTATCATCACGCCGTCAAAGGAAATTGATCGACCATCCACATTCGTCGTTGTAGATCAATTTCCACCCGATGGAATGCTAGTCGAGATTTGTCTCCATTGTCTCGACTAAATCGATAATTCTATCTGTGGACTATTGCTGTATTAAGACTGGTCTGCTGTTGCAGCTTGCGATATCGCGTCAGCATTTCATTCATGCTCCAAGTGCGCTAAAACCGTGCAGGTGAAGGAAACATGCCATGGGTCTGATAGAAAAATCCAAATCCAAAGATCAGCCGGATAGTCTGCGCAGGGTGGCACATCGCCGGTTCAAGGAAGCGTTGTTTGCCGGCAGGATCAAACCCGGCGACTTTCTTTCTCAACGGGAAATATGCGACCTGCTGGAGGTTCCGCTCGGACCGGTACGGGAATCCCTGAAGGCGTTGGAATCCGAGGGGATTGTCACCCTGCTGCCAAAGCGAGGAATTCGCGTAATTCAAATTGACCGGCTTGCCTTCAAACAGGCGATCGATGCCAGAAAGATCATCGAGGGACCGGCAGTCGCCCATTTCGCCGAGAATGCGCCGGCTGAAATGGTCGAGACAATCAAGTCCGAAACGCTCTCCTTCATAGAGAGCTTCCAGGCGGTCGAGCGCCCCGATGACACCTTGTTTAGAGAGCGAAACCGTGTGGACATGTTGTTGCACGACATGGTTATTGAATTTTATGGCAACCCGATTTTGGTTACCGCACAGAAACTTGCAACCGAGCATGTACGTATCTTTCGGTTGAATATCGTCGCCAATGAGAAATTCTTCGAACTGCCGGCAATCAATGAACATCTGAAGATCATCGAGGCACTTGAGGAAAAAGACGGGCCGAAGGCACAACAGGCAATGCTTGATCACCTGGACGGCACGTTCAACCGCGGCATTCCAATCTATACCTAAACGATTTCAACCCAGCCGGGCTGAGAAGATGTGGGTACACGCGAAACCAATCTTGGTGCCTCGTCCATTTCGCTGATGTCGAAGATTTCCAGCATGTCTTCATCCATCGCACCAAGTATCAGGAAATCACCCTTTGGTGTGATGTCAAAGCCCCTCGGGTTACCACCACAATCGACAATCTGCCGATTTGCCATTTTCCCGTCATCTGCATTCAAGCGCCAGCAAGCCAATGTCTTGCCACGACGATCCGAGGCAAACAGGCGCCTTCCGAGCGGACAGACATGAATCTGCGCCCCCCAGGGCTCCCCCTGCAAATCTGGCTTGATGTAGCTATCTCGCCCGATTTCTGAAAGCGTTCCTCTATCCTGATCAAGCGCATATTCCACCATGGTTCCGTCGCGCTCATTCAGCAAGTAGACAAATCGACGGTCCGGATGGAACGCCACCTGTCTGCATCCAGCACCCGTCTGCAGCTGGATTGTCGCCGGATTGTTATCGGTGAATTTTCCCGTGTTCTGATCAAACACCAATTGCATGACCTGGTGACCACCCAAACAGGAAACGAAACAGAACCGATTGCTCGGATCGATCAGGATCTGATGCGCATTGAGAGGAGAATCACGCCAACAGGTTGGCTTCTCCTGCACCTGGCCGCGCGGGCCGATAGGATAGACAGCAACCTTGTGGGACGGAAACGAGGCGCCAAGCAGGAACTGTCCGGTTCGGTCGACCGATATATGCGCCATTCGAACATCAATGATTGTAGTCGAGAGGTGGGCAAGTTTGCCGGAAGCTGGATCAATCGTGAAGGCGTCAATATGGTCTTCTTCCTCGCCGTCCTTTTCACCAATCACCGAGGCATAAAGCTTGCGCCGGTCGGGTGAAACTGCGATCGGCAAACCGCGCCCGCTCAGCGGGATCGCCTGGATTTTTTCGATCGTACCATCTGCAAATCCGGAAAAGACATCAATCGCCTTACCTTCATTACAGGATACGTAAACCATGCTTTGCAGGCCGTCAGACAATCCCGAACCTTCCTGAGCGAAAAACGAGAAAAGGGGGCAGCTAACTTGGCAATGTGCGGCAGCTGCCCCGAGGGAGGATTTTACTTCTTCATGCCGATCGCTTCTAGAAGCGACCCGTTTGTATTGAATTGAGCGACGAAAAATTCCTCGAACTCATCGGTGCCCATATAGGCCACGGAACGCTTGGCATCCTCCATAGCTTTCAGATATTCCGGCGTCGCGGCCATGTCCCCGCAGGCCTTAGAAAGCTTCGCCATAATATCGTCGGGCGTGCCAGCGGGAGCGAACATGCCGAACCAGATGGAATAGTCCAATTCCGGTCCGCCCAACTCCTTGGTCGTTGGTAGGTCGGGAAATTGCGGATGCCGCTCAGTACCTAACAGCGCGATATTCACAAGGCCGAATTTTTCGGCATTGCCGGCAAGATCCGTGAAGACATCGATCTGTCCGCCAAGCAGGGATTTGGCAACCGCGCCGCCGCCTTCATGCGGGACATATTTCAGATCCAATCCGTAAGCATTCGCCATGGCAGCTTGCCCGATATGGGGCAGGGATCCCGGCGGCGGGCCGCCCGATTTCAACTGATTGCCATTTGTTGCCATCGCGACAAGATCTTCCATCGATTTGATTTTGGAATCAGGCGCAACCAGTACCGACATCGGATCCTTGACGAGACGGCAGATCGGCTCCCAGCTATCGGCATTATAGGGCACTTTCCGCAAATGCGGTTGGGTGGTCATGGTACCGACCGGCATGAAACCGATGGTATATCCATCCGGTGTCGTTGCTGCCAACTCGGAGGCGCCAATGGTCCCGCCTGCGCCTGCAACATTCTTGACGACGATCGTTGTACCCAGCTGTTTTTCCATGCCAGGCACAGCAATTCGGGCGACTGTGTCCGTGCCGCCGCCTGCGCTAAATGGCACGATCATTGTCAGGTTCTTTTCCGGATATTCTGCAAGCGCCGTAATTGTCGACATCGCCAAACCGGCAGCTAACGCAGTAAGCCCTACGGTAAATTTCATCAGTTCCTCCTTGGATTTAAATCTGGCAGCCTGCTTCAGCAGGTCACCGGATCGTTCGCTTCGCGTACATAAATTTTGGTGGCATCAAAATTCGGCTGGTAATCCCAACGATAACCGTCGCTGGATTTCATGGTCTGGTGCAGATAGGTCCGGGTGACCTTGCTTGCGATTGCCTTTTCGGTCTTGGCATCGAGATCAAGGCCATCAAACAGCAGATCATGCATTTCCGCGATGCGTTGCGCATGTACCGGATCGTCAACGATGTTGTTGACCTCGTAGGGGTCTTCCACCATGTCGAACAGCACCGGTTCATGGTTGCGGGTATAGACATATTTGTATCTGCCCTGACGCAGCATAAGCCAGGGTTCGATCAAACCACCGCCGAAATACTCGCTGATCGCGTAATCACGCCAGCCATCGGCATCGCCTTTAAACAGCCCAGCAAAACTGGCGCTGTCCTTGCTGCCATAGGCATCGGAATACTCCTTGCCACCGCCAAGTTCCGCCAACGTCGGACAAAGATCGGCCAGTGACACAATCTCTGACACGCGCCGCGGTTCGAAGTGCTTCGGGCAATGAAAGATCAGCGGCACCTTAACCGACATGTCATAGAAGGTGCGCTTGAACCACATATTGCGCTCGCCAATCATGTCGCCATGGTCAGAGCAGAAAATCAGGATGGTATTTTCGTAAAGGCCGAGCAGTTTCAGCTCGGCAACCAGTTCGCCGACATACTCGTCGAGATGCGTGATCATCGCGTAATAGGCCCGCCGCGAGTCGCGGATGATTTCGGGTGAGGGTGGATGGGCATCAATGCCATGATGATGCTTCAGCCACTTTGTGGTGATGTGGGCGTCCTCTTCCGCGTCCTCCGCCTGTTCCGGCATGTCGATCTCGATGTCTTCATAGAGGTCCCAATATTTGGGAATCGACTGATAGGCCTCATGTGGTTGGGTAAACGAGACGTGCAGGAAGAAAGGAGCAGGATCCTGATTTAATGCTTCATATCTGAGGAACTCGATCGCCCGGAACTGCACCTCCGTGTCGAACAGAATCTGGTTGTTAGTCCGGCACAAACCGGAAATCTCCAGTTTCTTTACGGAAGTTCCGAGCTTGTGCTCGACGCCGCGCGTCCAGTCGATCGTCCAGTCGAAGCGGGACGGATACATGTCGGTGGTCAGGCGCTTGTCAAACCCGTGAAGCTGATCCGGACCGATGAAATGGGTCTTGCCGGAAACCACATTGCGATATCCGGCACTGCGCAGGAAATGCATCATGGTTGGCAGATCCGGCGGGAAGATGGAGCCGTTGCCCCATATCTCGGTAGTGGAGGTTCTTGCGCCGGTGAACATGCAGGCCCGGGACGGCGTGCATAATGGAGAATTGCAATGGGCGTTTTCAAAGACCACGCCGTCTTCGGCCAATGCGTCAAGGTGCGGTGTGATCGCCTGACCCTTTGGATTGTACATGGAAAGCACGTGGCTCGTTAGCTGATCAGCCATGATTAAAAGGATGTTGGGCTGATCCGGTTTTGAAGACATACGACCACCTTTATCGAAAATTATCGTTTAATATATAAACTGATATCTTAGATTAAATCTCAATTTTTCACTTCATGCAAGCGGTAAGAATCATCTGTAGAAACAATGTAATTGCCCGGATGAATTTTTTGTGCCGGAGATCCGGCGTTACCTACGGAACTGGCGCCAACCCTTTCGTGCCTTGAAGTCCGCAACTACTTCCTGATCAAAAAGGCAATAATTTCCGGAACAACTCAAAATCGCTGGACCTGGCGCGGCCCGGGCAACAATATGCGGTGTGTCAGTGCCAGATTGTCGGACGTTCTTATGTTCCGGGTGATAGATCCAAGTGGTTTCGCGGCGCCAATCTGACATTGGATGGAGGAATGTCGAGCCAAATCCTGTCGAGCATTCATCAGTTTTGAGGAAACAACGATGAGTAATATGGACAATGTAATCACGACCGAAATTTTCATAAATGGTGAAAGTCGTCCTGCGACCGGTGGTGCCGTCTACGACATTCACAATCCGGCTCGGCCGAAGGAAATTGTTGGTCATGCCGCGGCGGCAAACGAAAAGGATGTTGATCAGGCGGTTCGCGCCGCGCATGCAGCGTTTCCGGCATGGTCGGAGCTGTCTTATGGCGAGCGCGCAAACAAACTACGCGAGGTTGCTGCAAAGCTCACCGAAGATGAGGAAGACGTCAAATACCGTTCACGGCTGTTCACCAGGGAACACGGTAAAATAGCGCGCGAAACACTGTTGGAAATGACTCGTTTGGGTGATCGCTTCCTCCAGGCAGCCGGTTATGGTGACCGCGTCGCAATTGACGAGGAGATCAAGGGACCGCCGTTCGATACGATTGTTACACGCCAACCGGCTGGTGTGGCCGCACTGATCGTGCCCTGGAACTGGCCCTTGTCGATCCTGGGAGCAAAACTCCCCCAGGCACTGGTCACGGGTAATACGGTTGTCGTCAAGATATCCGAATATTCCGCGCTGGCACCTGCGCTTACCCTGCTTAAGATCGCGGCATTGTTTCCGACGGGGGTCGTCAACGTCCTGACCGGCGATGGCCGTGAAATAGGGGATCCGCTGACCGGTCATCCGCTTGTGCGCCGGGTGAATTTTACCGGCTCGGCCCGAGTAGGTCGCATGGTCATGAAATCTGCTGCCGAAAACATCACCCCGGTAACCCTGGAACTTGGCGGAAATGATGCGGCGCTGATCCTTGAGGACGCCGAACTCAACGACGAAGTTTTTACACGCATGTATTGGGCTGCCTTTGCATCAACTGGCCAGATCTGCATGGCGCTCAAGCGCATGTATGTCCATGAAAAGCGTTATGACGAAGTTGTTGACGGATTTACCGCCGCATGTGAGCGCGCCGTGATCGGTGATGGCCTGTTGCCCGAAACGACCATGGGTCCGGTCAACAATGCCGGACAGTTCAAGATCGTGGTGGACATGATCAACGAAGCACGTGCCAAGGGTGCAGAAGTTCGGGAGTGCGGCAGTGCGCCGGATGAGGAGCTTTATAAAGGTGGCGGATATTTCCAGAAACCGGCGCTTGTATATGACGCAGATCCATCGCTTTCGATCGTAAAGGATGAACAATTCGGCCCGGCTCTGCCAATCATGAAGTTCAAGACCGAAGATGAGGCAGTCGCCGCGGCCAATGACAGCGAATTTGGCCTTTGCAGCTCGGTATGGACGAGCGATGCTGAGCGCGCCGTTCGCGTTGCGAAACGCCTGGAGGCTGGTTACACCTATCTCAATGGGCATGGCCCGATGGCGCAGGATGGCAGAGGGCCGTTTGGCGGGTTCAAACAGTCCGGCATTGGGCGTAATCTGGGCTATGATGGTGTCCTGGCATTCGCCGAACCGCATTCAATCTCTGGCCCAGCGGGCTTTCTACTAGGATAAATGATATGGCTACACTTGGTGAAAACATAATCGATGCCAGCGGCTTACCACCGTTTTTTAAAGTCTCGAATGCAGACGCAGTCACCATTGATGCACCTGACCTGCGTCGCGGCGATGCGGTCCGGACCTGGGTGCGTTCCCTGAGTGGTTTTCAGAAGGAAGCACTGATCCGTTCCGCCAAGACGGGCGATACCTGGCGGCTGGTCAGCGATGAAGGCGCCTATCTGAATGGATATGATGCCGCGCCTTGCCCCCTCGGCTTTTTGTCGAGCGGCATGGTCGCCAGTTTCATGAACGAGATTTTGGCGCTCGCAGACCAGCAGGGCGTGGAAATCCGGAAGCTGAAGCTGATCCAGGACAATTATTACACCATGAAAGGCTCCATGCCGAAGCGGACCATGGTGGGTGGAGCAGAGAATATCGAGTTGCAGGTCGAGATCGACTGCGATCTCGATGACGCAGCCTTAAACGAGTTCCTGATCAATGCGACGTTTGCGTCTCCACTTAACGGATTGATGCGCGGCGTGCATGAGAGCCTGTTTAAACTGGGCAAGAATGGCCAGGAACTGCCGACGGCCAAGGTCGCAGAACTGGATGTTTCGCTATTTCCGGACCCGGGCGACCATTTTCCCAAGGCGGAAGCAGAACCGACTTCGCTTGATCTGCTGGTGAAAGTTGGCCCGACCCCAAAGAAATCGGTTGCCAAGGGGACGTCAAAAGCTGCTTCATCATTGGCCGATGAGCAGGATCGCAGGCTGAATATCGGCGCGGTTGCCACCATGCGGGAAGATGGGATCAAGGAAATCCAGCAGATGACCTATTCCCCATATGGCACAAATTTCCGTCTTTTGAGTTCCGAAGACGGACGCGCGCCTGACGCCAACACCTATATCAGCGCCGGTGTCGGTTTCTGTTTCATGACCCAGTTTGGCCGCTTCGTCTCAATGCTGAAACTCGACCTTCCGGATTATCGCATTGTCCAGGATACCCATTTCAGCCTGGGCGGCGCGTCCGGGGGAACTGGCAAGGCAGGTGAGACCGACCCGATCGAAACCCATGTCTATCTGGAAACCAGCGAAAGCGACGAGACTGCCCAGGAGATGTTGGACATCTCCGAGCAGACCTGTTTCCTACATGCATTCTGCCGGACCAACCTGAAAACCAAACTGAAGGTTGTCAGAGTTTGAGAAAGGCTGATCCGCTGTAATTTGGATGCACTCGATATCGTGAACTATCGCATTTGCTGCCGATCGTTTAGATTCCACGCGGAATACAATGCAAACAGGAGGGCCTCCTATGCGCATGTCCATCAGGTTTTCACCGTTGAATTGCAAGCTCATTGCCCGGCGCTGCCTTGTATTTTTTGCTTGCTTGTTGGGGATATCTCTCGCGGCGTCTGCAGCCGACAAATCAGAGGTTAGCGGAGCACTTACCCTGAATGGCAAGGATGTAGAATTACGCCATGTCTATGTGTGGGCAGAGGAGGAGGGTTTCTACAAGCCCGAAGATCCGACATGGAAAATATTGTTTGTGGGACGTGAAGTCTCGCCGCGAGATCTGGGTGATCCCATTTGGGACTCGGCCTGGGTCGAGATCGGGATCACCAAATCCTCGGAGACGAGCGACGGCCCGGAACTGCAGATTTACTCGCAATCGATAAAGAAATCTGCCGACGATCCGGGCAATCTTTCAGGTGGGACCTATCCAATGTTTGAGATCGAAGGACTGGGTACCGATCTCGTCACCGGTCGCATCTATCATGAGGAACCTCAGGAATTCTTCGACGATACATATCAATATGATTTCACCTTCACTGCTTCGCTTTCCGACCCGAATGCAATCACCGGCAAACCTCTGCCGCCCGATGGCGGCGAGCCCGGACTGGCCTATCTCAAATGGGTGGAGGTTATCCGATCCGGTGACGTAGATGCGTTAAAGAAAATCGTACCGCCTGACCTGGTCGAACAGATTGAAAGCGCCAGCGCGGAGGAGCTGAAGGAACAGCTTGGATTCCTTCAGGCAACCACACCGGACAAGGTCAAGATTTTGAGCGGTTCGATCGACGGCGATCTTGCCATTCTACAGATTGAGGCAACGGTTGATAATCAGTCCGGCAATGCCGAGGTGGAACTGACGCGTAAGGACGGAATCTGGATGCCGACCAAGCTGTCGATGTAGGCCCCGTTTGAGCAGTTAGCGCTATCCCGATAAAATCGGGAACGATGAAAAGCTCCGTTTGACCGCTTCGCGTATATGTTGCCCCAGCTGCTCGAACTCCGGTTTCCGCGCAGAGGTATCGCGCCAGATCATGCCGATGGTTCGATACAGCGTGCGCCCTTTCAACTCGATTTGCTTTACATTGCCGCCGCCTCTCAGTTCCGAACGAACATACAGGCCAGGCAGGAAAGATAGTCCCATCCCCATGCCAACCATTTGTCTCAGTGTGTCCAGGCTTGTGCCCTCATATTCGGCTCGCAATTCCGCGCCAAAATCCTCACAAAGCCCGACCACCAGTTCACGCAAGTGATGGCCAGTCTCGAGGGTAAGGATGGATCGCTGCTTCAACTCTTTTCGCTCAATTGATTCACGCTTGCCCAAATCGCTATCGGCGGGAACAACAAGGTGCAGCGGCTCGCGGAACAACTGTATTGTGTCCAGGCCTTCAGCCTTGACTGGGATGGGAGCGATCAAAACGTCATACTTGCCGCTATCCAAACCGTCGGGAAGATTTGATGGAATGTCCTCCCGTACATAGAGCTTGAGATCCGGATAGGCCCGATGGATTTTCGGAATTACCCGCGGCATGAGATAGGGCCCGATTGTGGGCGGCAGGCCCAGCCGGATCGTGCCACCCGGTTCGCCAAGTTTGTGCGTTGCAATCTCTTTAATTTCCTGCACATCGCGCATGATCCGCCGCGCCGTTTCGGACACTTGTTCGCCCACCGGCGTTAGCAAAACTCTCGAACGACTTCGTTCCACCAATTGGGCACCGAGCCTTTCTTCCAGCGCATTTATCTGGGCACTGAGCGTCGGCTGACTAACGCCTACCTTTGCAGCAGCACGTCGAAAATGACGAAGTTCTGCGACGGCAAGCAGATATTCAAGTTGTCTCAAACTGGGCATCTAGCGACCTTTTCTATGATAGAAAATTTCTATCAAAATTTGATATCGTACACAATTGTAAACTACCGTGGCCGGCCAATATGTTTTCGATATCAACCATTGGGAGCAAGGCGATGCGCAGATTCAAGAAAATTTTGGCGGTTTACGGAGAAAATATTGGCGCTGATGACGTGTTGAGTCGCACGGAAACACTGGTCCGTGCCAACAATGCAGAAGCAACATTGCTTGAAGTAATTCCGCTGAACCAGTCTGCGACGGTCAATCACCTGGAACGTACAAAACGTCTCGAACGTCTGGCTCGCACGCTGCATGACGGACAGGTCACCTCAAAAGTCGTGATCGGCACACCCTATGTTGAAGTTTTGGAAGCAGTGCACCGTCACGGATACGACCTTGTTATCGTCGGGGCGGATAGCGGAGCTGCAATACGCGATCGGTTCTTCGGCAACACGGCGGTAGAATTGATGCGCAAATGCCCATGCCCCGTTTGGGTTCTCAAACCAGCTAAGGCAGCAAAGGCAGCTAGGATTTTAGCTTGCGTGAATCCAGCCGGCGGCACAGTGGCAAAGAATTCCATGGACAGGAAGATCATGGAATTGTCCACCTCCCTCGCCAAGATGAAGGGAGCCGATCTGCACATTGTTCATGCTTGGGATGTGACCGGCAAAGACCGCGATACGATCCACTCGGAATTGCATGAGAATGACTACAAACGGATTTTGGCCGAACACGAAGATGTTCATAGGGACAGGGTGCTGTCATTGATCAACGATGCAGCGCCTCCGGATACCGATTTCACA
This sequence comes from Salaquimonas sp., assembly GCA_028289365.1. GTDB lineage: Bacteria > Pseudomonadota > Alphaproteobacteria > Rhizobiales > Rhizobiaceae > BOKV01. The sequence goes on along the minus strand of JANQQM010000002.1, from coordinate 16,566 downwards.
CTGCACTTGCCTAGGTCGGAACCGCATGCCGCGATCACCACGATCGTAAATCAGTGGGACATTGAACTGATCGTCATGGGTACGATCTGCAGGACGGGCATCGCCGGCCTGCTGATGGGTAATGCAGCCGAGGAGGTACTTCGCTCGGTTCGCTGCAGTGTGTTCACCGTCAAGCCGGAAGGCTTTGTCGGTCCCGTATCCGTCGAACGCCAGTTCGCTGAAGCTTAATCTCGAAATTCTTTCCGTGCTGAAACGCCGGTTGCGCCCTTAGGAGGCGACATAAAATGATGGCCATTCTCAAAAAGCCGGACGCCCTCAAGCGGGGCGCTCAGGCGTTTTTTCAACATCAGGCAGCAGGCGGTGTGCTGCTGATGATTGCGGCAGCGCTTGCCTTGCTGCTCGATAACTCACCAATTGCCTGGCTCTATGACGGGCTTCTGGAAACGCCCGTCGTTATCCAGGTTGGTGCACTGGAAATAGACAAACCTCTATTGCTTTGGATCAATGACGGTCTGATGGCGATATTCTTTTTCCTTGTCGGACTGGAAATAAAGCGGGAAGTCGTTGAAGGACGACTGTCAAATTTCCGCCAGGCGGGCCTGCCAGTCATGGCGGCAATCGGCGGCATGGTCGTACCGGCAGCGGTTTACATCGGGATTAACTATGGTGATACCGCCGCTTTGAACGGTTGGGCCATCCCGGCTGCAACCGACATCGCCTTTGCTCTGGGTGTTCTGGCGCTCATGGGACCGCGTGTCCCGGTGGCGTTGAAAGTGTTTCTGCTCGCGCTCGCCATTATCGATGATCTCGGTGCGATCATCATCATCGCGCTATTCTATACATCGCAATTGTCGACCCAGGTCTTGGCGATAGCTGCCATTGGTATTGCAGCACTTGCCTATCTGAACTGGCGGGGTGTGACCAAAGTGGCACCATACCTTGTCGTCGGACTGATCGTGTGGGTGTGCGTGCTCAAGTCAGGTGTTCATGCGACTCTGGCAGGCGTTGCCATAGCTTTGTTCATCCCGATCAAGGCATCGAACGAGAGGGGAGAGTCACCGCTCAAGGAAATTGAGCATGGTCTTGCGCCTTGGGTCGCCTTTGGCATCATGCCGATTTTCGCCTTCGCCAATGCCGGAGTTTCGCTGCACGGCCTGACATTCGACGACCTGTTTGCAGGTATCCCGCTCGGAATCGCAGCTGGCCTGTTCATCGGAAAACAGCTCGGCATCATGAGCTTCGCTTGGGCCGGCGTAAAGCTGGGAATAGCCCGATTGCCGGATGGGGTTACCTGGTTCCAGATCTACGGTGCGTCCCTGTTGGCCGGTATCGGTTTCACGATGAGCCTGTTCATCGGAACACTTGCCTTCGACAATCCTGAGCATGCTGCTTCTGTTCGGATCGGTGTGTTGACCGGTTCGCTACTGTCGGCAGTGGTAGGCTATCTCGTACTGCGGGCAGCCTTGCCGGCGGCCGAAACAAAATCGCCGTCGATAGAGGGCGCGCGCACAGCTTAAGTCTTTCTCCGACCCTTCCGGTAAATTCCGGGAGGGTAGGGATCGGCGTGAAAACACAATCCAACGCGGCCGGCAATATGAGCCGGCCGCTTTTTTGTTCACCTAGGCATAGTTCTGGCCATCCGCATCGATTCCTAAATCAGGCTGATCCGACTCTCGCCAGTGCATTCCGCGCGACTAAAATGTGAAACGGCAAAATCGCAGCCAGGTAGAGCCGCCCGCCAAAATTGTGCGGATGGACCCAGGTGGCCAGCGATACCCGTCCATCTTGTGAGAAAACAGAAACCCTGAAATCGAGATGTCGGTCGTCGAAACCGGCAATCAACTCAGATTCAGTTTCAGATTCTACTGGAAATAGCCCAACCTTGTCTGAAGCATCCGGCCCATCGCGCAGAAGGCCAAACGGTACCGTCAGCCAATGACGAATATGTAACAGAATCCGGACCCACCCCGGAAAATTCGTAATGATCTCAGCCGCCCGCCGGGGAGACAAATCCGAATCTACAGAATAGCAATCCAGGTAGTCAGTCGATAAAAGCCGCTGATGCAGGAGGCTTTGGGCAGGCAAGATGGAGGCTGTCACTTTGGGATTCGACAAGGCAAGCTCTATCAGTTGGTTCAGTACAGATGACTATCTGAATTTTATGCTCGAAACCAAAGCGGAGCTACCGGCGAATTGCCGCTTCGGTATTTTACTGTTTATCGCAGGTACCGAATTCTGGTAAGACCGCCCAAAGCACGAGGAATGAAAGGCCTCTTTTGAACAATGATACGGATTGTCTTCTTTGCCTTGATTGGGATTTTGGCCGCAAGTCTTATCTATTATCTGATCGGCCGCGTCGGGCGCGTCAATTGGCACCGCAGCACGCCCTATGCATTCCTGTTTCTGCCGGTTGGTCTGGTTGCCTACTATCTGGATTATCAGCAGACCGCGCTGATAGCCTCGGTCGCCGGCCTGGCATTCCTTGTTTATGGATATCTAGCAGAGGATGCTGACGGCCCGGAGGAAGACTCCAACCGCAGCGAATAAACCGGCTTGAGACGCAATTCGATCCAGGCTGGCACCCATCAATATTTTTGGGGAACGTACAGGTCTCGTGGTATTATCGAGCGTTCATAGTCCGGATTGAATACGCGGTCGGGAAGCGTGACATCCTCATGCGCTACATCCTCATACGGAAATAGCGACAAGAGATGGTCGATACAGTTGAGCCGGGCGCGCTTCTTGTCATTGCCTTCGACGATATACCATGGCGCTTCATCAATATTGGTACGTGACAGCATTTCCTCCTTTGCCTTGGTATAGTCCTCCCATCGTACTCTTGATTGAAGGTCCATCGGCGAGAGCTTCCATTGCTTCAACGGATCATGGATGCGCATCAAGAAGCGGAGTTGCTGTTCCTCATCCGTAATAGAAAACCAGTATTTGACCAGGTGAATCCCGTCGCGTGCCAGCATTCGCTCAAATTCTGGCGCATCCTTGAAAAACTGCTCGACCTGCTGATCACTGGCAAAGCCCATCACGCGTTCCACACCTGACCGGTTATACCAGGAGCGATCGAACAGGACGATTTCGCCGCCGGCGGGCAGGTGAGGCACATATCGCTGGAAATACCACTGTGTCCGTTCACGGTCCGAGGGAGCGGGCAGGGCAACCACTCTTGCCACACGTGGGTTCAGGCGCTGCACAATGCGCTTGATAACGCCTCCCTTACCGGCGGAGTCTCTACCTTCGAATACGACAACCACGCGCTTCTGATGATGAACAACCCAATCCTGGAGCCGGATCAATTCAGCCTGTAGCCGAAGCAGATTGATGAGGTATTCCTGGCGTGGCAACGTCTCTGCGTGAGCGCTCTGGTAGATCTTGCTGATGGCTCTCGAAAGCAGAGCATCTTCAAGCTCGATTTCGATATCCTCGTCCAGTGTGTCGGCGATTTCCGATTCGAGCCATTCGGTTACCTTCAAACCGCCAGTGTCTTGGTTGTCTTCCTTGTCCATGGCAAATGTCGATTTCCTTTTTTCTGTCTGGCATCTGTCAGATCGTAGATCTGTGTAGGTGAAACAATTCCATCATTTCATAAATGCAGACTGTAATGTTTCAGTTTGATGACGGCGTGGCATTTTCTGGAAAACGCCTCGCGGTTTAACGCTTTGCCTGATTCAAGGCTTCACAATAGGAAATAAATGCGTTTGGTTGTACCTTAATGACAACGAAACCGATTCCTTATGCGCAATGAGCTACCCACCCTTATCGGACATCCGGCAAAACCTGGACGTACAGTGGTATCGCTCGCCCATTGATCCGAAAAGATTTCGCGAGCTTTCAACACGCAGTGACCTGAAAGGCTGGTTCCAGGCTGGCGGTCACCTCGCAATTTTTATCCTGACCGGCACACTCGTTTTCTATTTTTGGTACCAGCAGGCCTGGCTGGCATTTCTGGTGGCGTTGTTTGTGCATGGTACGGTTGCCAGCTTTTTTGGTGGAACAGCGCCACACGAATTGGGCCACGGCACGGTTTTTCGCACAAAGTGGCTAAACAAGTTCTTCCTCTATCTGTTCAGCCTGTTGAGCTGGTGGGATCCGTTTGATTATGCCAGCAGCCATACCTACCACCATCGCTACACTTTGCATCCTGAGGGCGATCGCGAAAATCTGTTGCCGCTCCATCCATCGGTCGGCAAGACCTTCCTGCTGCAAATGTTTACGTTAAATTTGCTTACGACGCCCGGCCGGACTTTCGGCAAGGGCGGATTGATTTCGACAATTTATGTCACCATTCTCGGCGCATTCGGCAAGGTTGGGTCAGAGGAAATTCCCAGCATTGAATGGCTCAAGGCCTTACACGAAGATCAACCGGATCAATTCCGAAAATCGATCTGGTGGTCCAGAATATTGTTGGCGTTTCACGGGTCAGTCCTCGTGATTTCCCTGGCGACCGGTTTCTGGGTAATTCCGCTTATCATTTCCTTTGCCAGCTTTATTGGAAACTGGCTTGCCTATTTTGTGGGCCTTCCACAGCATTGCGGACTGCAGGAAAACGTGGCCGATTTCCGCAAAAGTGTGCGGTCGATGAAGCTCAATCCCGTCATCGAGTTTCTGTACTGGCACATGAATTGGCATACCGAGCACCACATGTATGCCGGCGTGCCCTGCTATAACCTGAAGAAGCTGCACATGGAGGTTCGCGACGACATGCCGGAGCCACGCACACTTGTTGGCGCCTGGCGCGAAATGCTCGATATTTGGGACAAACAGCAATCAGATCCCGATTATCAATTTGACACGCCGCTTCCGCCAACAGCGCGTACGACCCGCAGGCGCAAACAGGACAAGGCCGAAAGTTCAATCGGGGACCTTGCGCCCAAGGGCCTTCAATAGGCTATTCATTCCAGTACCCAAATCCATCATTAGATTGACCGGGCTACGCCGCGCCATAAGATGTCGCTGATTCAAGAAACATAGCGACAGGACAAGAACATGCTGGGTCTGGACGTATTGGTCAATGTTGCCAACGTGGTCTATCTTTTTTCCTATTCGGTTCGGGAAATTTTATGGCTTCGCATTCTGACTGTAATCGGCGCAGCGCTTCTATTGCCGTATTACTATCTTCAGCCTGAGCCGCTTTGGGCACCCATTATCTGGAACCTGGTTTTCACCGCGATCAACATCTTCTGGATTACAAAACTGTTGCTGGATCGCCGCCCTGTGCCCTTCAATGATACCGAAAGGCACCTGTATCAGCTTGCACTTCGCAATATGAGCGAGCGGGATGCCTACAACCTCTTTCAGACCGGCAAATGGTCGACCTTCACACCAAAGACAACCTTGCTTACTCAAGGCGAAAATGTCGAAAACCTGTCACTTATCGTCGACGGCGAAGTGAGCGTAGAAATGGACGGCGTCCAGGTTGATACGCTCCGCGAAGGCAGGTTTCTTGGTGGCATCGCGCTCTTGCACCAGGGTTCCAAATTTACGACGCCGGTGACGGTCAGAACAACAAAACCCACCCGCGTCATAGATTGGCAATTTGGGCAGCTGAAATCCGAGTTTGAAAAAGATGCGGATCTGGAGATCGCGATCGAAGCAAGCATTGGACTGGAAATCGCGCGCTTTCTGGCTACAGCAAGGACGAAATTGATCTAACGATCCTAGCGGTCCAAGCCGACTGCTTTCAGATCATGCAGAAGTTTGTCCCGGTATTGTGGGGACAATGTCCGCCATGCGGTTTCCATGCCGCTAAGGGACATGCTTGGTCTCTGCTCTCGCGCCTCGGCGATTGACGCCTTTGCATCTTCCAACCTGCCCTGCCTCAGATAAACAGCGGACAATATCATCTTCGAAAAGGACAACACCATCGGACTGGCTTCAGATTTTTCGAGGTACACCTCCGCTTCATCAAATTTGTCCAGAAAATAGAAACAAAGGCCTTTTGCCAGCAGGTTGACCGGGATCAACGGACCTTTTGGACTGAGCCTGATCGATTTATCCAATGCATCGAGGGCGTCCTCGGCCCGGCCTCCCCAAAAAAGCGTACCGCCTAGATTTAAGTATCCGATGGATGAGCTCGGATTGAGTGAAATCGCTGCTTCCGCTTCGCGGATGGCTTGATCATATTTTCCCTGGATTTGATAGACACGGCTCAATGCAATTCTCGCCAAACTGTTGCCGTCGTCCAGTTCGACCGCTCTCATCGCATGTTTTTGCGCGGTGGCAAGGACATTGGGCAGATCTCCAGGTTCGCCGATCAGTACCTTGCGCAAAAGCAAGATAGCGAGAGCGGCATGGCTACCGGAAAACCCTGGAGAATGTTCGGTCAGCTCCCTGAGTTGATTCTTGGCAATTTCAGAATCATCATCATTGATCCGGTAGACGTGCCACATCGCACGCTGAAAGGCCTCCCACAGAGTGATGTTTCCGGCCTTGCGTTTGGCTTGCTCACGTTCGGCCAATTTAAGTCTGGGCTCAATATTGGCCACGATGGCCTGGGCGACTTCGTCCTGAAGCTCGAACAAATCATCCAGATCACGATCAAATCGATCTGCCCATAATTGCTCGCCAGACTGCGCATCGATTAGTTGGGTGGAGACACGTATTCGATCACTTGATCTACGAACAGCACCTTCAACCAGATAGTGAACGCCCAATTCCTTGCCTATCTGCTTGGCATCGATGGATTTGCCCTTATAGGCAAAAGTCGAACCGCGCCCGATCACCATCAACCAGTCAACACGCGAAAGCTCCAGGATAATTTCGTCCGTCATTCCGTCGGCAAGCACTTCCTGATTTGGATCGCCGCTTTGATTTTCAAGCGCCATAACAGCGATTGCCGGTTTTTCGGGAAGCGGCGGATTTTCATCGTCCGCTAAATCTTCCGCAACAGGCTGTGCAGCAGTTGATGAGGGCGCAGGTGATTTTTTAGGCCGGCCTTCAAGTTGAATTGGTGGCCCATGCATCGGCCAGTCGACATTGTGCAGTCGAATATAGTCTTTGAGTGCGGAAGCGGCATATATGAATGAATACCGCCTGAGACGGTCATCTATCCTTTTATTGGCGAAGTTCAGACCGACAGCGACCTGCGCAAGCTGGAACTGGCTGTCCATATAGGAAAACCTGTTGGTTTGGTATCGATCAACCCAATTGAAGACCTCTTGGCGAACATTCTGAAGTAGCGTGACCAGTCCGACGTCATCTCCCTTCAAACCGATATTAGATCTGAGGTGATCATACGGGCAGAGAGCCTCTAAAATATTGTACCATTGCGCCGGTGGCGTCTGGCTGCGTGCACTCAACAGATAGCTTAACGAGAAATAAGCGTGATCGAAAAACAGATATTGCCGGGTTTCGTAAAACGCCATATCGATCAGAAAATACTGATCCTTGTTTGCTCCGGTCTTGCCTACAAGAACGTTGAACCCGTTCAAGTCTCCGTGGATATGGCCAATCAACGCACGCAGTTTTAATTGATCATCAGCCTCTAGTGAAGCAATCGCAAACGCTGTTGGATTTGGGTACCATTGTCCCTCAAACAGAAAGCTTGGTTCTTCTGGAGGCAGGTCCAGAATTTCAGCTACTTCAGAGCGAAGTCGGCCATATTTTGCATCAAGCCGGTGGCCAAGCCATCCGCGCAAGAGTGTTTGAGGCGATTGCAGGCCCGATGCCAACGGCGCCGACCGGTTCCAGTCTTCCAAAAGGGCACGGGACAATCGTTTGGCAATGTCGATCTGACGGTCATGGTCGCAAAGCTCCCATGGCACCACAAACTCCAGGCCTCGCGCGGCGACCGTCGAAAGAATAGCCAGGCTTTTTCCGTCATGGGCAGTATAGACAACCCTAGGCAGATGCCGTTCGGCAAAATCCGGTTCTGCCTCGGCTGCTTGAATATGACGATCTGCTTCCGATTTTTCCTGCTGTTCCGGGTCAGGCGCCTGATCAAGTTTGAGGATTGCCTGACCGGCATAGTTTTCGCTGGTGACATCAGCGAGATAAACGAGCGCTCCTGATTTTCCATGGCCAAGTTGGCGTGTGAGATAGAGTTCATCTCCGACACCCCACTGGTCTGCAATAAGAGACTGCAGGTCTTTATAGGCTTCTGGCCAGGCAAGGCCGCCAACGCCGCTGTTTGAATCGTCATTCATTACAGACCGCCATCTGCTGCGCAACTACAAGCTGATCGACGAGCAAATAATCGGGCTGCAACCCCTACTAGTCAAGCGAGTTGTGGTCCGACCGTTTCGGGAGACATAATATGATGATCATCCAGCGTTGCCTGACATCAACGCCATCGCCTCGGCCATGGCCTCACGAAATTCAGCGCGGTCATAGATGTTGTTGTGGTCAGCATTGGCGATCGTCCGATCCAGAACAAGGTTCCCGACTTGTTGGCGCAATGCAGCAGTGCGGTTCGGAAATACGATATTGTCATTTTCAGCGGCAATAATGGCCACTGGCGTTGACAGCTCGTTCAACTCGCTTCCTGGTTCCATGTCATGACGAAACAGCCACCTGACCGGCAGCCAGGGGAAGTGACCGACGGCAAGTTCTCTCAGTGAATCAAACGGCGTAACCAATATCAGTCCGTCAAGTTGGCGATTTGCGGCCAGATGGGCAGCCACCCCTGAACCAATACTGAAGCCAACGCCGACGACTGGGCGAGCACCAAACCGGTTTTCAATGTAGTCAAAAACCAGCAGGGAATCCGAAAGCAGGTCCTTGGCGGTGGGTTTGCCTTGGCTAGGAGCATAGCCACGATAATGAAAGACAACGACATCGTGCTCCGGATACAGGGCGTGCAGATAGGTCGCTGCGACTTCGCCATTCCAGGCATTGCCCCCGAAACCAAGAACGATCGGCGCATCTTTGTCCGGCTCCTTTGCCGCCGCGATGTGTACGCCTTTCAGATGCACACCGTCCGGTGTCACAAGTTCCAGCCTATCACCCGGTCCTTCTCCATGATGCTGCTGGCTCGAAGCAAGCTGGGCAGGAAACAGCATGCGGTTTTGCATTACAAAGGCCAGGGCAACAATGCCGAAATAGGCAATCAGGACGCCAGCGATCAGTTTTGATAACCACATGCTAACTGCCACCTCCTATTGACGCCGATTGCACTTGCGGCCCGGCAGTAATCACGTCACAGTTTGAAATTGTTCTTTCCTTAACTTGTACATTGCCTAATTATGCCTGCAAGCCCTGCATCAAGATTGGATATATCATGTGGTTTCGTCTGCTGACTGTCGCGTGCGCACTGTTCTTGCTAACTGCCCAGTCATTTGCCGACATTAAGAAGAAAGTCGCCGCCATCGCGCCGTCGGGCTCTGTACTTGTGCTCGACGCAAAGGGTAATGATCTGGTCGCTCAAAATGTGGACGAGCCATTTAGCCCCGCTTCGGTCGCCAAGATTGTAACGGCCTGGCTGGCCATGGAGGTGCTTGGTGGAGACTATCGGTTTGAGACCCGTTTGTACGTTGATGACGACCGCATCCTTTATGTGCGTGGGGGAGGGGATCCGTTTCTGGTTTCAGAAGAACTGGCTGTACTCGCAGAAAATCTCGTTGAGGCAGCCGGAAAGGAACCGTTCAAGAAACTCGTCGTTGACACAAGCCTTTTCCCTGAAGCTCTCCGCATCCCGGGCATCAAGGAAGATAGCGAGTCTTACAATGCGCCGAATTCAGCGCTAGCCGCCAACTTCAATACAATCCACGCAAGGCGTTCGGGCAAGAAGGTACGCTCCGCCGAAGAGCAAACGCCGATAACACCGCTGGCAGTCGAGCAGTTTCGCGCGCGGGGCCCTTCCGGTCGAGGTCGAATAAGCTTGCCGCAGGATGACCTGTCCGTGGGCGCTAGGTATGCCGGCGAACTGATTGCCGAATTTATTGCAAAGGCTGGCGGGAGCGTTGAGGGAAATGTGTCAGTCGGCTCGGTGCCGGATGGCCTGGAGCCAGTATATGTCCATCAGCAATCTCGTGATCTTGCCGAATTGGTCAAGCTGATGCTTATCGGGTCAAATAATTACCTGGCAAACCAGATTTTTCTTCAGATCGGTGCGCACAGGCTGGGCGAGCCGGTCAGTCTCGAAAAATCGCTGCAGATCGCAGGTGGGCTTCTCATCGAACATGGTCTTGTAAGGGACATCAAGCTTGAAGAAGGTTCCGGCATCAGCCCCTCAAATCAATTCACCGCTCGCGGTCTTGCCAAACTGCTTGATCAGTTTGAACCGCACGCCGAACTGCTTCGCAAGAGCCGAGCAGGTTCTAGATACAAGACCGGCACCATTGCGGGGGTCAAGACACTTGCTGGTTATGCCGTCACTTCCGATCATGGGCTTGTGAGATTTGTAATCTCGCTCGGCGGCAATACAGGCAAGACGCGTTTCAATCTGCTCCGGGCGATCGAACGCAATTTGTGATTGGGTAATCTCATCCTGTCCGCTCATGCGGCTACACGGTCCGGCACTTCTATTAGTTCTTCCACAAACTGGCTGATCAGTTGGGTTCGACTTTCCACACCGGCTTTCTTGTAGATCGCATTGCACTGGGTTTTGACGGTGCCTTCCCGCGTCTCGCGGACCTTTGCCATCTCGGAAATTGATAGCCCCTTTATCGCCAGCAAGGCGACATCACGTTCGGAGGGAGTGAGTTTCCATTCGTCAAAATGTTCCTCAAGCAACTCGTGAAAGGCGCTGGAAGCCGCTCGCAACTGGTTCTCGATCCGTTTTTGATGATCGAGCATACTCAAGATCTGGCGACCGGTGTAAATGACGCTGAGGGTCAAGGCTGCCGCCACCATATATTCGAATGTATCCGAATCTCCCACGCCTGCGATATCTTCATGTCCGAGAAAATCCCCGACTGCATCTGCCAGAAAAAACAGGGCACAAAATGCTTGAAGTGCGAAGAGTATATAGAGGGCGGTAGGCGAATTCTTCATTGTCGATATTCCAGTTGTAAACAAGGTGGCAAACCACGCTGATTTGCCACCTTGTCGCTTGGATCATCTTAATTCAATACCAATAAAGACGATCAATCGTCATCGCATTCTTCATCGTCTTCCAGCTCAATTTCGGTAATTTCACCGGTATTAGCTGAAATCTCCAATTCGTAAAGCTTGCCATTAAGCTCGGCATAGACCTCGAATTCATCATCCTCGGTTTCGATTTTCTTTATCTGATAACCGGCTGATTCCAGGCTGGAACGAATTTCGGCTTCCGACTTCCCTGCAACGTCGCCAGCATTCATGGATGCCATGACCCAGGTAGGGGCGATGACCGCGGCAGCGACGAGGGTGGTTTTCAGTAGAGTGTTCATATCAGTTTCCTTTGCAAGATTGCTGTTCCGGTTTCATGCCGGTGGTCGTCAGCTAGGAACCGCTGGCGCGGGCAGCCATTGCTCAAAGGTTGATATGATCGGGTCTATAACTAAGGTTTAGGGAATATAGTCAGTTGAGAGTTCTGGCATGTTCGGCAAAGAAATTCCGAGTGCCGCAGGCCAAAGCTTCATGACTAATCAGTTTGTGACAACGGAATAACGCACGATCCGGTTATTATCGGAGTCGGAGAAATAATACCGGCTGCCATCAACATAGACACCTTCGGGATCATCGAATTTGTTTGGTCCAATTCCCGGCACACCGTCGCCGAGAACACCGAGCAGCGTGCCCCCATCCGGACCGTCCGGGTCAATCATCAAGATACGATGGGCATCCTGGTCGGCCACGATCAAACGGCCGAAGCTGTCTACATCCAGATATCGAGGGCCAACAAAACCAAACTTTGGATCGTCAATTGTTATTAGTTTCTCGAGATCCGGAGAATACTTGACCAGGCGCCGATTGAAATTGTCCGCCACCCAGACGCCGCCATCTGGCGCTTCTTCGACGTCATGGGCGCCGAAATGGCCTTCCGCAAATGCCACCGCTTCACCACCCTGATAGGCGATCAGGGTACCTGACCGACTGGCCATCGCATAAATCCTGCCGCTGGAATGGGCAAGTGCACCTTCGGTTCCAGCGGCAGCAAGCGCAGCTTCCGGCTCTCCGGGTTTCATTGACATCTCAGGATAGACCAGAACCGTGCTCAATCCTGTCACGGCAACGATCGCTTTGCCGTCAGGACCGAACGAAACATCCCGAACATTAGGAAGGCTTCCGGTCTCCACAGCACCTAGAATCTCAAGTGTATCGGGGTCCAGAATGGTGATCTGGTTAGCAAGTTTATCAGCCACATATAAACGCCCATCGGGGCCTATCGCTAGGTCATGAGGATCCCTGAGGCCTGGTTCGCTTGCTACGTCGAATGAGGCAAAAGGTGCTGATTCCTGGGCAATCGCCTGACTGGCCATTAACACGCAAATGAAAAACAGCAGTAGACTTCGCATCTGCAAACTCCGTTGATTGACCGCTACGGTTATCCAACAGGGTGCAACGCCACGAAGTCAAGCCGTCGGCAGGATTAGTTTTCCTTGCGGAACAGCACCTGGCCCCTTTGAGCCATCAAAAGCATTTCGAGCGTTACGGGATGAAAATAGGCTTCCACCCGCTTGCCTTCGGGTGAAGTTCCGTAGGCTTCATAACATCCGCCATCTTCCTTGATACGCCGCACTGTCCAGCCATCATCCTTCATTTTTGCTTCCAGCTGATCCATGGTTTTCCATCCCGACGCATCACCTGCATCACAGGTCATCAGTCCGGTAGCGACAGCTGGAGAAATCAATGCCTGTCCGAGTACAAAAGCTGAAACAAATAGAAATGGTTTGAACATACTTTTCACCTGTAATGTTAGGATTTGAGGGCTTGTGGATTTGGATCACCGCCAGCGGATAGATTTCGCCAAATGCGGTAGGCTTCCAGCAGTGCCAGCGGAATGAAGTGAACGAGTGCCGGTCCCAGGTTGTTGTGCACGAAGATCCAGTGAACCAGAGTCAGAACCGCTGCTGGATAGACCAGGCGCTGGAGCTGTTTCCATCTCGACAGCATTATCCGCTGTGACCAGTCATTACTGGTGATGGCCAGCGGAACAAACAGCACAAAGGCTGCCCAACCGGTCCAGATACCGATTGCAAAGAACTCATCCAGCATGAGCTGCAGCGACCCCATATCCACGATATAGAGCAGCGTATGCAGTAGAGCGTAACCAAAGGCGGCCACCCCAAGATAACGCCTGCGCCGCGCCAACCACAGCAGCCAGTTTGCCTTCGGAAACATCATCCTTAGCGGTGTGATCATCATCGCGATGATCATGAAACGGGCAGCGAACTCACCGGTCGGGCGCAGTAGCGATTCCGAATTGGCAGATCCGCTGGCCAGGCCGGCAATCATCGGCACAGAAGGAATCGCCAATATGGCCCAGAAAAAATATGGAGATGAAAAGAATGACTTCATCGCTCAAGATCGCCCGCGATTACATGTCCAATGCTCCTCCAATATTCCTGGTACGACACGTTGGCAAGTTACCGATTTGTAATACAGGCTGGGAACCTGAAGCGGTCTGATTGGCGGTTTCAATTCGCAATTCAATCCAGTAGGAGGCTAAGGTTGGAACTTAGCCACCTCGTAATCGCAATTCCTGCGCATCCTTGGCAACAGCGGCCATCCGGAAGAAGCCATGCGCCATTTTGGAGTAGGGCGTGAGAAGGAAGAATGTCAGCACGGTCGCCAGATGGATTGGCAGCAGCCAGGCCACCGCTGCCGTTCCGGTTGCCGCATAGAGCGCCAACCCCGTGGCGCTGACCGCAAAAAGCAGGAGCACGAAAGCCATTTCACCACCCCACACCTCCGGAGCGCCGAGATGCCGGTCTGCCTTTGTCTTTAGCCATGCAAGGCCCGCCGTACCGAGACAAAGAAGAATGCCGCCCGGAACACCTAAGAGTTTCGGTAGGCTGAAGAGACCATAGGGGGCTTCCATTCCAAACAGGTAATGCATGATGGTTCCGGCCGAAGTCGCAGCAAAACAAAGCAGGAAGCCATATAATGTCGCCTGATGGAAATGTCTTCGGGCCTGGCTGAAGCGGTCTTCATCCTCGAAATTGCATCCGTCTCCATGGCCGCCATCCAGATTTTTCATCCGCCCGGCACTCTTGCAGGCCGCCCAGACATCACTGATTGCCAGCGGGCCGCCACCGACCATTTTCCAATAATGACGAAGCGATACGCCAATCGCCGCCAGGGGCAGAAGGAATGCAGGTGTAAAGATTGCAACCATCAGGCCATGGGACATGTAAGCATAAAAGCCGGCGCCGCTTTCCGGTCGCAGTGCCTGGGCGAGCGCAAACAACAATGCAAAGGTCACAACTAATCCGGCACCGATTACCATGCCTGACCTGTCGAACAGTGCACCGAACCCCCTTGGCCAGGCAAGTGCCTTCCAGCTGTCCAGCCGTACTTCTGCCAATGCGTTTGGCAGGTTCAGGTTGAATTCATGTGGTGTGGTGTACTGACAGGCATAGTAGCAGCCTCGGCAATTGTGGCAGAGGTTCGCCAATTGCGTGATGTCGCCATCGCTGAATGTTCGATGCGCGTGTAGCGATGGAAATACCGAGCAATATCCTTCGCAATAGCGGCATGCATTGCAGATTTCGGCTTGCCGCCGCGCTTCATTGATCAGTTCAGCCTGCATAAGCCGCAGCCTCCTTTCCGGCAATGCGTCCGAACACGGTTCCAATTGTCATGCCAAATCCCGCCAGATAGCCTTGTCCGAGGATTGACCCGGCCATGGTTTCACCGGCAGCCCAGAGATTGGAGATTGCCCGATTGCCTGCCGCGCATTGCGCACGTTCATCAACCTTTAGGCCGAGATAAGTGAAGGTAACGCCGGTGCGAAGCGAATACCCGTAATAAGGCGGTTGATCGATCGGTCTTGCCCAATTGGTCTTTGCGGGTGTCAGACCTGATGTCGCAACACCATCCAATTCGGTCGCGTGGAACCTTGAAACATCACCACAGGCACTGTTGAATTCTGAAACCGTCTTTGACAGCCGGTCGGCGGGGAGACCCATTTTATTGGCAAGTTCTTCCAGAGTGTCGGCCTTGATCGGCGGAAAAACCGAAGGCATGAACAAGTCTATGGCTTTGGAGTCAATGATCGCATAGCCGACCTGGTCAGGCTGGGCGGCGACCAGGCGACCCCAGATGGCATAGCGCTTGGGCCAGACATCTTCACCTTCGTCATAGAAGCGCTCGGCGTTCTTGTTCACCACGATCGAGAACGGAACGCAGTCGAGGCGCGTGACGATCCCGCCATCGAATTTCGGCGCCCGTCCGTCAATCGCCACCGCATGACATTGGGTCGGATCGCCGACCTGCTCAATCCCTTGATCCAGAAGATCAGAAAGCACCACGCCACGATTATAAGGTGTTCCCCGTATCAGGAAGTTCCTGGCAGCCGGTCCCCATGCCCTTGCAAGCCAATCGGTATCAGCCTGGAATCCACCTGAGGCAACAATCACGGCCTTCGGCGTGAGGCTCTTACTTTCTCCGTTTGACGTATAATCCACTCTGACAACGCGATCGTCTTCCATCTCCAGATGAGTGACCGGCGCTTCGTAATTAGCGGTGACCCCCAATCCGTCCGCGGTTCTGTAATAGGCGTTTACAAGGCTCTTGCCGCCACCCAAGAAGAACGCGTTGGTTCGTGCAAGCGAAAGCGTGCCGGACAAGGATGGTTGAAATCGTACGCCATGCGCCTCCATCCACGGCAGGCATTCCTCCGAAGTCCTGATGACCATGCGGGCGAGAAATTCGTCCGTCTTGCCGCCCGTTACTTTCATGAGGTCGTCAAAATATTCGTCTTCGGTATAGCTCTCGATGAGCGGCCCCAAGGGTCCATCATGCATGCAACGGAAATTCCGCGTGTGCCTTGAATTACCGCCGCGGTAAGGCTTTGGCGCAGCTTCCAGAATCGTGACGCGAGCACCTGCTTCCGCGGCCGTAATAGCCGCGCAAAGTGCAGCGTTGCCGCCTCCGATTACAACAATGTCTGGGTCTGTCTGCACATTTGCTCCCTTGTTGGGATGTGGCTACCACTTCGCCGTTAAGTTGACCAATGCAATTTTCTTTGAGATTAATGCGTTATGCGGATTAATTTCGATTTCCACGATCTTGAAGCGTTTCTGGCCGTCAAGGAAACCGGTTCGTTTCATTTGGCTTCAGAGCGGCTGGGACTGTCGCAATCCTCGGTATCACGCCGGATACACAAGCTGGAGGAGGCACTTGGTTCGCTGCTTTTTGAACGAACCACACGCGATGTGCGGCCAACCCTTGCGGCGAAGCGACTCCAAATTCGTGCTGAATCGATGTTGCAGGACGCGCAAGAGACGTCGCGCGCCATGCGGGATGAAAGCGCTGCCTATGCCTATCAACGCGCCCAGACGATAACGATTGCGACTATTCCAACGGTTGTGCCGGGACTGCTCACCCGCGCCATCGGGAAATTTCAAGCCGAGGGAAATGCAGCCCGCATTCGTATTCTGGATCTCGCCGCCAATGAGGTAGCGGAAGCGGTGGCAAATGGCGAAGCTGATTTCGGAATCAGTTCAATTCCGATGCTGGAACCTTCAA
>JANQQM010000205.1 GCA_028289365.1 Salaquimonas sp. | reverse complement strand
CCGGTCCTGAAAATCCCGGGCGAGGGCGCTTCGCGCGGCCGTAAACTGCTGGCATTCATGAAAAGGCAGGCCAGATCGCGTCTGGACGAGGCCGTCAATCTGCATGCCGCAACCGTCGGGGTGAGGCCGCGTGCAATTCGTATAACCGATACAGCCAGCCGGTGGGGGTCCTGCTCGACCACCAGAACGCTATCCTTTTCTTGGCGGATTGTGATGGCGCCGCCCGAAGTGCTTGATTATCTGGCCGCCCATGAAGTCGCCCATCTGCGTGAAATGAATCACGGAAGGGCATTTTGGGACCTGGTCCGCAAGCTTTGCCCGGAAATGGAGCGGCACAAGGCTTGGCTTCGGAAAAATGGTGCTGCCTTGCATGCGGTATCCCTGCCCTGAGCACGTTTGGCCGCATTCGCCAAAAGATAGACTCTTGAAAAGATTTCTGGCACCTACATCTCCAGAAACAGACATCGCAACAAAGAAGAGAAATGTCCGGACTTGACGTCAAAATATGTGGCTTGTCGACGCCTGAAAGCATCAAAGCAGCTTTATCCGGCGGCGCGACCCATTTGGGCTTCATTTTCTTTGAGAAAAGCCCGCGCAATGTCACACCGCAGGCGGCAGCCGAACTAGCTGCTGGTATCGGCGATGAAGCGGTAATCGTTGCGGTTACCGTTGATGCCGATGATGATTTTCTCGACGAGATCGTCGCGGCGATTAATCCCGGCATTTTGCAGCTTCACGGAAAGGAAACGCCGGAACGGGTGCGCGCGCTGAAGCAAAAGTACAAGATCCCGGTAATGAAGGCCTTTGCCATCCGGGAATCCGATGATCTTAAGAAAATCACGCCTTGGTTGAATGTCGCAGACAAATTGCTGCTTGATGCCAAACCACCGGCCGGTTCCGATTTGCCAGGTGGAAATGGCGTCGCATTTGACTGGTCAATCCTAGATTCCCTTGACCGGGAGATCTCCTACATGCTTTCCGGTGGCATAAACATTGATAATGTGGAAGATGCCCTTAAATTGTCGAATGCTGGCGGACTTGATGTGTCATCCGGTGTTGAAACTGCACCCGGCATCAAGGATAACCGGCAGATTACGGAATTTCTCGACAAGGTACGGCAATTGGCCAATAACAAGGCTGCATGAACCCATTCGGAGCAGTTGTCGAAGAACCGCCGACCAATGCTGAAAACCCAGAAGAAAAGGCAGGAAGCGTGACAAAGCCTATAGAACCCAATTCCTACAAGATTGGCCCGGACGAAGAAGGTCATTTTGGTATTTTCGGTGGTCGCTATGTTGCCGAAACGCTCATGCCGCTGATTCTGGATCTTGAGCAGGCCTATAATGATGCAAAAAACGATCCCGAGTTTCACGCGGATCTGCAACAGCTAAACAAGCATTACACCGGCAGGCCCTCGCCCCTATATTATGCCGAGCGGCTGACGAATCATCTGGGCGGAGCGAAAATCTACTTCAAGCGGGATGAGCTCAATCATACCGGAAGCCACAAGATCAATAATTGTCTCGGTCAGATCATGCTCGCCAAGCGCATGGGCAAAACCCGCATTATTGCCGAGACCGGTGCTGGCCAGCATGGCGTGGCTGCAGCAACGGTTGCTGCGCGTTTTGGCTACCCCTGCGTAGTATATATGGGCAAAACCGATGTCGAACGTCAGTCACCAAACGTCTTTCGCATGAAATTGCTGGGTGCCGAAATCGTTCCGGTAACGGCCGGTGCCGGTACGCTGAAGGACGCCATGAACGAGGCATTGCGTGATTGGGTCACCAATGTTGAAGATACCTACTATCTGATCGGTACTGCAGCCGGCCCGCATCCCTATCCGGAACTGGTCCGCGATTTTCAGTCGGTCATCGGCCGTGAGGTCAAATCCCAACTGATGGAAGCCGAAGGGCGTTTGCCCGACATGCTGATCGCCTGCGTTGGCGGCGGATCCAATGCCATCGGCCTGTTTCATCCCTTCCTTGACGACAAGGATGTCGCCATTGTCGGGGTCGAAGCCGGTGGCCACGGATTGGAGGGCGAGGAACATTGCGCGTCATTGACGGCCGGTTCTCCGGGCGTCCTGCACGGCAATCGCACGTTCTTGTTGCAGGACGGCGATGGACAGATCAAGGAAGGTCATTCGATCTCCGCAGGTCTCGACTATCCGGGCATCGGACCGGAACATTCCTGGTTGAAGGATACCGGCCGGGTTGAATATGTCCCCATCATGGACGACGAGGCGCTGGAGGCATTTCAGCTTCTGTGCCGCATCGAGGGGATTATTCCCGCACTTGAACCCTCCCATGCGCTTGCCGAATTGGTCAAACGCGCCCCGAAAATGGGCAAGGACGAGATTATCGTAATGAATTTGTGCGGACGCGGCGACAAGGACGTCTTCGCTGTATCCAAGCACCTTGGCTTCGATATGTAGGATCGATTGTATGAGTAGCAAAAAGCAGACGCGCATCGACACCCGTTTCGCCGATCTCCAGGAAGCCGGGCGCCCGGCACTCGTTACCTTTGTCACCGCCGGCGATCCTGATCTCGATACCTCGCTTGAAATCCTGAAATCGCTGCCGGAAGCAGGTGCCGACCTAATAGAGTTGGGAATGCCGTTCTCCGACCCCATGGCAGACGGACCAGCCATCCAACTCGCCGGTCAACGCGCGCTTGAAAGCGGTCAAACCATGGCCAAGACACTTGGCATGGTTCGTGAGTTTCGAAAAGGTGACAATGACACGCCGATTATCTTGATGGGCTATTACAATCCGATCTACATCTATGGCAATGAGCGGTTCCTGGAAGAAGCGGCCAATGCCGGTGTCGACGGCTTGATCATCGTTGATCTGCCGCCCGAGGCCGACGAGGAATTGTGCATTCCGGCAATGGAATATGGCATAAACTTCATCCGCTTGGCTGCTCCCACCACCGATGAAAAGCGCCTGCCAAGGGTTCTCCAGAATACTTCCGGCTTTGTCTACTACGTCTCGATTACCGGGATTACCGGCGCGGCTGCACCTGATCCAGCACTCGTTGGTGCATCCGTTGCACGCATCAAATCGGCGACAAGCCTGCCGGTAGCAGTCGGCTTTGGAGTCAAGACCGCCGAACAGGCGCGAGCCATTGGCGAAGTAGCCAATGGCGTTGTGGTTGGATCCGCCCTGGTTACCGCCATTGCCAAGAGCCTGGATGGCGAAGGCAAGGCAACTGGAGAAACCGTGGATGCTGTTACCGGCCTGGTCCGGCAGCTTGCACAGGGAGTTCATCAGGTTTCGCATTTGCCGGCAGCTTGAACCGGGCCTGTTTTGGCCATACCTTTTGACTAGTTTACTGAGTCTGATTGCATATTCGGCGGCACATTGCCGTCCCGCTTTTGAAACTAAGGGATTCACCGGAAAATGAACTGGATTACCAACTACGTTCGACCAAAGATTTCGAGCCTCCTGCAACGTAAGGACATGCCGGAAAACCTCTGGGTGAAATGTCCCGAGACCGGAGAAATGGTTTTCCACAAGGATCTGGTCGCGAATATGGGGGTGATTCCTGCCTCCGACTATCACATGCGCATTACCGCGGTTGAGCGCCTGGAGTACTTTTTTGACGACGGCGAATATGAGCAGATCGAACAGCCGGAAGTCGCTGCTGATCCGTTGAAATTCCGCGACAAGACCAAATATGCCGACAAGCTCAAGGAGCATCGCCGAAATACGGAAATGGACGATTCCATCCTTGCCGCTCGTGGAAAGTCGGGCGGCATCGAGATGGTCGCTATCGTGCACGATATGCGTTTCATCGGCGGTTCCCTCGGCTTGGCCGCCGGAGAGATGATTATCAAGGCAATGGAAATTGCCACCAATGACAAACTGCCGGTGGTCCTGTTTGCTGCTTCCGGCGGTGCACGGATGCAGGAAGGCATCTTGTCATTGATGCAATTGCCGCGCACCACCGTGGCGGTCGAATTGCTCAAGGAAGCAGGTTGCCCCTATATCGTGGTACTCACAAATCCGACTACCGGTGGCGTTTCCGCCTCCTACGCCATGCTGGGCGATGTCCACATTGCCGAACCAGGTGCGGTGATCGGTTTTGCCGGCCGCCGGGTGATCGAACAGACCATTCGTGAAAAACTGCCAGAAGATTTCCAGACGGCGGAATATCTGCTGGAACATGGCATGGTCGACATGGTTGTTCATCGCAAGGAATTGAAGGAAACGATCAATCGTTTGATTGCGATATTGATTCACAAGAAACCGGAACCCATCCTCCTTGGCCATGATCCTTCAGGCTCTTCAGGAGATCAATCACCCCCCGCTGAACTTTCTGAACAGCAAGCATCCGTGTCTGCCTGAGACGCGCCTGTTCGGCTGCATCATTCCTGATTGGACACGGTAAATGACTGCTGATGCGCTGATCGAAAATCTCTCGACAATACACCCCAAGGGATATGATCTGTCGCTGGATCGTATCAGGTCGGTATTGGCCAGGCTTGATGATCCGCATCTGAAGATTCCGCCGACGATCCATGTTGCCGGCACCAATGGCAAAGGGTCTACGATCGCATTTTGCCGCGCCATGCTTGAGGCGGCGGGCTATGCAGTGCATGTCCATACCTCGCCGCATCTGGTCAGTTGGAACGAGCGGTTTCGGATCGGTTCTCCTGCCGGCGGAACTTTGGTATCCGACGCGGCACTTGAAGCGGCGGTCGAGCGTGTCACCCAAGCCAATGGCGATGCGCCGATTACAATTTTCGAGATTTTGACCGCAGCCATGTTCCTGCTGTTTTCCGAACATCCGGCTCAATGCTGCCTAATCGAAACCGGTCTTGGCGGACGCTTTGATGCGACCAATGTCATCGCGAAACCGAAGGCCAGCATCATCACCAACATCGCACTGGATCACCAATCCTACCTCGGCGATCGACTTGAACTGATTGCCGCCGAAAAGGCGGGCATAATCAAGCCGGAATGTGATGTCGTCATTGGTCCGCAGGTTGATATCGTTCAGGCAGTACTTGAAGAAGCAGCCCTTTCGCGTAGTTCGCCTGCCTTTGTCGCAGGACAGGATTTTACCTTTTTCGAACAAAGCGGCAGATTTGTATATCAGGACGAGGTTGGTCTCCTCGACCTGCCCTTACCCCGTCTTTCAGGTGCGCATCAGTTGGCCAATGCGGCGAGCGCGATTGCAGCCTTGCGTATTTCCGAGTTCGACATTTCGGAGAACGCGTTTGAACAGGCGATGGAAACCGTGCATTGGCCTGGCCGGATGGAGCGCTTGAAACCGGGAGATCTGCAACGTCACCTGGCCAAGGCGAGCGGATCGCCGGTGGAAATATGGATAGATGGCGGTCATAATCCCGGCGCCGGCATGGTCATTTCGCATTTCCTGGCAGATCTCGACGAACGCGCCCCGATGCCAGTTTTCCTGATTGCCGGCATGCTGAATACCAAGGATCCTAAAGGCTATTTCCAGTCTTTTGAAGGGATCGCCGAACGCGTGTTCACCGTGCCGGTACCCGGAACCGATGCCGGTATCGAACCGCGTCAATTGACCGAAATCGTAAACTCGGCAGGCCTGCCGGCTTCGACATGCCTTTCGGTCGCAGATGCGCTTGAAGCGGTGACCGGATTATTGGCGAACGGAGAACCTGCGCGTATCTTGATTAGCGGCTCGCTATACCTTGTCGGCGATGTTTTGCGCGCCAACAACACGCTGCCGCAGTAAACTCCGGAAACAAAAAACCCGGACAGATCGCCCGGGTTTTGAATTATCTGAAAATTTGTTGATTCAGCTGGCTTCCTTGATCCAGTCTGCCAGGGCTGATTTGGGTTTTGCACCGACCTGCATGGAGGCCGGCTCGCCACCCTTGAACAGAACAAGCGTGGGAATTGAGCGTACCCCATATTGAGCGGCCAGATCCGGGTTTTCGTCAATGTTCAGCTTGGTGATCTTGACGGCATCGCCCATTTCATCGGCAATTTCTTCAAGACTAGGTGCGATCATTTTGCAGGGGCCACACCATTCGGCCCAGAAGTCCACGACGACAGGCACATCGGATTCAAGCACATCCGATTTGAAATTCTCATTATCGACTTTGACGGTTGCCATCGACGGCTCCTTTAACAGTTCTTGAAGATGCTGCATGCAACGCCCTGCAGCATTTTGGGGGGAAATTCATAGCTTGTTGCGAAGGTAGGTATCACGAACCGCTGCGTCAAGGATAGGCAGTTCAATCCATTGTTATGCTCGAAAATGCACGCTCAAGTTCTGCTTCGGGGAGCACGGTAACCGATCCGTCCTCGGTCCAGATCAACATGCATTCAACCGCCTTATCCGGTTGAATTTGCTTCAGAACCTGTCGGTAAAGCGCCAATTGCTGAACATATCCGGCCGGCACCGCCTCAATCGATCTGGGCGGAGAGGCATTGGTCTTGTAATCGGCAAGAATTACCCGGTCTTGGCAATTTGCAAGCCGGTCAATTCTACCGGTGATTCGCGCTTTTTCGCCGGCCAGCGTCACAAATCCGGTAACCACCGTTTCACCCTGGCTTTCCGGACCAAATAGCGGCGCCAGCGCCTCATTTGCAATGACCTTGGAAATGCTTGTTGCCAGGTTATCGATATTGCGATCATTTTCTCCCGGTAAATTCGACTTCAACCACTCAACCGCAAATTCTTCTCGAACCTCGGCATCAATGGACGGCAATATTTCCAGCAATCGGTGAACGGCCAATCCCTTCTCAAGCGCATCCGTATCTGTCTCGGACGGTTCGGAACCACCGGTTGACCAGCCGATTGGCACATCAATGCTGTCATGAACAACCGGAATTTGCGATGGCGCAAGCGACGGTATCGGCTTCGTCTCGAGTGACGCATCTCCGGTAAGCCAGTCCGGTAAATCCATGATTTTAGAGGGGGCCGCTTTTTCTTCAATCGAGGTTTTGCGCTGGTTCTCGCGCGTAATCGACCTGTCGGGACTGTGCCAGACCAGATATTCAGATTCACCTTCCACACTTACCTGTAACGCATCTTCGTCGAGGGTGCGGCTGACCATGCTGTGCCAATGATCATGTTTGATTGGCTTCACGCCGTGCCAACCGCAGATGATCAGCCGATCGGACGCACGGGTCATGGCCACGTAAAGCAGCCGGCGATATTCTTCTTCTGCCTTGTTCCGGATTTCTGCAAGTTCTGCATCTGTCTGGACGACGCCAAATTTCGCTTCAGGAAGCCATACAAAAGCAGAGCTTTTTTTCTGGTCCGCAATCTGCATTATGGCCGGCCGGTGTGCGGGGATGAATGCCGGGGAGCAGGGATCGACCAGAAATACAACCGGCGCTTCCAGTCCCTTTGCAGAATGCACCGTTATTACCTGTATTTCATCGGTTTTTGTGTCGACTTCCCGCTTGATTTCCGGTGGCGAATTTTCCAGCAGGATCAAGAAATCCTCCAACCCGTTTCCGCCGGAACGTTCATGATCAAGCGCCGCCTGCAAGAAGGCATCGAGTACGTCTTCGACCTCTTTGCCCAAATGAGAAATGAACGCCTTGCGACCGCCTTCCCGGCCAAGCAAATGGGCAAAGAATTCATATGGCCTGACGGTTCTTGCCAATGCCTCCAGAGATTTCAGCCTTTGCACCGTTTCGGCTATTCTCGATGAAAATTCCGAAGATCCCTTTTCCGCAACAATCTCCATCTGGGTAAACAGGCTGGCATCACCCCGTTCTGCGGCAATCTTGGTCAGCAAATCATCATCAAAACCGAAAAGCGGACTTTTCAGTACGCCGGCAAGCGAAAGATCGTCCTCGCGCATCAAGGTGAACCGCCCTAATGCCATGAGATCTTCGATTGCAATATGTTCGGTCAAATCCAGCCGGTCGGCTCCTGCAATGGCAAGACCTTGCCGCTTAAGCTCCCGCAATACCGCTCGGGTAAATTTGTCCCGGCGCCGAACCAGGATGAGAATGTCACCGCTTGTGATAACCCGATCCTTGACCGACAGCCAAGCTTCATCCTTCAGCCATTTCCGGATTGTTGTAGCAATCCGGCGCGCCAGCAAGATTGCCGGGTCATCGTTTTCGGTGGCGTCGACCGGCGCATACCAGGAGGTCTGCTCGTCGGATTTCTTCTTTCCGTAAAGTGGCCAGATCTGAACCTCACCGGCCCTGTTTTGAAAAATCGACTCGTGAATAGTCTCGCCATCCATCTGGCTAAGGCCACGAAAGTTCTCGTCGATTGAGAACACCTTGTCTACCGCATCCAGAATGTCCGGCGAGGACCGGAAGGAAAGGTCAAGCGGAACTCTTGAAAACGGCTGATTGAAGTCCAGGGACTTTTTTTCAAGGGTATGCGCCTGCTCTGCAAATTCATGCGGATCGGCGCCCTGGAAGGAATAGATGGATTGTTTTTCGTCGCCGACCACAAAAATGGATCGATTCTTGCTGCCCGCTTCGATTTTGGTGTGAAATTCATCCGTGATTGCATTGATGATCGCCCATTGATCGGGGCTTGTATCCTGCGCTTCGTCGACAAGCACATGATCTATTCCCGCATCCAGCTTGTACCGGACCCATTGCTGGATGTCGGAGCGTGTCAGCAATTTCGCTGCGGACTGGATCAGATCATCGAAATCTGCCAGTCCGTGGGCATTCTTAAGGTGCTGATAGTTGGTCAGGATGTTGTTACCAACGATAAACAGCGCCTGCGATGCCTTGAGAAGATGCAGCGCCTTGAGCTTCTCGCAGACCTGCAGGGTCAATTCCGTTTCATGATCGATAACCTCTGCAAGTTCCCCATGCTGATCCAGCACCGCCTTCGTCACCGCAGATTTTCGTCGCTCCAGTTTCTGCGTAAGAAGGCAATTCACCCGCTTTTCCAGCATATCTTGCGGATCCGGACCGCTGTTTGCAGCTTCCACAAATCGGATGTTGCTCGCGCCCCCCGCGGCAAGGGCAGTCGCTACAGGCCCGGCCAGATGATCCGGGTCAAATCTGCTTTCGGAAAATCCTGTTTCGATGATTTCCTTCCGGCTGGTTCCCTGTTTCAGTCCCAATACCTGCCATAGCTGTTCGATTGCTGCTTCCGGATCACCATCCATCCAGGATAGAAACGCGTGCCTCCTGTCGATGAGTTCTGCAAGTGCCTTGTCGATCGCCGCATCAGAGGCGGATCGAAGCAAGGCTTCAAGATCGTCTTGAAGTTCGCTTCCGCCGCCGGGTTCCATTTCTGAAAATACCTGCTCGCGAGCCAATTCAATGAGTTCGTCCTGCGCATCGGCCTCGATTACCTGAAAATGGCCGGACATGTTTGCTTCCAGTGGAAACTGGTGGAGCAACGCTTCGCAAAATGCGTGAATGGTCTGGATTTTCAATCCGCCTGGCGTATCGAGCGCGAGCGCAAACAGCGTTCGCGACCGTTCAAACTCGGTATGGGTCGGCCGCCGCTCCAGCAGGTCTTCCAATGCAGTCGATAGTTTAGCATCATTCAGGCCTATCCATTCAGACAGGGTCTCGAATATGCGGTTGGACATTTCAGCTGCCGCGGCCTTGGTGAAGGTAAGGCAAAGGATTTGCGCCGGCGCAACGCCATCAAGCATCAGCCGGATGACGCGTCGCGAAAGCACATAGGTCTTTCCCGAGCCGGCATTGGCCGTCACCCAGGCAGAACGGCTCGGATCTGTCGCCAGCGCTTGATTATGCCGCGTCGTCGCGGGGATAGCCTTGTGTTCAGCCATCCTCTTCTCCATCGCCGTCAGACAGCACCATCCATTCCCGTGTCCTGGCAAGGTGATCATAATCGCCGGTGATATCGGCCTCCAGAAATGGCGCTCGGCGCGATTGATAGCCCTGGTCTGGATTCGTATAGGCCTGGATCATCTGGCCCAGCCTTGCCCAGGCGTCGTCAGCCAATTCCTGCGCGCTGAGACCATCCCCGCTTCCGCTGATCCAATCAACCTTCTGCTGGTCGTCGGGCCTGAGGCGAACATAGCCTAGCGCGCCAGCGCTTGCCTCTTCCGGGATCACGAAAGCGCCCAGCTGCGCCATCTTCGCCTCCAGCGCCAATTGCGGCGAGAACGTTCGCGCCTGTTTTTTCGACGGATTTGATCCGGTCTTGTAGTCAAGCACCGTAAAGCTGCCATCCTTGGTGACGTCGACTCGGTCTGCCCGACCGCGCAGTTCGAAACCGGTATCGCCGAAGGTGATTTTTCCGCTCAGTTCACAATAACTTTTCTGGATCGTATCCGCCCGGTCAATTTCCCACTTGATGAAATTTTCTGCGATTTCGTCAAAACGCGCCTGCCAGACGCCCGCAACGTCACGAGGTACGCCAAAATCACGGAAAGTCTGATTGGCTAATTCCAAAATTCGTTTCTTCGGATCGCCAGCATTCTCCTCCTCGACAAAACGCTCCAGAATCTTGTGAAACACAGAACCCTTCAACAAGGGGTCGGCCTGCCTGACGAGCGGCGGTAAGGGTGTCAGTCCAAGAACATGACGGGCAAAAATCGCATAGGGATCGCGTATCCATTTCTCAATTTCTGTAATCGACAGCCGCGTTGGTCGAAGCTGAACGGCAGGTTTCGGGCATGGTCGACCCGGAAATCTTTCTGGTTCGCCGGTGTCACCGGCAGAAGCATCCAGCATTCTGGCCAGATCGAGGAAATATTGACCCCGCTCGCGTATTTTTTTCGCTTCTTCAGCACCGGCTACTGTCATCAATCTCTGTAGCCAGCGCGAAGCGATCGTCGGTGCATTTGCCGACCTTAACGCCCGGCTGTAAATAACCTCGTCATGGCCGCTTAATTGTTGAAAATCATGGGCGCTTAGTCCGATCCTCCGCTCCGGCAATGCCATTCCCAAGGCGGCTTTCATCGAGCGATTGAGAAAAGGATCATTCTTGCCGGGTGCCGGCCAGACTCCCTCATTCAATCCGCCAAGTACCATCAGATCAACCGACTGCAGCCGCGCCTCAAGCGGACCCCAGATAGACAGGCGCGGATGCGTCTGACCAGTCTGCTGATAGGTCACATTCTCTGCAAAAGCGCCGAGAATTCCACTGATTTCGGCTGGATGAACGACCAGATCCGTTCCTTCAGCACTAGAAAAATCATCCAGAAACTCGAAAACCAGGGTAAATTCTTCTGATATCGCAGCAGGTTGGTTCTCGGTCCTAAGCGCTGAAAACCTCTCAAGCGAATCGCGCAATGCCGCCAACGCAGATCCCAGGGCGACCTTTCCTGTATCTATCAATGTCGACAGCGGTTCCATGGCGCGCTCAATATCAAGCGCCATTTCCGTCAATTCCCGCCACGCTTCATCCGTCAAAATACGGAACCGCGCCGGTGCGTGGGGATTGGATTCAAGTACTTTCCGCCTCAACTCGATCGTGGTTTCGAAGTGTCCCGGTTTCGGAACGCTTATGGCATCGCGCAGAACAACAAGCTCGAACAGGCGGGCTAGCATGGAAGTATTACTGTCGGCATCACCACACAGAAGCGGATGCTTGAAAAGTGCTGTCACCGCCACGGCATCACCCTTGCCAAACGCGGCTTTCAGCAATAGCAGGGCAAATCTGAATGCTTCACTTGAGGACAATGGGGTGCCGCCGGAATCGTCGACCATTATATTGAAGCGGCGTAATTCTGCTGCTACCCGGCGGGCCAGATTTCGATCCGGGGTGGTCAGCGCCGCAGTCTTGCCTTTGGTCTCCAGGGCTTTCCGTAAGGCGACAGCGATTGCCAGTGCTTCCTCGCGTTGATCCTGGGCTTCAATCATTGCCAGATTGTCTGCCGCGCCGTTTTCCGGATCAGCCTGCGCCCATGCACCAGTTGCTGCAGCAGGTAACATGGCGAGTGAGATCAGGCGTGATCTTGCCTCCAGGCTTTTGTCAACGTGCCCCAGCGGCTGGACCATTTCCGGCGCAAGCCCAATATCATCGATCAACTGGTTGAGGCCGAACTGCGGATGGGTCGACAGCGTCGCCTCCAGATCCTGGCCAGCTCCCGATGATGTGGAACGGTTCCTTTCGATCAGCAGGCTGTAAATAGCCGAACGATCCACACCCGGCAGGACGACTGCGCCGTTTTCGAGCTTGGAGATTGCCGTGATCAGGCGTGCTGTTGCGGGGACCGAACCGGTAGATCCGGCGGCGATGACAGGTCCCTTCGAACCGTGTTCCAGAAATTGCCTTGTAATTCCATCGAGCTGCATGCGTCGGCGTTGGGCAGGATCGCAGAGTTCCATTTCCTGCAACATGGATGGCCAATAATCACTCACAATATTCAGGAATTGCAGGGTTAAATTCCACCATCTAGCCCAAGCCGCCGGTCTGCCTTCCTCATCGGTTTCAATGCTTGCGAGCTTCGAAACCGCCGACCAGTCAATTTCATCGGTTTCCATCTGATCAAGCAGGTTTGCCAGATCGGCGGCCATGCGTATGGCTTCAGCGGTGGAGGATGGGATCATGATGTCGTCACCACCAAACAGCCGGCGATTGTCGGGCGATATTGAACCTGCCCATCGCTGGATCAGAAGTGATAGATATTTCTTGCGTGTATTGACGGAAATTGCGTTTGGAAGCCTAGGCTCAAAAAGGTTAGCCGGGTTAATTTCGGTTGTTTGCCCATAATCTGTTCCGTCGCCAAAGGTCAGGATATTCGGTAGCAAGGCAGCGTCTTTTCCAAGAACGGCCATGATTTCATCGCCCAAGGCTCTGGCAGCCCTGCGGGTCGGCAGATAGATGGTTGCTCGTGGCAAGATGTATGGATCTGTTGATGGATTGAATCCATCAATCAATTGGCCATTAATCAGCGAACTGGCAAGCGTTCTCAAGAACGGTGTTCCCGGCGCGATCGAGTACACACGTTCTGATGCGATTCTGCTTCGCTTGTTCGCTAACCCATCGTCAGAATGCTCGGCCACGCAATCCCTCCAGAGGCGGCGGCCTGAAAGCTCCTACCGGGAGAAGTATCAGGCTGCACTATGCGCGATTGCTTCTTCGGCCTCACGGATCGAATCAGGGGTGCCGACATGCAACCACAATCCGTCAAGCCGTACCCCGAACATCCGCTCCTGTTCAAGCGCAACATCGAACTGGCGATTGAGGGAAAACACCGGGCCAGGTAGATCGTCGAATATCCGGGGGTGCAGAATGGCAGCCCCGGCATAGACGAAGGGGCCCATTTCGCGCTCATCACGGCGTTTCAGCAAGCCATCGGCATCCATGGTAAAATCGCCCATTCCCGTATAGCCGACGGCTTCTGCAATTCCGCAGACCAGCAACAGGATGTCCATTTTCGAATCATCCCATTGTTCCGCCAAGCGCAGCAGATTCGGCCGGAAACCTTCGATCCAGAACGAATCTGCATTGAGAACAAAAAACGGTTCATTCCCGAAATGATCCAGTGCCTTGGCGATTCCACCACCGGAATCGAGCAAGGAATCCCGCTCGTCAGAGATCAAGATCTCTGGCGATTTATAATCTGCCAAATGATCTTCAATCTGCTCGGCCATGTAGTGGACATTGACGACCGCGGTTTCCACACCAACGCTTTCTAGCGCCGACAGGCCATAATCGATCAACGGTTTGCCTGAAATCCGAACCATGGGTTTTGGCATGGTTTCCGTGACCGGCATCATTCGTTTTCCAAGTCCTGCCGCCAGCAACATTGCCCGTTTTGGTATAAATGTTTCCCCGCTGGGAGGTGATTTTTCAAGTTTCGTCATGGTGTCTAATCGTCTTTATTCTAATAGCTTATCCCTAATCTAGGGAAATATCCTCGAATGGATTTAATTTGCCGCATAAATAAATGCGATATGTGACGTTATCATTGCAGCCGTCATACCGGTTTGTCCTTCGAACCGACCATCGAATCGAGCCATTCACGATAGCCCGATAGTTCAGGATGGGCGAGATTCCGATAAAGATAGTCGCGGATGCGGGGCAGATGTTTCAGGTAGTCGGGCTTACCGTCGCGTCTATTCAATCGAACAAATATTCCAAGTATTTTTGTCGCGCGATGGGCGCCCAGGATTGCATAATCCCGTTGGAATTGGGTCACATCAAACTCCGGGTCGCCCGACCGCATTTCCAGATAGACATTCATGATACGGGCCTCCAATGTTGGTGATATGTCAACCCGGGCATCCTGCGCGAGCGAAGCCAGATCATAGGCTTGCGGTCCGATCACTGCATCCTGGAAATCGATCAGCCCGATATTGCGGGGAAAAGGTTCCTCCTCGCGCCAGATGATATTCGGCGAATGGTAATCGCGCAGCACGAGCGTCAGCGTTGAGTCGTCAAGCAGCGAGATTAGTCTATCCCAGATGGTATGGAATTCAGCTATATGATCCTTACTAGGCGGTGATTGTGAAAATTCAGGAATGTACCAATCGACAAACAGGCTCGCTTCAATTCCAAGCGCCCGGCGGCCATATCGGTTGAACCGATATTCCGTTCGGTTGCCATTCTCATCCGAAATGGAAATAGTTTCAGGCCACTGTCTTTTGTGCAGGGCGGCAATCAGCCTTGCGGACTCCAGATAGCGGGACTCGATTGCTTCCCCTTCATCCGAAACGATTTTTTCCTGCCCCAGATGTTCAATTAACAAGAGCCCTAGATCATTGCGGCGGGCATGGATCTTCGGCGCTGCAAGTCCGGCATGTCGAAGTGTTTCGGCAACGCCGATAAACGGGACGACATCCTCGGCAAGATAGGCAATCTGGCTATAGGGTAGACCCTCATGAACCGGGGGCCCATCGGCTTGTTTCGGCGCATCCATCAGGATCCGGCGTTCCCGGTTTCGAGAAATGACCTCATATCGCCGGGTCGAGGCGTCTCCGGTAAGAAAGGATCGCTTGGTGTCCCCGGACCATTCCTTTTCGATGAATTCGCGGATCGCCAGGCTGCGTCTTAACCGGTTCAGCAGGCTGCCGGTATTGTCTTGCTGATTTCGAAGGCTTTCAGTTCCATGCGCTGCAATCAAGGCTTTCCGGGAAGATTCACCACCAATATTCAGGGAAATCCACACCGCGCTATCAGGCAGCAATTCGGTCGCCCGATCCGGCCATTCAATGATGACAACACCATTTTCAATAGACTCATCCAGACCAAGTTCCCGAATTTCATCCATATCGCCGACCCGGTAGAAGTCGAAATGCGATACCGCCGGAAAGCTGTCATAGGTCTGGCAAAGCGTATAGGTCGGGCTGGGAACCTCTAGCTCGCTATCTCCGGCCAGCTTGCGGATGATCGCCCGGGCAAGCGTTGTCTTGCCCGTCCCCAATTCACCCTGGAGACACAAGACATCGCCCGGCCTGAGGATCATGGCGATGTCTTCGCCAAATTGGACCGTTGCCGCCTCGTCTTCCAGCAATACTAGGAATCCGTCACGTTCTACTTTTTCGCTGTCAGGTGTCACGGTCAGGCAGCCCGTTTGGCCTTTCCGGACGAGATCGGGAACCGGCAAATGAAACGCGCGCCCCGTTGTTCTTCTGAATCGAACCGGACGGTACCGCCATGTAATTCTACAAAGCTTTTGACGATGGAAAGACCCAGACCGGTGCCTTTCCTTCTTCCGCCGATATTGCGGCCTTCAAATCGATCGAAAATTGTCTCGCGAATCTCATCGGGAATACCCGGCCCCTGGTCGGATACCGAAATTTCAAACCAGTCCGGTCCGCGTTCTGTGCGAACCAGTACCGTGCCACCGTCGGGAGAAAAGCTCACTGCATTGCTGAGAAGATTATGGATAATCTGGCGCAACCGGTGTTCATCGGCGTCGAACTCTGCAGCACCACCTGCTATCTCTGTCTCAAGTAATATGCCTCTTTCTTCGAACTGGACAGCCAGCTCGTCATGACATCTGTCAATAACAGGCTTCAGCTTGACGATTGCGCGATCAAGCGTCATCGCCCCCGCATCGATCGTCGCCAGATCCAGTATGTCGTCGATGATTGCCTTGAGAATGTCGGCCGAGGAAGTGACGTGATCAACATACTCTTTTTGTTTCTGATTGAGTGCGCCGATCTGTTTGTCAGCTAGAAGCTCGGAAAATCCGGAGATTGATGTCAACGGCGCACGAAGTTCATAGGATACATGCTGGATGAACCGGTTCTTCAAGTGATCGGCCTGTTCCAGAGCCTCATTTCGTTCTTTCAATGCGCGTTCCACATTCACCGAATCCGTGATATCGGCCATCGCAAGCATGGTTTGGCCTTCAGGCAGCCTGATCAGCCTGAAGTCGAATATCTCTCCGCCATCAATTTCCAATCGGCCGGTCATGTCGTCGCGAGCATCGTAAAGGCCCGTTATCGCCTCACAGATTTCATCCCATTTCGCGGTATCGGTCAGGCGCGTCGCCGATTGCTGGTTCAGAACCGAGATATGAACGCCCTTGTCCAGCTCTTCTGCTTCCATTGACCAAAATCGGGCAAAGGCCGGATTGTAAAGCTTGAGCTTGCCGTCCTGACCGAATACGGCAATAGCCTCGCTGAGTTTGTCCAGCGTTTCGCCCTGGGTTTTCATCAGGGAATTATAGTTGCTCTGTAGAGCCAGGTGTTCGGTGACATTTTCAAACACCCAGGTCGCCCCGCCCTGGCTATGCGGATTGCAAACCACGCGCAGGGTTTCGCCGCTGGGCAAATGCCACCAATCCTCGCGGGTATCGACTGCCTGGTAGATTTCGAGCTGGTCTTCGCGCCATTTGCGCCAGTCGGGAAAATCCGGGAGCTTGTTACCTGCCCGGAATGCATCAAACACTTCCGCATTGGTTGGCGTGCTGTTCAGAAATACAGGTTCCAGTCCCCACAGTTTCTGAAAACTGGAATTGTAAAATTGCAAACGTTGCCCGGCATCAAACATCGCAATTGCAGTTGCCAGATGATCAAGCGTTTGCGCGTGGGTTTCTGTCGTGCGCCTCAGTACTGCATTGATTTCCTCAATTTCATTGCGGTCAAGTGCTATTCCGGCACTTCCTGCCGGGCTCTTTACTTCCGTTATTTCAAGCATGCGCCGGTCGCCCGCAATCACGGCAGGCAGGGAACCGCTATAAGTGCCTTCGCTCTCCTGCGTCTTGGCAACCGATCGGCGTTGCATGCTGTCAAGCAATTCCACGCCACGCTCGACCGCTTCGGCACCGTCCTCACAATCGACCGCATTTGCATAGGCCGAATTGGTCCAGAACAACCGTCCGGCAGAATCACGAAACCAAACCGGGCTGCTGATCGCGTGGAAAAGCGTTTGCAGCGTTTCAAACGTCGCATTGAGCCGGGCATGTTCCGCTTCCAGTTGCGACAAGGCCGAGCGCTCTCCGGTCAGTTCCACAAATCGAACAAGTGCATGACTTCCCGATACCCGTCCCTGCGCCTCAAGCACGCCGCCAATATGGGTCATTAAGGGCAGATCAAAAGCTTCGGCACTGTCCCGTAGCTTGGACAATGCTTCTTCGAAGCTTAAGGCAGAATCCGGAGTCAGCCACCGGCCGAATGCCAGAAAGTCCTGCCGGTCGATTGGTGCGCCGGAACTCTTCGACAATGCGCCCAGTATTTCAGGTCTTTCATCGGTTCCGTCCCAAACAACCGTTCGCTGGTCGGAAACATTCACCAGGGCTTCCAGGCGTTCATTGGTGGCGCGCAAATCGGAAAGTCTTTGCCGGTACTGCTGATTGGATTCGTTCAAAGATCCCCGTTCGCGAATCATCCATACCGCGGACAGGATTGCGAAGCTCATCGCGCCGCCAAAAACAGCCAGCAAGATGGTGTCTGTCGTCGAAAACGAAAGCATCAATACCGGATGGGCGGCAGCGTCATGCGAGTTCGCAAGCCCATTGACCGGGACCGTCAGTAGGAATGAAACAACAGCAACGACACGAAGGACGAATCCGGTAACCAGATCTTTTGGTGAAACACGGACAGACAAAAGCCGCCGGCGTCTGCCACCAGCGTCTTGAACATCCGGTTTCTTTCCGATCAACGTGCCGGCTACATTTCGTCCGGCTAAGTTCGATCGTCGGGGAACATAAACCCCTGGCATGTCTTGGTCCTCTCGCCGCTCGATTTCCTAAGACCGCCCTGCCATGGTTTCGGCTTTGTTACCGCCAAGTGGCGGCCGCAGCCTCTTGATGATTCGGTAAAGTTTACCTAATTCGCGAATCAGCCGGAAGTCTTTCCGGCGCAAAAATAAAGGCCGTGACATTTGTCAACATCACGGCCTCAATATGTTGTGTGTAAAGGTTAATATTTTAATACCGGTAGTGTTCCGGCTTGAACGGTCCCGATGTCTCAACACCGATATAATCTGCCTGTTCGGGCGATAATTCGGTCAGACTGACGCCAAGTTTGGCCAAATGCAGTCTCGCGACCTTCTCATCGAGGTGTTTTGGCAGCACATAAACCTGGTTGTGATAGTCATCGCCTTTGGTAAAAAGTTCCATTTGGCCGAGCACCTGATTGGTGAAAGATGCCGACATGACGAAGCTGGGATGACCGGTCGCATTACCCAGATTGAGCAGGCGGCCTTCGGATAACAGGATCATCCGGTTTCCCTTGGCAAATTCGATCAGGTCGACTTGTGGCTTGATATTGGTCCATTTCAGATTCTTCAGACCAGCGACATCGATTTCATTATCGAAATGGCCGATATTCCCGACAATCGCCATGTCCTTCATTTTCCGCATGTCATCCAGACCGATGACATCCTTGTTGCCGGTAGTCGTGATGAAGATATCTGCCGTCTCGACAACCTCGTTCAGATGGACAACTTCGAACCCATCCATGGCGGCCTGCAAGGCGCAGATCGGATCGATTTCGGTAACCTTGACGCGGGCACCGGCACCGCGCAGCGAAGCTGCCGATCCCTTGCCGACATCCCCATAGCCCAGGACGACGGCAACCTTGCCGGCCATCATCACATCGGTTGCGCGGCGAATGCCGTCCACCAGCGATTCCTTGCACCCATACTTGTTGTCGAATTTCGACTTCGTCACAGAATCATTCACATTGATGGCAGGGAACGGAAGCATGTCCTTCTTCTGCAATTGATAGAGGCGGTTAACGCCGGTCGTCGTTTCTTCCGTCACGCCCAGAATTGCGTGGCGCTGCTTTACGAACCAGCCGGGGCTCTGTGCCATCCGCTTCTTGATTTGCGCAAACAGGATTTCCTCTTCCTCGGAACCGGGCTTGGACAGGACGTCCTCGCCCTCCTCGGCGCGGGCGCCGAGCAGGATATACATTGTGGCATCACCGCCATCATCCAGGATCAGGTTTGAAAATCCGCCATCGCTCCATTGGAAAATCTGGTCGGTGTAGGTCCAATAGTCTTCCAGGCTCTCGCCCTTGATTGCAAAGACTGGCGTACCGGTTGCCGCGATGGCTGCCGCGGCATGATCCTGGGTGGAGAAGATATTGCAGGACGCCCAGCGAACTTCGGCACCGAGTTCCTTCAAGGTTTCGATCAGAACAGCGGTCTGGATCGTCATGTGCAGGGAGCCGGAAATGCGTGCGCCTTGAAGCGGCTTGGCAGTTCCGTATTCTTCCCGGCACGCCATCAGTCCCGGCATTTCGGTTTCTGCAATTTCTATTTCCTTGCGGCCAAAATCCGCCAGTCCGATATCACTTACTGCATAGTCGGGCGAGTTGCTCATTGTTTTGTTCCTGAGTTCTGGATGGGCTTTGCCGGACATTGGCGCTTCTTGTGCATGAGGCAGTTCAACATCTTGCAGCTTCCGGCGACATGTTTTCGATACAGGGTTCACATGCTTCAAACAGGTGATCGACCGACGCAAATATCAGATCGAAATCTTAATTGCAATATCATATAAAGAAATCTTTATGCCTGCATATTATGCATGGAAATTGCGTTTCAAGCTGGCTGATAAATTTTATTCCCCTTCGCCGAAACGCGTATTTACCAATGATTCCAACGCTGTAAGCGCCTCATCGGCTTCAGGCCCCGTTGCGGTGACGTGAATGTCGGTTCCTTCGGCAGCTGCCAGCATCATCAGGCCCATGATCGAAGTTCCACCCACGACATGCCCGTCTTTGCTCACAAGTATATCCGCGTCGAACTTCTCAAGACATTGCACAAACTTGGCCGAGGCACGTGCATGCAGTCCGCGCTTATTGCAAATTTTTAGGATCTTTGAAGTCATCTGGTTGGGTCGGTTGATCTCGCTTACAGCTTCATTTCTGCCTATTGACCCTGAAGCAACCGGCTCGCGACATTTATATACTTCCTGCCGGATTCCTGTGCGTCATCCAGGGCGCGTTGCATGTCGCCATCGCCCCGCACGCTTGCAAGCTTGATCAGCATCGGCAAATTGATTCCGGCAACCACCTCGATCTCGCCGGCCTGCATAACCGAGATCGCCAGATTGGATGGCGTGCCGCCAAACATGTCCGTCAACAGGATTACCCCCTTGCCGCTATTGACGTTCGAGACCGCATCCAGAATATCCTGGCGCCGTTGCTCCATATCATCATCGGGACCGATCGCAATGGTCTCGATTGCTTCCTGCGGGCCAACGACATGTTCCAATGCCAGACGAAATTCATTTGCAAGTTGACCGTGGGTGACAAGCACAAGTCCGATCATGATAATATCCGTTAGTCCCGCTGATTATTGCAAAGCCAAATCGTTCATTGGCCAGCTGTCCCACCTTACCGCAGAGGC
Organism: Salaquimonas sp.; assembly: GCA_028289365.1. Taxonomy (GTDB): domain Bacteria; phylum Pseudomonadota; class Alphaproteobacteria; order Rhizobiales; family Rhizobiaceae; genus BOKV01. Next base: position 20,343 of record JANQQM010000205.1, on the reverse strand, counting down.
TATCTTGGCCAGAAAACTTTGTTGTGCAAGAAAAAACCTGTGGCAGTGAAACAACGCGCCGACGATATGGCCCAGATTTCATCCCAACCTGCCGGTGTCTTTGAGCCAGGCGAGAATGATGCGCACAGATTGATTTTCATGACGCCGTGGCAGTTTCAGCATCGGCAGATTGATCCCCAGAAAATCTGCTTCGAAAGGATCCGGCATGCGCTCCTTGTCTGCTTCTTCGACAAGCCTTGCGACCAATTCAACGGTGCATTTCGGCTTGTATTCGATTTCCGTGATGCCGTAGCCATGCAATTCAACAAGACCGGAGATGGTCTCAGGCGCGCTTGCATTCAACTTTCCTGCCGCGACACTCAGGATCGCCTGGTCGTCGCAGACAAACGCGCAATCCAGGTTTTGTCTCTGGCCGGCTTCAAGCAGGCCTAATGCGACCGAGGTCTTGCCGGCTCCGGAGGTTCCCTCAATGAGGACGCCGGTGCCTGCAATCTCGACCACGCTGCAATGATGGTTGGTTTCCTTGGAATTCAACGGTATCCCAAAATCTCGTTTGTCTAGAAGACCATTTATCTGGGTCTTGGCAGGCGCACAACGAACCGCGCTCCGGTTCTGGGAGCCGGTAAATTGCCTGCCGTCAGTGTACCACCATGCGCTTCGATAATCTGACGGGAAATTGAAAGGCCGAGACCCGAGTTCTGGCCAAATCCCTGGCTCTCCGGTCGATCGGTATAGAACCGCTCAAAAATCCGGTCGAGATCCTCTTCCCGAATGCCCGGCCCGTTATCTCCGACCACGATCTCCGTATAATCATCTGTGTCTCGCAGAAGTATGGCAATTCTGCCACCGTGTTTGGGAACGAAAGAGCGGGCATTTTCAATGAGATTGACAATTACCTGTCCCAACCGTGTCTCATGCCCGAAAACGTACCACTCTTTCGGATGATCCGGCGGTTCGTCGATTATCAATGAAATATCCACCTTGTACCGGGTCCGGCTGGTAAGGTGCTGCGTTTCAACAATGCGTTCCAATAACGGCTTCAAATCGACCGGGTTTGAATCTTCGCGTGCCAATTCGGCATCGAGGCGTGATGCATCTGAAATATCCGTAATCAGACGGTCAAGCCGCTTTACATCATGCTGGATGATATCCATCAACCGACTGCGAGAGGATTCTGTCTTGGCGAGCGGCAAGGTCTCGACGGCACTGCGCAACGACGTAAGCGGGTTTTTCAGCTCATGGCTCACATCGGCTGCAAAACTCTCGATCGCCTCGATCCGCGCATAAAGCGCGTTCGTCATATCGCGTAGGGTCTGGGACAGATTGCCGATCTCGTCACCGCGCCTGGAAAAATCTGGAATTTGTATGCGGGTTTTCACCCCGTACCGTACACGCACTGCTGCTTCCGACAGTTTGCGCAACGGATTGGCAATCGTACCGGCCAATAGAAAGGAAAGAACGAACAGGACAATGGCAGCTACGAGGAAAACCCGCATGATCGCAATTCGTTCTTCGGCGACAATCCGGTCAATATCGCCGCCCTGGGTAGACAGTAACAGCGCGCCCAGGATTGCTCGAAACCGCTGTACCGGCACCGCAACAGACACGATCAGCTCGCCGTCTTCAGTCATCCGGACGACAGTTGATCGTCCGCCGGCAAGTGAAGACATCACTTCGGGATAGTAAACGCCGGTGCCCGAATATTCTTCATATCTGGGCAAATCGCCACGCTGCAGCCATCGATTTAGCGTCCGGCCGATCCGCGCGATCATGCCCTCTTCATTATCCTCCAACAGTGGCAGGTCATACCGCAGGATTTGCCCGCCAGCATAAAGGTGACGGGAATCCAGCAACAAGATACCGTCCTTGTCGTATATGCGTGCTCGCGTACTGGTGGGCTGGATCAAGGTTCGCAACAAGGGTGCAACACGCTCTGCCCGTATCGGCGAATCAAGCGTCTCGAAACTGGGAATGTTTGGTAATGCAGTCTCGCCTGCCTGCAATTCTATCAACTTGTCGGGATCAACAGTGATATTGTCGGTCTCGACATTTGCCGAGGCGGCAATCGCGCCGGCTATAATTGTTCCCTGTATCAGCAGGCTTTCTTTTCGTGCATCAATCAGGCCTTCGCGAAACTGATTGAGATACAAGATACCCGACAATAGCACTGCCAGTGCGGTGAGATTCAAGAACAGGATACGGCGGGTTAGCGAGGAGAAGAAAACGTAACGGAAGGATTTCATCATCCGGGCCAACAGGTCCAGAAGCATTCTTCCGCTTCGATTTACCGAGCTTTTGATATCGCCGGTTTCGTCGACATCTTCTATATCGCTTTGTGAAAAATCCTCTGCAGAATCAGGCAGGGGCGGATCTTTTTCATAGACTCCGGGTGTCTCCGCGGTATCCAGTTTTGAATCCTCGGTGTCACCATTCAAATCCGGCAGATTTTTTGCCGGGTTGTATTTAGTCTCCAGATCCATTCAGTTTCCGGCAGGTTCTAAATCCATGCCAAAAGCGGAACCGTGTTGGCCGAAATCAACCCGTTTACTCTAAATCCCGCAATTAGCCGGACTTAGATTGCCTCAATTAGCTAATTTATTCCAGACGCAATCAAGCTTCTTTGAAGCGGTAGCCTACCCCGTAAAGGGTTTCAATCATCTCAAAACTGTTGTCTTCGCTCTTGAATTTCTTCCGCAGGCGCTTGATGTGGCTGTCAATGGTCCGGTCATCTACATAAACCTGATCATCATAGGCAGCGTCCATAAGCGCGTCACGGCTCTTCACCACGCCCGGTCTCTGCGCCAATGCATACAGGATAAGAAACTCGGTTACGGTGAGCGTTACCGGCTTGCCAAGCCAAGTGCACGTATGGCGTTCCTGATCCATCACCAGCCCGCCGCGCTCCAGCATCTTTGCCTCTCCGCCCGCACCGTTTTTTGCAGTACCTTCGGGAATGGCGGCGACGCGGCGTAGAACGGCCTTGACGCGTTCAACCAGCAGTCTCTGCGAAAACGGTTTACGGATAAAGTCGTCAGCACCCATTTTGAGGCCGAACAACTCGTCTATTTCCTCATCCTTCGAGGTCAGGAAAATAACCGGAACATCCGTCTTCTGCCGCAGCCTGCGTAACAGTTCCATGCCATCCATTCGAGGCATTTTGATATCGAGGATCGCAAGATCCGGTCTTCTAGCAGTAAGGCCGTCAAGGGCGGAAGCACCGTCAGTATAGGTTTCAACACGATACCCTTCCGACTCCAGTGCAATTGATACCGATGTCAGAATATTCCGATCGTCATCAACGAGTGCAATAGTAGGCATGCCGTGAAGCTCCCTGGACATATGCATTTCTTTACGCCTTTTCGTGCCAATTTCATTTGATCTTTTATATTGGCGTGCAAAGGCTTCAAAAATGCGCGCAAATTGTGACGCACAGCACTTTAGCAGCTTTTCAACTGTGCAAACTACATTTGGCTATATTTACCACACCATTCAACCTTCCTTCGCTGTGTAGTGCCCTAACATTGTGCATAAGGCCAATATTGCTATCAAAATTTTAAATCGTTTAAAATTTTTAAATCGATTAAATGTCTGAAATCATTAAGGAAAATTCATTTCTTTATTGTAGTGCCGAATGTTTGCAGCTATAGGGATTCTTCACACACTGATCAGCCCGGTCAGAGCAAATTGAGGAAATATGATCTGCATTTGACCCAAAATGCGGGTTTTGGAGGAAAAGATGGGAAAACCTGTTTCTGATCAGGACGTAAGAGAATCAGCTTCAGTGGGCCAGCGGGGTCGGTTTAACCCCGATTTCCCGATCGATAGCATCGGCATCGAACCTTCCTGTTCAGTTTGGTACAATCTGGGTACGCAGGAACTTTGTGATCACGCGGTCAACCGCGGTGAGGCGCGACTTGCCAGAGGCGGTGCTCTTGCGGTCGATACCGGAAGCCATACGGGCCGCTCCCCCCAGGACAAGTTCATTGTGGCTGACGCGCTGACCTCCGATACCGTTTGGTGGGGCAACAACAAGAAGATGCTGCCGCGCAATTTCGAAACGCTGTATCAGGACATGATTGAATATGCCGGCAAGAATGATCTGTACGTTCAGGATCTGAACGGCGGGGCTGATTCCGAAAACCAGATCAACGTCCGCGTTATCACCCAGTTCGCCTGGCATTCACTCTTCATCCGCAATCTGCTGATCCGCCCGGATCAGTCACAACTTGATTCCTTAGTTGCGGACCTGACCATCATTGATCTGCCAGGTTTTCGGGCGCATCCCGAACGCCATGGCTGCCGCACCGAAACGGTCATTGCCTGTGATTTCAGCCGCAAGCTGGTTCTGATCGCCGGCACTGCCTATGCGGGCGAGATGAAAAAATCCGTATTCACCTATCTCAACTATCTGCTGCCGGAACGCGGTGTCATGCCGATGCACTGTTCGGCGAACTTCGATGAGAAAGACGGTACCGCTGTATTTTTCGGTCTTTCGGGGACGGGTAAAACCACCTTGTCGGCAGATGCCAGCAGGGTACTTGTCGGCGATGACGAACACGGCTGGGGCGCAGACGGAATCTTCAATTTCGAAGGTGGTTGTTATGCCAAGACCATCCGGCTTTCGAAAACAGCCGAACCGGAAATCTTTGCCACCACCTCCATGCCCGGCACCGTGCTTGAGAACGTAATCATCGATGAAGATGGTATACCGGATTTCGACGATGGCCGTTTGACTGAAAATACACGTTGTGCCTATCCGCTGGACTATATTCCCAATGCCAGCGAGGACGGCAAGGCTGACCATCCGCGTAACATAATCATGCTGACGGCCGATGCATTCGGCGTGCTGCCGCCAATTGCAAAGCTGACACCCGCACAGGCAATGTACCACTTCCTCTCGGGTTATACGGCCAAGGTTGCCGGTACCGAAAATGGTGTGGTTGAGCCGCAAGCAACATTCTCGACCTGTTTTGGTGCACCTTTCATGCCACGCCATCCTGCCGAATACGGAAACCTGTTGCGTCAGCTGATCGCAAGGCACGATGTGGATTGCTGGCTTGTGAATACCGGCTGGACCGGTGGCAGCTACGGCACTGGCCGGCGAATGCCGATAGCGGCGACGCGGGCACTTCTCGCTGCGGCTTTGAGCGGCAATCTGAATGAGGCGGAATTCCGTACCGATGCAAATTTCGGATTTGAGGTTCCTGTCGCGGTCGATGGTGTTGAAGCTTCGATACTCGATCCCCGCTCTACCTGGGCTGACAAGGCTGCTTATGACGCACTCGCCGCAAATCTTGTTGCCATGTTCAGCGATAATTTCGCGAAGTTCGAAAATTACGTCGATACCGACATTTTGGATGCCGCACCAGAAATTTTGCAGGCTGCCCAGTAACCTGTCTGCCGCACGACCTGATCGAATTTGCCCCGACGCACGATTGTTTCTTGCAGGAGCGCGCTGCAAATGGCAGATATATCGCCGAACCTATCCTAAGAGGAGGCGATTTTGGGTATATTTGATTTTGTGAAGTCCGTAGGCAAAAAGCTTGGCATTGGTGATGACGAAGAAGCGCCAAGCGCCGAAGATCTCAAGAAGGAACTCGACAGTTTCGATCTTGGCACCGACAATGTCGAAGTCGAGGTCAAGGGTGACACCGCAGTAATCAAGGGTGAGGTCGCCGATCAGTCTGCCTTCGAAAAAGCGATTGTGGCCGTCGGCAATACGCTTGGGATTTCAAAGGTCGAGGCTTCCGAAATCAAGGTGGCCGAAAGCGGATCGCAGGCAAAGGACCCGGTTTTCTATACCGTCAAGAAGGGCGATAACCTCTGGAAGATTTCCGAAGCCAACTATGGCAAGGGAAAAGGCAACAAATACACAATCATATTTGAGGCCAACAAGCCGATGTTGAAAGACCCCGACCTGATCTATCCCGGTCAGGTATTGCGGATTCCTGAACTCGACTGAACCGCTCAAATTATGGCTTGATTTACCCGCTCCGGAAAACCGGGGCGGGTTCGTTTTAAGTAGCTGAATTTACGATATTATCCAGGGCGTCGCGAACCGAACAGGATGTCCAGGATGCCTCTGGGTTTGTTATTTTCCCCAGACAAATCCGAACCCGGGCGCGGACCACCGCCGACAACCCTGTTGCTTTGCGTGACACCGGAATCCGTGGCCTGCCTTTGCATCGCAGGCAGGCGACCGCCAATGCCCGGCTGAACCGGCCTTCGAGCCGGCATAGCGGCCAATTCAGGTCGATAGGCTCCCGGCAGATCTGCAACCGGAACACCGTTATGTGCTTGCGACATGAAAGTTGCCCAACTCCGCGCCGGCAGGCTGCCGCCGGTCACCTTGTTCATCGGCGCTCCATCATCATTTCCATACCAGATACCGGTCACCAGATTGGCCGTATAGCCGACAAACAAGGCATCTCTTGAATTCTGCGTTGTGCCGGTTTTGCCCGCCGCCTGCCAGCCGGAAATTCTGGCGGCCTGACCGGTGCCCGATCTCAGGACTTCAGACAGCATCGAATTCATCATGCCGAGTTCACGATGCCGAACAACCTGCCGGGAATCGGTCTCGCGGCGCTCATAGAGCACCTCGCCATCCGCCGACCGGACCCGCCGGATCAGCCAAGGCGTAACGCCATATCCACCATTGGAGAATGGTGCATAGGCAGCAGTCAGCTCCAAGAGCGTGACTTCTGACGTTCCAAGCGCAATCGAGGCATTGGCATTCAGTTTTGAACGAATTCCAAGCCGATGCGCTGTTTCGACAACCGCTTTTGGTCCGACTTCCATGACAGTCTGGGCTGCGACCGTATTCAACGATTTCGACAGCGCAGTCTTGAGCGTCACATTGCCATGATATTCGCGCTTGTAATTTTCAGGCGTCCACTTCCCGATTCTGATCCGGCGATCGTTACGAACGGTTTCCGGCGTGCGCCCGGCTTCCAGAGCGGTGAGATAGACAATCGGCTTGAAAGCGGAACCGGGCTGGCGTTTTGCATCAATCGCGCGATTGAACTGGCTTTCGGCATATTCGCGTCCGCCGACCAGTGCACGAATGGCGCCAGTACCGTCCAGTGTTACCAGGGCACCCTGACCCACTTTCAGTTTGTCTGCATTTTTCTCCAGTGTCTCGCTGACAATCTTTCCGGCAGCTTTTTGCAGATCGAGATCTATGGTCGTGTCTACGACGACATCCTGATTGATGTCACCGATCAAGGTCTTCAGCTGGCTCTTGACCATGTCCGCAATATATTGTTCGGAGCCTGACCAGTAGCGTTTTGCCTTCTTGGCCTGCATTGCCAGAGCCTGCGCCGCTTCCCGGTCGCTGATGAAATGCTCCCGTCGCATTGCAGCCAGTACAACTTGGGCCCGCGCTTCGGCGGCTTCGGGATCACGCGCTGGTGATAGCCGCGAAGGTGCTTTCACAAGACCTGCCAGCAAGGCGGCTTCGGCCAGGGTCACATCGCGCGCCGATTTGCCGAAATACCGGCGTGAGGCAGCGTCGACGCCATACGCGCCTGAACCGAAATAGACGCGGTTCAGATAGATCTCCAGGATTTCGTCCTTGGTGTATTTCGCCTCCAGCCAAATCGCGAGCACCGCCTCCTGGATCTTGCGGGCAACGGTCCGCTCAGGCTCGAGAAAGAGGTTCTTTGCCAATTGCTGCGTAATCGTGGATCCGCCTTGTACAACGGAACCGTTGAGCAAGTTCATCGTCATCGCGCGGGCGAGGCCAAGCGGGTCGATACCGAAATGCTGGTGAAACCGGTGATCCTCGATCGCCATTGCCGCCATCGGAATATAGGGCGACATCACCTCGATCGGCATGGTTTCACCACCCGCTGTGCCACGATTGGCGATCAGTTCGCCGTCGACGGAAACGATCCGTGCATTTGGTGGGCGATCGGGAATTGTCCAGGTCGACATTTGCGGCAGTTGCGCAGCGTAATAACCAACCACACAGGCCAGGCCAATGCCGCACCAGATTCCCAGGACGAGGCACCAATAGAGCGAACGCCGCAACGAACCGCTGCGAACCGACTTCTTGCCTGTGCGTCTGTTGCGTGACTGATTTTGACGATTTGGCTTACGGCTATTTGGCGAATTGCGCCCAGTTCTTCCGGTAGCTTTTCTGGAACCGGAATTCTTTGATGTGCCCGCCGATTTGGCAGACGATTTCCGTTTGCCGGATGGCTTGGCGCCAATCCGGTCATCTGCATCCAAACGCAAATTGAGGCCGCCTTTGCGGCCTGCCCGTTTTTCAAATTGCGGTTCGATGCGTTGTTTTTTGCGTCTTCGTCTGAACATTTTAGCCGGTATATCTTGGAAAATTGCCCTGATATTGGCAGGGCGGGGGCGCAACTGGAGCCTAATTGAGGCAATTTAAAGGGTAATTAAGAGCAGCGGCCTTTCTGAAAATTTATGCAGATGTGAACCGGAAATGTGCCGATATCGTTAAAATTTTAGCAATTTTCTTATCAATTCGTTTGGATCAATCGGGCTAGTTTTCCTAAAATTAGAACAATTGCGGGAATCCCGATGTCCGAAGCAGCAATTTCAGCCACAGCCGGATCACGAAATTTCAGCGCATCAGAACCTGGAAAACTGCCAGGGCGGGTGCAGTGGGTCGATTACGCGAAGGGCTTCTGCATCATCTTTGTCGTAATGATGCATTCCACGCTGGGTGTCGAAAAGGCGGCCGGAGACACCGGCTGGATGCATTACCTAGTCCAGTTCGCCAAACCATTCCGCATGCCGGACTTCTTCATGATTTCCGGCCTGTTCCTGGGACTGGTCATTTCGCGTCCATGGCTTCGGTATATCGACCGCAAGGTGGTTCATTTTGCCTATTTTTACGTCTTGTGGATGACCATTCAATTTGTTGCAAAGGCACCGCAATGGGTAGGTGAAGGCCAGTCATTGGCAGAAGTCATGCAGTTTTGGGCGGTGAGCCTGGTCCAACCATTTGGCACGCTTTGGTTCATCTACATGCTGCCGATCTTCTTCATCGTGACCCGTCTGATCAAGCAGGTGCCCTGGTTCATCACGCTCGGCTTCGCGGCGGTTCTGGAGATCCTGCCAATCCATACCGGATGGTTGCTGGTTGACGAATTTGCTTCCCGCTATGTCTACTTCCTGGCTGGTTACATGTTTGCCGCAAACATCTTCCGTCTGGCCGACTGGACTCAGAAAAATGCAAAAATCGCGATCCTCGGATTGATCGTCTGGGCCGTCATAAATGGAGTTCTGACATTCACGCCCGTTCCGGAGATGATCACTGCCGGCCTGGGACTTGAAGCCGGTTCAATATACCTGTCCGACCTGCCGCTTGTCTCTCTGGCACTTGGCGCAGCCGGCGCCGTTGCCATCATCCTGACCACGACATTGCTCTCAAATCTGAAATGGACCGCGTTTCTGGCCTATATCGGCCGAAACTCGATCGTGGTCTATCTGGCCTTCTTCCTGCCGATGGCCGTCTCCCGGATCATCCTGCTCAAATTCGCACCCTTTCTGGATATCGGCACGGTTTCGGCGCTGGTGACCCTTGCCGGCGTCAGCGGTCCGATCATCCTGCATTTGATGATCAACTGGACGGGCTATGGAAAGTTTTTGTTCGAGAGGCCGTCCTGGGCCGTGATTGACAAGCCGAAGGCAACAAAAACGGGTCCTTCGCTGCAACCGGCGGAATAGTTTGGCCCGACGCTTATTCTGCCAGCGCTGCGACAATCCTGGCCCAGCTGCGCATTCCCTTGTGGAAGCTTGGCAGATCATATTTCTCGTTTGGCGAATGGATATTGTCATCCGATAGCGAGAATCCGACCAGGAGCGAGTCCATTCCAAGCATGCTCTGAAAGCTGCCAACGACCGGGATTGATCCACCCATGGCAACCAATGCCGTGTCACGGCCCCACTCATCCTTCAAGGCTTTTGTCGCCTTTTCCAGTTCGGGCAATTCATAGTTCAGCTGTATCGCGCGGCCGCCACCATGTTCCTCGAAGCTTGCCGAGCAGTCTTTCGGCAGGCGTGCCGTGACGAAATCCCTGAAACTTTTCCTGATCTTGTCCGGATCCTGGTCGCCCACCAGCCGGAAGGATATCTTTGCTCCGGCTTCAGCGGGAATGACGGTCTTGAAGCCCGGGTCGGAATAACCGCCCCAGATACCGTTTATTTCGCAGGTCGGCCGGGACCAAGTCTGCTCCAATGCGCTATAGCCTTTCTCGCCCGCCGGAACCGATAGCCCGACTTCGCCCAGCAAGGCTGCATCATCCCTGCCCAGATTTTTCCAGGTCTCTCGGAGTTCCGCCGGCACCTCAGCGACTCCATCATAAAATCCGGGAAGCGTCACCGCGCCATCCGCATCACGAAGATCGGCCAGTATTTGGGCGAGGATATTGATCGGATTTGCCGCAGCCGCCCCATAATACCCTGAATGCAGATCACGATTTGCCGCCGTGATGACGACCTGTTCTCCGACCAGTCCACGAAGGCTTGTTGCAATTGCCGGTGTCTGTCTGTCCCACATCGATGTGTCGCATACCAGTGCAATATCGGCAGCCAGCTCTTTGCGATGGGCTTCCAGAAACGGAATCAGAGATGGTGAACCGGATTCTTCCTCGCCTTCAAACAGGATTGTCACGCCGACGGGAAGTCCGCCGGTCTCCTGCTTCCAGGCTCGCATCGCCTCGACAAACGTCATCAACTGGCCTTTGTCATCGGCCGCGCCGCGCGCAAATATTTTGCTGATGCCATCGCTGCCCTCTTTAACGACAGGTTCAAATGGCGGCGTGCGCCACAAGCCAAGCGGGTCCACTGGCTGCACGTCATAATGCCCGTAGAATAGCACATGCGGCGCCCCTGCCGGCCCTTCATGGCGGGCGAGAACCATCGGTTGACCGGCGGTCGGGCTGATTTTCGCGTCAAACCCGATCGATTGCAGATCCTTCACCAGCCAGTCGGCGGCCAGAACACATTGCGGTCCATAGGCAGGATCGGTGGATATGCTCTGGATCCTCAGCAATTCGAACAAGCGTTCGATTGCTCCATCCAGATTGTTGTCGAGATTGGTAAGAACCTGATTGAGCGCGTTCATTATATGCCTCCGCTGGAATTGCCTCACATTCCGCGAATTCTCGTCAGAATCAACGGCAATATGGATAGTTTTTCTCGATTGTCGGGATTTATTCGAAGGGAGATCAGATTTTGGGCTTGAAGCTACCGCCAGAAATGCGACCGGACTGCCATGACCAGTCGGCGGGTAGGGGGGTTAGGTCACGGCAGTCCGCATCAAAACCGCATTGAGGCATATCGTTGGGCTCGATCCTCATGCGGACCCGGCATGCGGGGACGTGCTAGCCGGGCAGACCATCTGTTTGGTCACTCTCGTTAAATTGGGTCTTTCTGACGGCGTTTCAATAAGAAATCGGTCACACCGACGTGAATTCTTTGTAATGTGCGATCAAAAAGGCTGATTCATCGCGAACCGGAAGACCAATGTCGAAACACCATGATTACCACGCACAAATTGCCTGGACCGGAAATACCGGAACCGGAACAAGCACTTATCGCGCCTATGAGCGTACCTGGGACATCGAAATCGAAGGAAAGCCGGTCATTCATTGCTCCAATGACCCCTTGCTTGGCGGAAATCCGGCGCTGCACAACCCCGAAGACTTGCTGATTTCTGCGCTTTCCGCCTGTCACATGCTCTGGTATCTGCATTTATGCGCCAATGCCGGCGTGGTGGTGACAAGCTATCTTGACAATCCGGTCGGTACCGGAGAAGTCGAGCCAAATGGTGCTGGTAGGTTCCTGAGGGCGGAATTGCGGCCCAAGATTACCATTTCGCAGCAATCTGACGCAGAAATCGCCCAAAAACTGCATGGTGACATCCACAATTACTGCTTTATTGCCAGATCGATGAATTTCCCAGTTACAATTCAGCCGGAAATCACCACAGATAATACGTTCTGAAGAGACTCATTGCAGTTCTTCACCTTGCTTTTAAGACGCCACTGGGCAATCGTCGCCCGCATTGAATCTGAAACCTGGAGTGCATGATGAAAGCCGGAGACCATCTCTTTCTAATTGACGGTTCGGCCTATATTTTCAGGGCTTACCACGCCCTGCCGCCGCTTGCCCGCAAATCTGACGGCCTGCCGGTCGGGGCAGTTGCGGGTTTCTGTAATATGTTATGGCGACTGCTGCAGAATGCCCGTGACACTGAAGTTGGTGTGGTTCCGTCTCACTTTGCAGTGATTTTTGACTATTCCTCCAAGACATTTCGAAATGAGATTTACCCTGAATACAAGGCCAATCGTGATGAGCCACCGGAGGATTTGCGCCCGCAATTCGGGCTTATCCGCGAAGCAACGCGCGCCTTCAACCTGCCTTGCATTGAAGAGGAGGGCTTTGAAGCGGATGATCTGATCGCGACCTATGCAAAGGAAGCGCGCAAGGCCGGCGGGAATGTAACGATCATCTCTTCCGACAAGGACTTGATGCAGCTGATCGGACCCGGCGTCACCATGTATGACCAGATGAAGGATCGGGTATTCGACGTAGCCGATGTCGAGGAAAAATGGGGCGTGAAGCCCGAAAAAATGATCGATCTGCAGGCGCTGGCAGGCGACTCGACCGACAATATACCGGGCGTGCCTGGAATTGGTCCAAAGACCGCCGCGCAATTGCTGGAAGAATACGGCGATCTCGAAACCCTTCTCGAGCGCGCCTCCGAGATCAAGCAGAACAAGCGCCGTGAAAACCTGATCGAATATGCCGATCTTGCCCGCATATCAAAGCAACTGGTCACGCTGAAAGACGATGTACCCCTCGAGGAGGGAATAGACGCGCTCCAGTTGCAACCGACGGATGGTCCGAAACTCGTCGCATTTTGCAAGGCGATGGAGTTCACGACACTGACAAGGCGGGTCGCGGAAGTGACCGGAACCGAAATCAGTGAAATTGAGCCGGCAAAAATAGATACCGGAGACTACGTCCGCGGCCCGGACCTCGATCCGCAGGCTGCAGCCAAGGCCAAGTCCGGTACATCGGCAGACGAAAAATCATTAGACGGCGAAATGACGCCAAATAACCTCGTCGAACAACGCCGTAATGAAGCAGTGGCATCAACCATTGATACGACGGCTTATCAATGTGTTCGCGACGCTGCTGCTCTCGATGAATGGCTGGAAAAGATTTACGAGGCAGGTCTGGTAGCAATCGACACCGAAACGGATTCGCTTGACCCGATGCAGGCAAACCTGGTCGGCATCTCGATGGCCTGCACCCCGGGTGATGCCTGTTACATCCCGCTCGCCCATCGGCAGGGCGAGGGCGATCTGCTGGATGAAGGGCCAATCGAAAACCAGCTCGCCGAAGGACTTGTGCTTGAAAAGCTGAAGCCCGTACTCGAGGACACTTCGATCCTGAAGATCGGTCAGAACATGAAATATGACTGGCTGATCTTTTCGCAGCGCGAGATTGATACGGTCTCCATCGATGACACCATGTTGATCTCCTATGTGCTCGATGCCGGAACCAGCAAACATGGCATGAATGATCTGGCCCGCAACTGGCTGGGCCATGAATGTATCAGCTACAAGGATGTTGCCGGATCCGGACGCTCGGCAGTTACCTTTGACAAGGTCGATCTGGAAAAGGCGACCGCTTATGCCGCCGAAGATGCAGATGTCACCTTGCGACTATGGCAGGTCCTGAAACCGCGCCTGGTAGCGGAAACCATGGTCAGCGTCTATGAACGATTGGAGCGCCCGCTCGTCCCGGTGATTGCCCGCATGGAACAGCGCGGAATATCGGTTGACCGGCAAATTCTTTCGAGACTTTCGGGCGAACTTGCCCAATCGGCTGCCGGACTTGAAGCCGAAATCTATGAACTGGCGGGCGAGCATTTCAACATCGGTTCGCCAAAGCAATTGGGCGACATCCTGTTCGGCAAATTGAACCTGCCCGGCGCCAAGAAAACCAAGACCGGCCAATGGTCCACCTCTGCCCAGGTCCTGGACGACCTTGCTGCGGAAGGTCATGACCTACCACGGCGGATCGTTGCCTGGCGCCAACTGACCAAGCTGAAGTCGACCTATACCGATGCGCTGCCCAATTTCATTAATCCTCACACCAATCGCGTCCACACTTCCTATGCCATGGCTTCGACTTCCACCGGGCGCCTGTCATCCTCAGATCCCAATCTGCAGAACATTCCGGTACGCACGGAAGAAGGCCGCAAAATTCGCACTGCCTTTGTTGCAAACAAGGGCAACAAGCTGGTTTCCGCCGATTACTCCCAGATTGAACTGCGGGTCCTCGCCCACATCGCCGACATTCCCCAGCTGAAGAAAGCCTTTGATGAGGGTCTGGACATTCACGCCATGACGGCGTCCGAAATGTTCGACACGCCGGTGGAGGGCATGGATCCCATGGTCAGACGGCGGGCCAAGGCGATCAATTTCGGGATTATCTACGGTATCTCTGCCTTTGGCCTGGCCAATCAGCTCGGAATCGAGCGTTCGGAGGCATCTGACTACATCAAGACCTATTTCGAGCGGTTTCCCGGCATACGCGACTATATGGATGCGACCAAGAATTTCGCCCGCGAGCACGGATATGTCGAAACGATTTTCGGCAGGCGGGCGCATTTCCCCGACATAAAGGCCTCCAATCCGCAATTGCGCGCCTTCAATGAACGCGCCGCCATCAACGCACCGATCCAGGGTTCGGCCGCCGACATCATTCGCCGCGCCATGGCCCGCATGGATGAAGCGATCGGAGAGGCGAAGCTGTCCTCGCGCATGCTTTTGCAGGTTCACGATGAACTGATATTCGAAATGCCTGATGCAGAGGTCGATGCCTCCATACCGGTGATAAAACAGGTCATGGAGCAAGCGCCGCTTCCCGCCATGGACCTGTCTGTACCGCTGGTCGTCGATGCGCGAGCCGCCGACAATTGGGAAGAAGCCCACTGACCGAATATGCTTTCCACCGATCAAGCCTGTTTGATCGCCCGGTTTGCCTGATTCAGTTTGCCTTCGTCCCGCTTGCTTGGTAGCGTTGAATACACCAAAAGATCAGCACCGTGGTGGAAGGGAAGCCTGCAATGAGCACTACCCCGTTTACCAGCAATCCGGCACCGGGTTTTCGCGATCACCCGGACCATGTCATTGAGCTTGAGCGCGTGGCCGATCTGGTCCGCATCAAGGTGGACGGGGTCCAGATCGCCGAAAGTGCCGCCGCCCTGATCCTGCATGAAACCAACCATACGCCGGTCTACTACATCCCGCTTGAAGATGTGGACGATGCTTTTCTTCGTAATTCGCCCCGGATCACCCGCTGCCCGTTCAAGGGCAAGGCAACCTATTGGAACATCGCCATCGGTGAACATGAGGTCGACAATGCGCTCTGGGCCTATGAAACGCCCTATGACGAAATGCTTGAACTGGCCGGTCTGGTCGGATTTTATTCGAGCAAGGTTTCAATCGAGACCGATTCCAGCCACTAGGGCCCTGTACCGCTCCCCGCCTGCGGATCTGTCCGCTAGTCCCGTCCGGAATTCCTGATGAAACACCATTCAACCAGAGATCTGCAATCGCTTGACGAAGCGCACCATCTGCACCCGTTCACCGATCACGCCAGCCTGTTGCCGGATCAGCGCCGGGTAATCACCCGTGGTGAAGGCGTCTGGTTGTGGGATAGTGACGGCAACCGCCTGCTTGACGGCATGGCTGGACTCTGGTGTGCGCAGATCGGCCATGGCCGCCGCGAAATCGCCGATACCGTCCATGCCCAGATGACCGAACTTTCCTATTACAATACTTTCTTCAAGACGACGCATGAACCGGTCGTCCACCTCTCGGCAATGCTGGCCGAATTGATGCCCTCCAACATCAACAAGGTCTTTTTCGGTACGTCCGGATCGGATTCCAACGACACCGCGCTCAGGGTCGTTCGCACCTATTGGGACCTGAAGGGAAGACCGGAGAAAAAGACGATAATCTCCCGCCAAAACGCCTATCATGGCTCCACCGTGGCAGCCGCTTCGCTCGGCGGTATGGAGAAGATGCACGCCCAGTCCGGCATGCCGATCCCCGGCATCACCCATATTGCCCAGCCCTACTGGTTTGGCGAGGCGGACGGCATGGACCCCAGTGAATTCGGTATTCAGACCGCCCGCGAACTCGAACGCGAAATCGACCGGTTGGGCGAAGACAAGGTCGCAGCCTTCATCGCCGAGCCGATCCAGGGCGCGGGCGGCGTCATCATCCCGCCCGAAACCTATTGGCCCGAGATCAGGCGTATCCTTTCCGAGCGGGAAATCCTGTTCATCTCGGACGAGGTGATATGCGGGTTTGGCAGGACCGGTAGCTGGTTCGGCTGCCAGACCTATGGCACCGAACCCGATCTCATCACCATGGCAAAGGGCATGTCGTCGGGCTACCTGCCGATTGCTGGTGTCGGTATTAGCGATGACGTATGCGAGGTGCTGAATGCGGGCGGGGAATTCTTCCACGGCTACACCTATTCCGGCCACCCGGCCTGCTGTGCGGCGGCCATCGCCAATCTCCAGATCATGCGGCGCGAGAAGCTGGTCGAACGCGTCGCAACCGACATCGGCCCTTATCTGAAGGAGCGTTGGCTGGCCTTGCAAAGCCACCCCCTGATCGGCGAAGCCCGCATGAAAGGCCTGCTCGGCGCGCTGGAACTGGTGCCGGACAAAACGGATCTGACCAAACGTTTCGATGAGCCCGGCAAGGTCGGCGAAATCCTCCGCGATATCTCGTTCAAGAATGGGCTTGTGATGCGCGCCGTGCGCGATTCGCTCATCCTCGCCCCGCCGCTGACCATCACGCACGGGGAAGTCGACCAGCTCATTGACCTGGTCACGGCGACCCTGGAGGAGGGCGAGGCTGTGCTGAGAAAAGAGAAAATCTTGGCCTAGCCAGAATTCTGCAATTGCCGTGGCCCAAAGCTTGGGCTAAATACGGGCCTGATTTTGTTTAACCGGCACCAGGCACCCGTAGCTCAGCTGGATAGAGCGCTGCCCTCCGAAGGCAGAGGTCAGAGGTTCGAATCCTCTCGGGTGCGCCATTTTTTTCTGGTAGGATGGTGGTCTGGAGCGATCGGTTACCTGCAGAGAAAATGTCATGATAACCGCGCACAATTCATATCTTGGCAAAAACACTCTCGTCGATCTCGACTTGTTCCACCAGCTTGACCGTTGTGCCGATCTTCAAATCCTTTAAGAGATTGCACAAATCTTCCCCATCGATGAGGTCGATTGCTGGTGCGCCGTCGCGGGTCGCTTCACGGCGGGCGTCTGGCGTGAAGGTACTTGTTGTTATAATCAGCCCCTTGTCCGACCGACCCATCATAGCACCACGAAAGTCGCGCACGACAGCTGCCCCCACCGAGCCCTTCCAACGTTTGCATTGAAACAACACCTGGAAAGAAACCAGATTGACACGCAAGACACCAATACCATCAATGCCGCCATCACCGGATTTTCCGGTCACCTCAACCTTGGTGAATCCTGCCTCGCGCAGGACGCGTTGGCACAGACGCTCGAAGGCATCTGGAGCCATCTTCTTGAGAACAGCGAGGAGCTCACCCTGCCAGTTTGCTTCTTCGCTCTCTTCTTCCTCATTATCATCCGATGCTCTCGCTTTTCGGGCCTCAGCACCCATCCTCTGAACCGTCCTGCGCACTTGGGACAGCGCTTCGTCGGACATTTCTCGGCCTGTGGGGGTGATCGTCCAAACGCCACGTTCGGTATTGTCAATCGCTTTCACCTTCTTCAGATAAGAGCGCGCCCAGAAGAGCCGATACTCCAGATAGGTCAAGCGTCCATCCGAATGCGGGATCGATGCAAGTTCGTCAGATATTCCTTCGGCGCGTATGACCTCTTCTCCAATCTCATCATTGGAGCCAGAGCCACCAAGTTTTTTGATCGCCGCCATCGTAGCAACGATGAGATTTTGGAGTGATGGCAAATCGGATTTTTTAACCATTCCTTACCTCGGTAGAAAATAACGGGTTTCGCCTTCGAGCTGCCCCGTGCGGGCAGCGCCGGTGGCAACCAGGGTCTCCAGGACCTGCGCAATGCGTTCCCTGCGTTTGGCGGTGTTGCGGCCGTCGAAACTGGCAGCGATTTCTTCCGGCAAAGCCGGTGCTGGGGCGCGGGTAAGAACGTCGCGGACAATGCGGATCTGGTCGAGGCCATCGGCGGGCCATTTGGGCTTGTCGGCTTCCGGCAGGAGCGAGACATCGGCTTCGATCTGTTCGCCCTCGGCAGGTTTGGGCACTTTGTGGCCAAGTTTCGGAATTTGGTATTCGGGGCGCAGCCAACGCACCAACCCCCGCCTCTCCTCGGCCTGGCGCTCCAGGTTGAGCGCAACCAGGCGAGATAGCAGTTCTTCCTCGGCAGCTTCCTGGTCTTCGGACTTGTTGGGCGAAGGCATAGTCGCGCCTGGTTTACCGACAAGGCGTTCACCCAGATCTTCCCAGCCATAGGCGGCGAAGGTGGCACGGTCGATCTCGTCGTGAATGTCCTTCAAGACCGAGACCAATCCGGCCTCATGAATATCACGCTCGGCATCAGTTAGCGGTGGCACATCGCAGCCGTTCTCCAGCTCCCGCAGCCGCTCCAGCACATTGTACATGCCTGTCATGGTCAGGAACTCATGCTCGGCGAGGCGTTCCTTGCGGAAAGTGTCGAGGCGTTCGGCTAGTTTGGAAAGGTAAAGATCGCTTTTTCCGTTTGCATCCGAAGTAATACAGGCCGGAAAAGGAAATGGGTCGAAGGTCTTTGTTTTGTTATACCGTGGTCGATCTTCAAGTGTACCACCAGCCGACAGCGCCCAAACAATATGCAACCGAGACGAAAGCAGGGACAGATGAATTGGGTACGAAGATGCAATTGCGACCACCATGTGATCTGGAACCACTTCAATCGGCAAAAACTGAAAGAACCTGTGTTTGGAGGTCTCGGTTGTCGCGATGAACCTGTCGAGGTTGGAAACCGCTGTTCTGAGGTCAGGCCTAGTTCGACCAAACAGCCACCACTTCTGCCGGAACTGTTCGTCCCTGGCGTGGTCTCGTTGCGGTTTTACATGAGTGAGTAGGTGCTGATACGCACTTGGATGTCTCGATTGTAGTTGCGTGGAATCGAGGCCAAAACCATCTAGTACCCACTTGTTACCTGGCCGCCTATTCAACTCGTGACCGTGCCGAAAGCGTCGGCAAATCTGGCGATCGATACCTTCCTTGTTTAGACGTGCAGCGACACTCTCATCCAGAATGAAGCCCTTGGCTGCTAACATCATCCCATTCCAGCTCATCATTGAGTTGGAAAGCAAAGGTGCGGCGCTGTCTACGGCTGCGCCAATCCGTAGGCTTGGCAAAATTGCGCCAGACCTCTTTTCGAGCACGACGTTAGGAGTGTCGGTGTTCAATCCCTCTTCAGCGACTATTTCCGAGAGAACTCCAGGCATCTTTCCCTTCGCCGCCACGGTCATGGCAATTCGGACGGCCGCCTTGTCTGTGGCCTTGAGCCACGGATGGTCTGGAACCGCAAATACAAGACTTAAAGGTTGATTTGCGCTCAAGTGTTGCTCAAGGATTCTTCTGGAGAAAGTTTGAGTAATTGAGTTTGTCGTTATGAAGCCGAATCTCATCAAGCGATTCGGCACCCCGTTTACCTTCGTTCGACGAAGACGGCGTGCCGCTTCGTCCCAAAAATGTAGCACAAAGTCGGCCTTGGGTTGGACATGTGGGCGTGATTTCCAAACGGCCTCGCAATAGCCGTCGCCGAGTTCGGCTCTCATCATGCCACCACCAATAAACGGTGGGTTGCCAACGATATACTCCGCTTCCGGCCAGTCGGCGATGCGCGGATTCTCATAAGTGTAGAGCGGGACACGGGCCTCCGGGTCCGGCACCTCCTCGCCGGTGATAGGATGGAGCTTCTTTGTTGCCCCGTCCCAGCGCGACAGGGGCTTGCCAGTCTCATCGCGCTGCAGTTCGCGGGAATCATAGGCCAAAATCGCGTCCTGTTCGCGGATGGTACCGTAAGCATCAAGCACCGGCTCAGTGATGGCGTCGCGGCCGCCAGTACGGAGCTGCCATTTTAGATAGCCGATCCAGAGCACCAGATCGGCGATTGGCACAGCACGCGGATTGATCTCAAGGCCGTAAAACTGATGGGGATCGACGGAGAAGCGACCGCCGGTGCGCGCCAGCTTCTGCCCCACCAGGTCACGCCCGGCCTCGTCCGGATAGTCCTGATATCGATCCGGCTGGCCGCCTAGCTCGGCGATGGTCTCCAGC
>JANQQM010000192.1 GCA_028289365.1 Salaquimonas sp. | reverse complement strand
AAGTTCCGACAGGCCGATTTCACCGGCTGCCGATACCAATGCCCGTGCGGTATCGATGGTAACCGCCAATCCAGCTCGTTCCAGAATCAGCGGATTGGTGGTCGCGCCGTGCAGCCAACCCTGTTTTGCATATTGTCGCCAAATGTCTGGATCGGCGCTGTCAACGAAGAAACGCAAACCGCGTGCAGTCATTGCGCAAGCGCCTCTTCTACTTCCGCCAGGGTGGGCAAATTCGCACCGCGTCTCGAGCAGGTGATTGCAGCGGCGCAAATTGCAAATTTCAGCATTTTTTCAATGTCTATTCCATCTGCAAGATCAGCACCCGTCGCTCCATGTACTCCAAGCCAGTAAAGGCATGACGCCTGGAAGGTATCGCCTGCGCCCACGGTGTCGACGATTGAAACGGGAACCCCCTTCATTCTGATCGACTTTCCGTCAGCAGAGAAGGCGTAGGCGCCATCGCCTCCCAAGGTTACGCAAACCAGTTGGGCACCGCGCGAAATGCAGTCTTGCGCAAATGTTTCAGGATCGGAATTTTCGTAAAGCAAAGCGAGATCCTCATCGCTTGCCTTTACGAAATGTGCATTGGAAGAAAATGCGATGACCTTCGTCCTCCAGATGTCCATGTCCGGTTCGATTGTTGGCCGTATGTTCGGGTCGTACGAGATGATTTGTGAGGCAGCATTTGCAGCTACCAATGCTTCGAGGCTGGAGGCGGTCGGTTCGGTTGCCGTTGTGTAAGAACCGACATGTATGACATTTAAGCTCTCCGGCAAGTCTTGCGGCAGTTCATTCAGTTCAATTGAACGGTCGGCGGTACCATTTGTATAAAATGCGTAATCCGGAACGCCGTCCTCGTTGGTCTCGATCACTGCGAGGGTACTATTTCGATCGCTGGAGATGAGGTAGCTTGTATCGATATTGTTGTGGGCCAGAAACTGCTCGATGCGCCTTCCAAAAAGATCGTTCGAGTTCTTTGCAAAATATCCAGTAGGGACACCCAAACGAGCCAGTCCGAGTGCGACGTTCAACGGAGATCCCCCAACTGTCCCAGCCAGGTTGATCTCGCCGGAATTTTCATTTGGTTGTACAAACAGGTCGAACAGCGTATCGCCGCAACTTAGATATTCGATGGACACAAGCCGGGTCTTTCCGAGATTGGTTTCAAGCTGGAAGGACTGGGAATGCCATTTTCCAAAACAGCATGCAAGCCTATCGGGACTGCCAGGCAGTTGTTGGTCTCGATAAATCTGGTTTCTGCTCTGATATGTAGTTGGAAACTAACCTGATCAGGCGACGTTGCTAATTTTTGCCGTCAGGTTGTCGACCTTTTCCGGCGCATTCATCCAGCCATCAGCATTGCCGGCGATAAAGGCGGGAACGTCGGCTTCCTTCATTGGTTTTGCAAAATAATATCCCTGCAATTGCTGGCAGTTGATTGTCCGTAAAAAGGCGATCTGACTCTCGGATTCCACACCTTCGGCACTGATGGCCAAATCCAGTGTCTTGCCAAGGCCGGCAATCATTTGAAGGATTGCCTGGGCAGTATGGTCTTCATCGGCAGACCGGATAAAAGACTGGTCGATCTTGATCTTATCAAATGGATAATTGACGATATAGGAAAGGCTGGAGAAACCCGTACCGAAGTCATCAAGTGCAACCGTGACTCCGAGCTCCCTTAGTTCATTGAGCATGCGGAGCGCCTCCTGGCTGTCGGTCATCAGCAGGCTCTCGGTGATTTCCAGCTCAAGGCGTTGCGGCGGAAGTCCGACTTCTTCCAACGCCTTCCTGGTGTATTTGACGATATCAGCGCCGATGAAATGATGGGCCGATATGTTGACGGCGACGACTATGTGTTCCGGCCATGCCAATGCAGCCTTGCATGCCTGGCGAATGGCCCAGACGCCAAGTTCCTGAACCATGGAAGATTGCTCGGCAATGGGAATGAACTCACTAGGAGATATTTGACCGCGCACCGGATGGTTCCAGCGAATTAGAGCCTCCATACCGGTCGTCTTGCCATCTTCGGCCGAACATTGCGGTTGGTAGAGAAGCTCAAATTCCTGACGGTCGATGGCACCGCGCAATTCCTGCTCCAGCAAGCGCTTTTCACGTTGCTCCTCGTCCATCTGATTTTCAAAGAACCGGTGCTGACCCCTCCCTCCCGATTTTGCCCGGTAGAGAGCGAGATCGGCATTACTGAGCAGTTGGATCGGATTGGTCCCGTGGATCGGGGCAAGCGCGATACCGATGCTGGCTCCGATCTTGTAGCGCTCATTGTCTATTTCATAGGGCTTGCTGACTGAGCCGATTATCCGGTCAGCAAGTCCTGCAATCATCCTGGGATTGCAATCGGCGTTCAAAATTATTCCGAATTCGTCTCCTCCGAGACGCGCGACGATATCTTGTTCGCGGACGCATCGATGGATTCTCCTTGCTGCCTCGACCAACAGCAAATCACCAACCAGATGGCCCCTTGTATCGTTTATGAGCTTGAACCGGTCCAGGTCGAGGAACATGACCGCAAATCTTGAACCCTCGCGTTCGAGTGTCCTGGTCGAGTGTTCCAAAGCCTTGTTGAAACTTGCGCGGTTGAGTAGTCCCGTGAGCGCATCGCAGTGGGCCAGTTTTTCAATTTCGGCATCAGCCGTTTTCTGCCGGGTGATATCTTTGCCGACACCAATATAGCCACCGTAATTCCCATCGCTGTCGATGTTCGGTTTGCCGCTGATACTCAACCATCGATGATAGCCGGTGCTACACAACAATATGTGCATGTTCTTGATTAGGCTACGATTTTTGATTTTTGCTGCTACTCTGTCTACCGTCTGCTGATCAGGGCATAGCCTGTACAATAATTCCAGAAAAGACACCGAATCCAGCGCACCGTCGGAAATATTGAGCAGCTTTCTCAAGCCGTGTGAGGTGCGCCCCAGTTCTCCCTTGGCGTTCATCTCCCAGAGCCAGTCATTTGCGTTTTGCTCATATTCATGCAGCAGCATCTCGATTTCATTTTTCTGATCACGAATGGTTGCCTGGGTGATGATCTGGCGTGCCAAATCCCGGGTGGACCGGATGGAGATCAGCCCCATCGTCAAGACAAATGCCAGCACGAGAACAGTTGCGGTTAATTTCGGGAAACTTCCCGAATAGATGAAAATTCCCGCAATTGCGCCGGTAACGGCCGGAAATGAAAAGGAAATAACGGCCTGAGGCAATGCGGCAAACGCAAACCCGGTGGAGTAGAGAATGCCGATTGTTCCGATTGTGCCAAGTAGCTTGAATTCCGGGTCGGCATGCGAAAAAGCGAAAATAGGGAGTACGGCAAACATCATACCGAGTGCTCCGGTATATCCGCATATCCTGTCGACGCTTACCTCATTCTTTTTATCTGGTCTCTTTTCGCGACTTTGGTTCCAAATCTCCAATCCGAAAAGATGCACGAATGACAGGGCCATCGTCCAAATTGCGATCGGTGCATAGTTTCCGTCTTCAACGAAAAAAACTATGAGCAGCGCAATGAGGAGAACTGAACCTGCGATAATGGACGGGATGATGCGAGTAGCGGAGTTTATCTGTATTCGCGCGAGTTCCGTGCGCCGAGCCTGATTAAGACCATCGACACCGATTGCTTTTTCTACAAATGAATTTGCCGCCTTGAATAGCAAGATTCCGCTAACCTCTTGTTCCCGACAAACACCCTAGTTCAGCAAAGTTAATGAAGGTTCCGGGCAGGAGGATGCAGCCGTAAATTTTCGATTATGATTAAATGATTACTAACCTGGCATTCCTGCGCGTGATGCCAGGAAATAAGTTGATATTCAAAACGCCGTTCTGGACCACCGATTTAGCGTTCTGTTCGCTGCCGCAACGTCAGGTTTCAATTGATCCACAGTGGCCGGATTTGTGCCCTGGCATTGCCTTCAGGTACGTAAAAGTGGTGTATTTCTAGCGATTTAGTGTTCCCCGAAGCCATTATGGGCGATTAAAGTATCAAGTGCCGAATCAACAGCAAAGGGGTAGACGGCAGTCAGGAATTTGGGCGGAGAAAACAGTCGGAAATTCATGAATTCCAGGACAGGATTCTGGAAGCTAATTTCTTTTTTGCTTTTTTTTGTGTCCTGGATTGCGCTAGCTGCCGATGCCAACGCCCAGGATAATTTCCCCGGTACCACCATAACCGGCAATAGCGGCTCGCTTACTTCCTCCAATTCGGGAGCTTCCGGGGAGAGTGGCGAACCGACTACCTATGGCGGTGGTCAGCTTGAGACGATCTGGTATAGCTGGACCGCTCCTTCCGATGGTCTATTCGTCGTTGAAACCTGCAGCACAACGCAGACGAATTACGACACCACGCTAAAGACCTATACCGGTAATGCGGTAAACGCCCTGACCACCATTGCGCAGAATGATGATGCCTGTGCAATGACCACTAATCCCACTTATGCCAGCCGCAATTCATTTCTTGCAACTTCGGGCACGACCTATCGCATCCAGGTTGGCGGTTATGCCAATAATGACGGCAATTTCCTGCTGACCTGGAATTTTACTCCGGGCGCCACCGTTTCAGGGGACGATTTTCCCGGAATTACAATTTCCGGCACATCCGGTTCAGTGACCGGAAGCAATATTGGTGCAACCGGAGAAAGCGGCGAGCCAACAACTTTTGGCGGCGGTTCGCTCAATACGATCTGGTATAGCTGGACGGCGCCCGCCAATGGCAGCGTCACTTTCGAGACCTGTTCAACCACGCAAACGACATTCGACACCACACTGCGGGCATTTAACGGCAGTGCGGTCAACGCGCTTTCCTCGGTCGCCGCCAATGACGATGCCTGTAATGCCTCCATCGGATTCCGGGCGAGCAGGGTCACCTTCACCGCCACATCCGGCGTGACCTATCGAATCCAGGTTGATGGATATGCCAGCAATACGGGCAATTTTGTTCTGAACTGGAACCAGACCGTTAGCGGCCCCGCGGTAACTGTCACCAAGGTCGTCGACATTTCCTCGGTATCTGCTCCCCAAACGCTCACCTATACCATTACGGTCGACAATATCGGGTCAAGCCAGCTGAGTTCGCCTGTCGTGACCGATACGCTCACGCTGGGCGGTTCGGCAAGGACGTTGACCAGCGGCCCGACCTATGTTTCGGGCGATACGAATGGCAATGGCCAGATCGGCACAAGCGAGACCTGGACCTACACAGCCACTTATGACGTCACCCAGGCTGATCTCGACGGAACCGGTGATTTTTCAAACATTGCGACTTTCAACAGTACGCAAATTGGGCCGGTGAATTCATCAGCTATCGCGACGACGGTTACACGATCGCCTTCTCTGGCAATTACGAAAAGCTTTGTGATTTCGACAGATAATGGCCAGCCGGGCAGGGCGGATGCCGGCGATGTCATCGCCTACACCTACGAAGTAACAAATGACGGAAATGTCTCCGTTTCGAGCATTTCGATCAGCGATGTGCACAGCGGTTCCGGCACGCTACCGCAGCCTGACAATGAAACGCTCTCAAACGATGTCTCACCTTTACTGGATTCGACCGATTCAACGGCAAATGACGGCTCGTGGAGCCTGATTGCACCGGGAGACACGGTCACCTTCACCACCAATTACACCGTAACTCAAACAGATGTGGACAACCAATGATGAATAGAAATTACAGCAATCCGAAGAAACTGAACACAAACCTTCGGCGCGGTCAGCAAACCAGAAAAATCAGTCTCAACAGATGGTTGGGCTCAACAGGATTTATTGAAGATTTTGGCAAAACGGTACTTCGAAATTGCGTCCGTCTTCATGGGCCGCCTGGAGGGGATGAACCTTGCGCATGGCGAATGCGCGGCGGCGAGCCGACCGCCTCATCAAACAAATCGGCAGCAGGAAAACAACGGGATTCAATACGGAACAAGATGATGAAAATCAGAGGCAACACTGAAATGGGAAATGCAAATTCATTCGAAACGCACGCACATTCAACCATGGGGGCTACCAAAATGCAGAAACCTACCGACAAAGCTAGATTGTTCAATTCGAGAAAACTCGCAGTATCCGCGATAGCACTGCTGGCTTCGCTCGGCGCCGTGACTCCTGCCTATGCGACGATCGACAACGAAGCGACCGCAGAAGGTAGCTTTGGCGGGAATCCTGTTACTGTAACTTCATCGCCGGTTACGCAGGTGCCGGTAGCCAATCCGGACCGAAATCTTGACATCTCCAAGACCGTATTCTTGGCGGCAACCACAGGTGCGGGTACCAGCTCAACATTTACAGATGGTGGAGACACGATTGCCTACCGCGTCACCGTCACCAATTCGGGCAATATTACCGAGACCAATATTGTCATCAACGAAACCAATCCGACATTCGATGGAGTTGCTGGCACGGGTTCTTACACCACGACTGAGGATGTTGGTGCCGGTACTGGAACGGCTGCGAGCCTGGCACCAGGGCAGACTGTTATTTTTGATGTGGTCTATACTCTGACCGATGCTGATGCCTTTAATGGTGCAGCAGCTGCCAGTCCGGCAACGAGCGTCGTAAATGTTGCTGATGCGGATTCCGACGACTTCGACATGTCTGTGGATTCACCGGGTGAAAACGCCTCTGCGACAACCGGGATCGTTCCGGTGCCGAGCCTGTCCATCGTCAAGGCCTACTCATTCACGACCGATCCGATCAATGTCGGACTGGCTGATGTCAATGATGTGATTGCCTATACCTATCTGGTGACCAATACGGGCAATGTTCCGATTTCGGACGTATTCATCTCGGATGACCATGAGAATGGCGAAGCCGGTGCCGCAATATTCGATTCATCGAGCGGAACTTTGGGCACGCTCCCAGGCGAGTGGCAACTTGCGGTAGATACTGCTGCCAGCTTTGGCGCCAACTCAGACGGCGGTACGGACGGAACCTATGACTCGATTGGTGTCGGCGGAGCAATTCTGTTCACTTATTCGCATCTCGTGACACAGGCCGAATTCGACGCTCAGTAAGGCGCTGGATCTAGTCTGACATGACGCATCTGCGCCGTCGCATCTGGAGTTCGGGCCTTGCCCGCTGGAGACGTTCGTCTCCGGCGTCGCTGGTGCTCGGCTTCATGCTCGCGGTGGCGCAGGTGCAACAAGGTTTTGCCGCGATCGTTAATGACGCGGTCGGTGTCGCGAACTACAACGGCACAAATATCATTTCAAACAATTCCAATGTTTCAATTCCCGTTGCAGGTGCCGCGCCAGCCATGACCGTTTCCAAGGCCGGCATCCTGAATGATGACGACGGCACGCCGGGCCTTTCTGCCGGCGATACAATTTCCTACACGGTAACCATCGTGAATACCGGCAATGTGTCCCTGTCCGGGATCACTGTGACAGATCCCTCTGCGCCGATGACATTCCAGGCCGGAGACGATGATGCCGACACTCAAATCGACCCGACTGAAATCTGGTCGTATTCGGGCAGCTACACACTGCTGCAATCAGATCTTGATACGAATGGTGGCGGCGACGGAGACATCGACAATCTCGTCACCGTTTCCAGTGATCAGCTTCCTGATCAGACCGCCAGTACCGAAGTCGAGATTTCTCCTGTACCTGGGCTCAGGCTTGAGAAAATACTCAGCGATCTTACCAACCCGCTGACCAATCGCTATGATGTGGAATTCACGATCTCGGCGATCAATACAGGACAAGTTACCTTAACGGGTCTGCAGATCAGCGATGATTTGACGAGCGTAATCGGACCGGGAGTGCTGGTCGGTGTACCGTCGGTTCTCTTGTCCGGCTTTACCGGTACAGGCGGAATAAATGCGTCTTATGACGGCACCACTACTATCGATTTATTGAGCGGTGATGTTCAATTGCTGCCAGGCGAAACCGGTAATGTTCAATTATCATTCAGCATTGATACCGCCGGATTATCCATCAGCGGATTGAACACGGCAGTTGGAAGCAGCGCGCAAATTCCAAGTGTTTCCTCACTGACCCCAGGACCGGTGCTTTCCGACGATCCGACGGTAACCCCGAGCGACCCCAATGACATCAATCCGACACCGGTTGATATCATCGATTCAGATTCAGATGGATCGCCGGATGCAAATGAATCAACCACGCTCGATCGGGACGGTGATGGTATTGTCAATTCCCTGGATTACGATCCGACCGGGTATTTCTACTGCGAGGGGGATGGCCAGATCATCAGCGGCGGGTCGATATCGGTCGAAAACCTCACCAGCGGCGGCGTCCAGTCCGGTGTTGGCAGCTCCAACGGCATCGTTATTGTGCAGGATGGTAGTTCCGGCCGGTATCAATTCTATGTAACCGAAGCCGGTACCTACCGGCTTACGGCGTCGCCACCCCCCGGTGTCTCGCCAAGCGTTGACCGGCTTCCGCTGCCACCGCTGGATGCAACCAGCCTCCTGCCCAGTAACCCCGGTGTTCTTGGATCGGGTGAATTGGGTTCGACTGGTCAACTCGCCGATTTCTCTGCGATTTTCAATCCCTTCCACCTCGAGTTTGACTTCGAAACAGATGACCCGGTGATCTTCAACAACAATATTCCGCTGCGGCTTTGCGGCACACCGCTTCTGAGTGCCGACAAACAGATCGTCTCCGGTCCGGTGCTCCAATCTGACGGTCGGTCCTTGATCACCTATTCGCTGACCACAGAAAGTACAGGTTCCGAGCAGGTAGATGAGATACGGGTTACCGATGATCTGGCGAGTGTGTTCGGCACCGGAAACTTCGAGGTTTCGACCGTTTCCCTGAATTCCGCACCGGTCGGATTTGGCGCGGCAATCAACCCGTTCTTTGACGGTGAAGGTGACATCGGGCTGCTGACTTCCGGTGGTGATCTGGCGCCCGGAGAATCGATCTCAATTTATCTGACGCTGCTTGTCAGTGCACCAAGCGGGACCTTTACAAACCAAATGAGTGCAAGCGGTTTGTCGCCAATCGACAGCAGTGTCGTCGGCCCGGCGACCGACGACATTGCCGTCGATATCACCACCGTTTCAGGCCCGGCAGATCTGCAGGCATCGAAAACGGCCAGTCAGAGTACCGTTCTGCGCGGGCAAAGCATCGGTTACACGCTGGTCATTGAAAACACCCAGAATGTCGGACGTGGAAATCTGGAGATTGTCGATCAGATGCCGGCCGGGTTTACATACATTGCCGATTCCGCCCGGGTAGATGGGGTTGCAATCGAGCCTGACGTGGGTAGTCGCGAATTGTCGTGGTCAGGACTATCCGTATCTGCAAATGGCACGTTGACGATAACCATGTCGCTGGCGGCAGGTGCGGCTGCGACCGGGCCGGAATTTGTAAACCGGGTGTTCGCCAGGGACGAGATTTCGGGCGACATCGTATCAAATGTCGGCGAGTCGGTCGTACGCCTGGAAATAGAACCGGTGTTTGATTGCAGCGATATTATTGGCAGGGTTTTTGAAGACGTGAACCGTGACGGATATTACCAGGATGGTGAACCGGGTCTGCCCGGCGTCAGACTGGCCACTGTTGCAGGTCTCCTGGTCACTACAGACAGTGTGGGTCGGTATCACATCACCTGTCCGATGATCCCTGACGCTGAAATCGGCTCCAACTTCATCATCAAGCTCGATAATCGAACACTGCCCAACGGGTTTACCGTCACGACAGAAAATCCGCGCGTTGTCCGGCTGACCCAGGGCAGGTTGTCGAAAATCAATTTTGGTGCTGCACCGTTAAGCACATTCGAATTGACCCTTGATGACAGATCATTTGAACCCGGCACGGCCACATTAAAGCGTGTGTCTCTGGAAGTGATTGATCAAATGATTGCCGATCTTGGCGGTAGCCAGTCGCGCCTCAAGATCACCTATCTGGATAGGCAAGGCGGTCAATTGGCGCGCGAGCGTATCGATCTTGTGGGCCTGCTGGTACGCCGTGTCTGGGAACTGCGTGGAAATGATGCCGGGCTCGAAATCGAGACACAAATCCTAAAACCGAAATAGCCGCCTGTTTATACTTTCATGGACCAAAGTAACATTGTTCTCTTGCAGTATAACTGGGGCTCCGGCCAGCATAGTCTCACCAGACTGGTCGGAGAGCTAAATAAACGGCTAACCGACTGAAATTACAATAATATTCACTATTTGTTAACCATGTTTAAAAGGGCTTTATTAACCATAATTCAATGATTTCAGCCGACCCTAGAAGGCATGTTAGCGCATGTCCGGGGTGGCTGGAGGGGCGGAATCCTCCAAACGGGAAAGTTATGGGCTTCTGGAATCTTTGTTCCGGGGGTAATTGCGCTTGGATTTTTCACATTTCTTACACTACCGGCAACGGCCGAGGATGCGTGCGAATCGAGCAGCGCCTGTGCCGACGCGCTTGAGTTCCTGCTGGATGGCGATCGCCAACGTTCAGATTACTCCGGAGATCAGCTAGGAAAGGCGGGCATTTCCCTGTCCATCGACGGTGAACCGGTTGCCGGAACCCCGCCTGCTGTGGTCGTTTCCACGCCAAAACCTTCGGATGTCGACATCCAGGTCAAATTTGACGGACTGGATATTGCTCGCCAGCTCAATGTTTCCACCGTGCCCGAAAGACGTCAATTCCTGCCGGGTACGCCTATCAAATTCTATGGCAGCTGGAATTACGGCGCCTGGATAGAACGCGCAGAAGTACGAATTTACAGGAGGGTCGATAAACAAACACCATTTGATGATGCCTCACCCGTGGCAATCGTTCCCATGAGCCTCACCGGACATGCGGCCTGGGAGCGTGAGAATACGGGGTTTGAGCCCGAAGAACTCGCTTACACACTTCGGGTTTATGATCGGGAGGGCCGGTTTGACGAAACCGGTCCTCTCGCGATCAAATTAAGTGAGGAAGCTGATAATTTTCCTTCAAAGAACGACTCGATTACTCCCGGATATGGCGATGATCGCAGTTTCAATTCCAACATAATTCTGAACGGAGGAACCATCACTGTATTTGGCCGCAATGTGCCAAATGGCCAGATCGTACGTGTCGGTGGGGAGGAAATTCCCGTTACAAGCGAGGGTTCCTTTGTCGCGACCCAGATCCTGCCGCCTGGCGATCATCTGGTTGAAGTTGCCCTGGAAGACGAAGATGGAAAAACAGTGCTGGAGTATGAACGGGAAGCAACTATTCCCGAGCACGAGTTCTTTTTCGTTGGCATTGCCGATCTGACCCTGGGCAAAAAGACAGGCTCCGATAGCGAAGTTCTGACGGCAGTAGAACCCGGCGAATATGACAGTGTCTATCAAAACGGCAGGCTGGCATTTTACCTGAAAGGCAAGATCAAGGGCCGTTATCTGATCACTGCAGCAGCAGATACGCAGGAAGACGAGCTTGATTTACTGTTCTCGGACTTCGATCGGAAAGATCCGCGCCAATTGCTGCGTCGATTGGATCCGGATGACTATTATCCGGTCTATGGGGATGATTCCACAACTGTCGAGGATGCGCCCACATCCGGCAAGTTTTACGTAAAGATCGAAGACGGAAACAGCCATGTCATGTGGGGCAACCACAAGGTGCGTATCAATGGTACCGAATTGGCGCGTTATGAACGCGGCCTATATGGCGGTAATGCCAATATCGAAAGTCGGACCACCACCTCGTTTGGTGAGCCTCATGTTCAGCTCAGGGGTTTTGCCGCCCAGCCGGGTACGCTGCCGCAGCGGGATGTCTTTCGTGGCACGAGCGGCTCGATCTATTTTCTGCAGAGGCAGGATCTGTCGATCGGGTCTGAACAGGTCAGCATTGAGGAACGGGATCGTGTCAGCGGGCTGGTTCTGGATCGCAGGGTCTTACGCCCGGAACTGGATTATGATTTCGATGCCTTGCAAGGTGTGGTCTTGTTGCGCGAACCCTTGTCTTCCAATACGGCGACCAGCGCATCGGTACGCGATTCAGGGACCGGTGGAAATCCGCTCTATCTGGTGGTTCAGTATGAATACACCCCTGCTGCCGGCGACATAGACGGGGTCAGTGTCGGCGGGCGGGCGCAAACCTGGCTGGGCGAACATCTGCGCCTTGGTGCGACCGGGTATCAGGAAAACACAGGACTTGCAGATCAGTCTCTTTACGGTGTCGATCTTGTGCTGAGGCTGAGCGAGACTTCCTACTTCGAGGCGGAAATGGCGTGGTCGCATGGCCGGGCCTATACGGACAGCTATTCGGTGAATGGTGGTTTCATATTCGGGAATACGTCCGACATTTCCTCCGGTGATCCGGCTCATGCCTGGCGGGCAAAAGGGGTTCTTGACCTGGCCGATGTCACCAATGGGGAAGTCGACGGCCAGATTGGTGGCTATTACGAGGATGCCCAGGCTGGCTTCAATGCGCCGGGACGGTTCAATGATTATGGTGAGAGGATTTGGGGAGCGTTTGCGGAAGTTGGTACGACCGAGACCGGCCTGATTGCTGGTCGCTACGACGAAATCGAGCGAGGCGACGGCTTTAGAAAGCGCGAAGCCTCGGTCGAAACTGTTGTTCCATTGAACGAGAGATTTTCGCTCGGTACCGGGGTACAGCACTCCATGGTTTCAGGGAGCGATTATGATGATGGTAACGGAACAAGGACCGATGTTGGTGTCAGGATCGAGCAGCGGATTGATGACTCTTATACGACCTGGGGATTTGGGCAGGTCACGGTTCAACGGAAAGGGGATCGTGAACGTAATGACCGGATCGGTGTTGGTGCAGAAAAGGATCTGACCGATCAAATCACCGCGACCGGTGAAGTATCATGGGGAACGACGGGCATTGGTCTGCTGGCCGGACTGTATTACGAGCCGACAGTGTCGGATCGATATCATATCGGCTTCCGATTGATGCCCGAAGACATCGTCGATGACCTGGCCGCCTATGATCCGTTCGATCGCGATTATGGCGAGGTGGTTCTGGGGACGACCCGCAAGTTGAGCGACTCCCTATTGCTGTCCAGTGAAAACAATCTCGACTTCATGGGCGTGCAGCGGTCGTTTACGCATGCTTATGGAGTCACCTACACGCCATATCCGGCCTGGCAGATTTCCGCAGCTGCGGAGGCCGGTCAGATCCGCGACGAATATGGTGATGATTTCGACCGGGTGGCGGTTTCGGGCACCATCGGATATTCTGAAGAAGACAGTTCGGCCGGTCTGCGCCTTGAGGCCAGATTCGAAAACTCACTTTCCGACGACACGCTTGATCGCAATACATTCCTGGTAGTAGCCAATACCGTGATTGCGATATCGCCGGATTGGCGATTTGTTACAAAGGCGGATGCGGCGTTCTCCAGTACGGATGAATTATATTACCTCAATGGCGACTATGCCGAAACAAGCATCGGCTTTGCCTATCGGCCGGTGGACAATGACCGGTTAAACGCGCTTTTCCGATATACCTATCTCTATGATTTGCCGGGGCCTGATCAGGTAAACATCAATGGCGAGAAAGGCGGCCCGAGCCAGAAGAGTCACATCATATCCGGCGATTTCATTTACGACCTGAACGAGCTGGTTTCTGTTGGCGGCAAATATGGCGGCCGGTTCGGAATGATCTCGTCGGGTTATGATGATGATTTTGAATATTCTTCAGCGCAACTTGCGGCGCTGAGGTTTGATCTGCATATCGTGCACAATTGGGATTTGATGCTGGAAGGCCGATTGTTCTGGTTGCCGGAACTGGATCAGGTGCATTATGGCGCCCTTGCAGGGATCTATCGTCATATTGGCAATAATCTGAAATTGGGTGTCGGCTATAATTTCGGACAATTCAGTGATGATCTGACGGATTTGACGCTGGACGACAGCGGTGTTTTTGTGAATGTTGTCGGAAAAATCTAGAGATAACGACTTTCGACGGGCTGAAGGGGGATTGGTCGCGCCGCTGGTATGAGATTCAATTTTCTTTCGTGCGCGAGATCAAGGTCATGATGAACCAGTCTTCCCAGCAAGATCGCGACAATCGGTTTGCCGCCTTCAGGAACAGGTCGTTTCTCAAATATTGGCTTGCCCGATTCATGGCGACATTTGCCACCCAGATCGTTTCGGTTGCGGTCGGCTGGCAAATCTATGATCTGACGCGTGATCCGTTTGATCTTGGCCTGGTCGGATTGATGCAGTTTGCCCCGTCGCTCTTGCTGGTGCTGGTGAC
>JANQQM010000175.1 GCA_028289365.1 Salaquimonas sp. | reverse complement strand
TCATGGCCCTGGCGGATGGCCGCATGCTGTCCATCGGCTCACCGCAGGAGGTGCAGAGTGACCCGGCCGTCATCGAGGCCTACCTGGGATCGGATGTAGATGCGGAAGGTGGTGAAGCAGCATGACAAGCAACGGCAGCAAACCGCTCCTCAAAGTCGATAACCTGGAGAGTTTCTATGGACCGATTATGGCCATTCGCGGGGTCAGCCTGTCTGTGAATCCCGGGCAGATCGTCACGGTTCTTGGCGCCAACGGGGCCGGTAAAACGACGCTCCTGAAAACCATTTCCGGGGTCATGGACCCGGAAAAGGGAACCGTCACTCTGGAAGGCAATGCCATCCAGGGTGAGGCACCAGACAAAATCGTCCATCAGGGCGTTGTGCATGTGCCGGAAGGGCGTGAAATCTTCCCGATCCTGTCGGTTGAAGATAACCTCAAGATGGGTGCCTATACGCGCTCCGATTCAGCCGCAATCGCATCCGATCTGGAGATGGTCTTCGACTACTTTCCGATCTTGAAGGAACGGCGAACCCAGGAAGCCGGCACACTCTCGGGAGGTCAGCAACAGATGCTGGCAATCGGTCGCGGCCTCATGGCCAAACCGCGCATCATGTTGCTGGACGAGCCAAGCCTCGGCTTGAGCCCGCTTCTGGTGCGCGAAATCTTCACTATCATTCGCCGATTGAACGCCGAGCAGAATGTGACAATGATGCTGGTGGAGCAGAACGCCAAGGTTGCACTCGACGTGGCTCATTTTGGCTATGTGCTGGAACTCGGTCGTATTGTCATGAGCGGCGAGGCGCAGAAGCTGCAGCAGTCGAAGGATATCCAGGAATTCTATCTGGGCGCACAACAGGAAACACAGCGCGGTCAAAGACGCTGGAAGCAAAGAAAAACCTGGCGCTAGGGTCAACAGGGAGGAACGGCAATGGGCAACATGGAGAGGATTCCGCCGCAGCAGGTCACGAACGGCATCAGCGTGAATGCCGACCTGACGAAGGGGCCCTACTTTATTGATGGTTGTGACACTCTGGTGAAGCTGTTCCTGCAGCGCTGCAAGGAGCTCGGCAACCGGACCGCCCATCGCGAAAAAGACTATGGAATCTGGCTATCCTATTCCTGGTGGGATTTCTACGAGCATGCCATGCTCATTGGCCATGGCCTGGCCGCACTCGGGCTGCGCCGCGGCGATGTGGTCTCAATCCTGTCGGAAGACAACAAGGAGTGGGTGTATACCGATCTGGCGGTGCAATGCCTCGGTGGGATCACCTCCGGCATTTATACAACCGATTCCGCCAAACAACTGGCCTATCTCGTCAATGATTCCGAAAGCCGAATCCTGTTCCTCGAAAACGACGAACAACTCGACAAGTTTCTCGAGGTACGGGACGAAATGCCGGGCCTCACCAAGGTCATCGTTTTCGATCGGGAGGGTCTGCACGATTATCACGACGACATGGTGATGTTTGTCGAGGAACTCTACGATCTCGGCCGGGTTCACGAGAAGAAGCATCCTGGAATGTTCGATGCCGAGGTAGCCAAATCGAAACCCGAAGACACGGCTATTCTGGTTTACACATCCGGCACAACCGGATCGCCGAAAGGTGCCATGATCTCGCACCAGAACATCATGTTTTCGCTTTCCTCTGCGTGGTCCATGCTGCCGGTCTTCGAAACTGATGAACAGGTTTGTTTCCTTCCGCTTTGCCACATTCTGGAGCGGTTCATCTCGGTGTTTTCGCCAATCGCCGCTCGGTCCACGGTCAATTTCGCCGAGAGCCCCGAAACAGTCTTCGACAATGTTCAGGAGGTCAGCCCGCACGTCTTCACCGCGGTTCCCCGTGTCTGGGAGAAGGTCTATTCCAGAATTTCCATCATGGTTGGTGATGCAACTCCGTTCGGCCGTTGGGCATACAGCCGGGCACTTGCCAGCGGAATGAAAATCGCGGATGACGAAGAAGAGGGCCGATCTTCGTCCTTCCTCACCCGTCTGCAGTACCGTTTCTGGGATGTTGTGGTTCTGAAGAACATCCGACGCATGATCGGGATCGACCGATTGCGCCGGGGCACGACAGGCGCGGCTCCGATTTCGCCGGACCTGCTGCGTTGGTACAGAGCGATCGGCATCTACATTTTCGAAGGCTACGGGATGAGCGAGAGCGCCGGTATCATTTCGCTCAACGCATTCGATAACAACAAGGTCGGAACGGTCGGCCGCGTCGTCGAGGGCGGTGAGTTGCGGATCGGGGACGGCAACGAAATCCAATACCGCGCGGCCAATGTCTTTCAGGGATATTGGAACAAGCCGGAAAAGACCGAAGAAACGATTACGTCCGATGGATGGCTGAAAACCGGCGATGTCGGCATGATCGATAACTCCGGCTTTCTGACGATCACAGGCCGCCTCAAGGACATCATCATAACAGCCGGCGGCAAGAACATCACACCGGCTGAAATCGAGAACAGATTGAAGTTCTCGCCCTATATATCGGATGCGGTGATTATCGGCGACAAGCGCAAGTTCCTGTCCTGCCTGGTCATGATCGATCAGGAAAATGTTGAAAAATTTGCGCAGGATCGCCGGGTTCCGTTCGGAGATTTCGCTTCGCTTTGTGCGACATCCGAGGTGCAGGAGCTGATTGAGGACGAAATCGCAAAGGTGAATTCGGAATTTGCCCGGGTGGAGCAAATCAAGGCTTTTCGCCTCATTGATGTGCTCCTGACAGCGGAGGACGACGAGCTAACCGCTACCATGAAGCTTAAGCGCAGCTTTGTGGAGCAGAAACACAAAGCGCTGATTGA
This sequence comes from Salaquimonas sp., assembly GCA_028289365.1. Lineage (GTDB taxonomy): Bacteria > Pseudomonadota > Alphaproteobacteria > Rhizobiales > Rhizobiaceae > BOKV01. The sequence goes on along the minus strand of JANQQM010000175.1, from coordinate 624 downwards.
TCAAATGTACGCGTGAGGCGTGTGCATCCAATTCAAGGAGGAAAGACATGAAGCAAATATTAAAGACTACGGCTGCGACCCTGGCGTTGTCAGCCGCTCTGCTGACCGGGGTGCAAGCCCAGACACAGGGCGTATCCGACACGGAAATCGTAATCGGGTCCAACAATGATCTGTCAGGCATTTTTGCCGCTTTTGGTGCCCCCGCGGTCGGAGCAGCAAAGCAGTACTTTGACCAGGTCAATGCCGCTGGTGGCGTTCATGGACGGCAATTGAAACTGATTGCTGAAGATCACGCCTACCAGATGCCGAAGGCCATGCAGAACCTCAACAAGCTCGTGAACTCCGACAAGGTGTTCGTGATGCTGTTGTCGCTGGGCACGCCCATGAACATCGCCAGCTTTCCGCTGCTGGAGCGCAAAGGCGTTGCCAATGTCGGTCCGCTGTCGGCCGCCCGCCAAATGAATGAGCCGTTCGCACCGTACAAGTTTGCCGGGTTCTCATCCTACTACGATCAGATGGTCGCTGGGGTCGAATTCCTCAATGGCAATCAGGATGCGAAAGCCATTTGTGCCATGTATTTGCCAACCGACTTCGGCAAGGAAATCCAGGAAGGCGCCAAGGCTG
>JANQQM010000171.1 GCA_028289365.1 Salaquimonas sp. | reverse complement strand
ACCGCGGGTGCTTTCACATTTGGATCAGAATGCACACTCTTGCCTATGGTGACCAAGGCATTCGGTTCTTCGCTTCCTGCTGTAACAATCCCCCTGGGCCGATGATATTTGAAGGATCGCCCGACAAGGTTCACGTCATTTGCCAGCATCGCAGATGCCAGCGTATCGCCTGCATAGGCCTCCATCTTTTCGCCATCGAAAGAAAACGAAATCCGTTTCCTCCGATCCACCAACCCTCCGCTGGCAAGGCGATTGGCCTGCTTCATTGGCCCGCCTCCGCCTCGGTATCGGAGTCCGTTTGCATGGTTCCTGGCATCTGGACAGGTCGGCACAACGATGCTGACCGAATTTCATGCGTAACTGTGTTCCTCTCTACAACAAGCCACGACCGGCATCCATGCTCATGATACCAATATTCGCGATGCCAGCCCGCCGGGTTTTCGCGCAGATAGACATAATCCTGGAACGCTAATGCAGCATCCTGTCCAGCCGGATCAGGTCGCTGAACCGTGGCGTCTCCCAGATATACAAACTCTCCCTGGTCACGATCACCACAATATGGGCAAGCTATACGCATCACTAAATTCCTGGTTCATGAACCTGCTAGTGCAAATTGGGTTGGGCGCCATGGCCGGCCTCGTCAATCACGTGCCCGGTTTCGTAACGATCCAGGCGATAAGCGATGGCAGCTTCGTGCGGCTGGTTGCGTGCAATCAGATGAGCGAAGCAGTAGCCGGAGGCAGGCGTCGCCTTGAAGCCGCCATAGCACCAGCCACAATTGAGGAAAAGGCCGTCAATCGGGGTCTTGTCGATTATCGGCGAACCATCCATTGTCATGTCCATGACACCACCCCATGATCTCAGCATGCGCGCTCGTCCGATCATCGGCAACATGGAAACACCAGCCTCGACAACATGCTCCACGGTCGCCAGATTTCCGCGCTGGGCATAGGAATTGTAACCATCCAAATCGCCGCCAAACACCAGCCCGCCCTTGTCGGACTGGCTGATGTAGAAATGTCCGGCACCATAGGTGATAACGCCGGGCAATGCCGGCTTGATGCCCTCTGTAACAAAAGCCTGCAGCACATGGCTCTCGATCGGCAATCGCAATTCTGCCTTTTCCATGACCCTGGAGGTTGAACCGGCGACAGCCACGCCGATTTTCGTCGCCCGGATCGTTCCCCTGGATGTCTCAATACCGGCAATCTTGCCGGATTCGATAAGGAATCCGGTAACCTCACAATTCTGGATAATATCGACACCTTTTTGATCGGCGGCGCGGGCATAACCCCAGGCAACGGCATCATGCCGTGCAGTACCACCCCGGCGTTGCAACAAGCCGCCATGGATTGGAAAGCGGGCATTTGCATGGTTCAGATTGGGGTAGAGTTTCCGGACCTGATCAACATCCAGAAGTTCCGCATCAACCCCTTCCAGCCGCATTGCATTACCGCGCCTTGCATAGGCGTCGCGTTGCGCATCCGAATGGTAGAGATTCAGAACTCCACGCTGCGACATCATCAAATTGTAATTGAGCTCCTGCTCCAGACCTTCCCAAAGTTTCAGCGAGAACTCGTAGAACGGAAGATTACCCGGCAACAGGTAGTTGGAGCGAACGATCGTGGTATTTCTGCCGATGTTGCCCGACCCGAGCCAGCCTTTTTCAATCACTGCAATATTGGCTTGCTGAAACTCCTGCGCCAGATAGTAAGCGGTTGCCAATCCGTGTCCGCCACCACCGACGATGACGATATCATACTCAGGCTTGGGATCCGGCTCGCGCCAAACCGGCTTCCAGCCCTTGTTCCCGGTCAGACCCTGCTTCAGGATTTGAAGCGCGGAATAGCGCATGCGTGTCTGCTTTCCTAAAATTAGCGGTTGGGCAATTGCCCCGCCGATCACATCGTCTTCGAAATCCGAATAAGCAACCAAGTCGTGAATTCAGTCAAGCACAATGCTGTACCTGCCTTGAAAATAGATGTCGCGTCACCAGCCAACCGCTCAATGACAATTGTCCGGAGCGTATAAACATTCATCGCAACAAGGTCGCATGCACTGCTCTCGCATCTATGCGCCCGACGATCCTGCCATTCTCCCGAACATAGACCGGCAAGTTTGATTTCAACTGCCGTTCCATGACGACTTTCAGCGGCGCACTGATATCTACCTCCGGTGCGTTTTCTTCATCGGGCTGCTTGCGCGTTGACTCCTGCATCGCATCGCCGGCGGTACACACGGCGAGGGGATTCATATGCGCGACAAAATCTGCAACATAATCATTGGCGGGATTGTTCAAGATGTCTGCCGCAGTACCGCACTGGATAATCCTCCCGCCCTCCATGATCGCGATTCTTGAACCGATCTTGATCGCCTCATCCAGATCATGACTGACAAAGATAATCGTTCTGCGCAGCCGGTTTTGCAGGTCAATCAATTCGTCCTGCAATCGCGCCCTGATCAGCGGATCAAGCGCGGAATACGGTTCATCCATCAACAGGATCGGCGCCTCCGTCGCAAATGCCCGCGCCAGTCCTACCCTCTGCTGCATGCCGCCCGACAATTCCTGAACTTTCTTCTCGCCCCAGCCTTCAAGGCCGACGAGTTCCAACTGTTCACCAACCCGTTTTTGCAGCGCCGATCTTTCGACACCCGCCAGCTCCAGTCCGAGCCCGATATTGTCCGCAACACTCCGCCAGGGCAATAACGCGAATTGCTGGAACACCATCGACACCGTGCTAAGCCGCATTTTCCGTAATTGGTCGGTGCTTGCCGTTGCCGGATTTATCCAGCCATCCTCTGTACGCACTGAAACGGAACCGCGAATAACGTCATTTAGCCCGTTGACCCCGCGGAGCAAGGTCGACTTGCCGGAACCCGACAATCCCATCAGCACCAGGGTTTCGCCTTCTTTCACCTCCAACGTGGCACCGGCAACACCCAGTATCTGATCGGTCTCTTCCTGAATCTCTGCACGGTCCTTACCCGCATCGATCAATGGCAGCGCCCTTTCCGGGTTCTCGCCGAAGACGATATCGACCTTGTCGAAAGTTACGATTGGCTCTGGTGATGCGCCGCTGCTCATGGGCCTCGATCCCAGCTGCTCTCATTGCGAAGGAAACGGTCAAGCAAAATGGCAACGAGCACGATCATCAGCCCCGCCTCGAAACCCTTGCCGATATTTACCGTGTTCAGTGCCCGCACCACTGGAACACCCAGACCAGGCGCACCGACAAGCGCAGCGATGACCACCATCGACAATGACAGCATGATGGTCTGCGTCAGGCCCGCCATGATGTTCGGAAGCGCCCAGGGAAGTTCGATCTTCCACAACAATTGCCATCTGGTTGCACCAAAGGCCTCCCCGGCCTCGACCAATGGTCGCGGCGTGGATTTAACGCCAAGCTCGGTCAGCCGCACAGGCGCGGGGATTGCAAAAATCACAGTAGCGATCAATCCCGGCACCATGCCGAGCCCAAACAGGATCAGGGCCGGTATCAGATAAACAAAGGTAGGGATGGTCTGCATCAGATCCAGAACCGGACGAATGAAAGCCGAAAGCCGCGGTCGGTGCGCTGCGGCGACACCGATCGGAACGCCGACCGCCATGCAAACAATCGATGCCGCGATGACAAGCGACAAGGTCTGCATGGTCTCCGGCCAATAACCCTGATTGATAATCAGCATCAGCGCTGCAGCGACAAATGCCGGAAACCAGATGTTACGTTTCAAATACCACCCGGCTACCACGGCGATAACGACAATGATCAGTGGATGCGGCGTCTCAAGGCACCAGAGCAATCCGTCGATCATTGCCTTTAGCCAGGCCGAGATCAGATCAAAAAACCAGCCACCATTGTCGATCAGCCAGTCAACGCCATTCTTTGCCCACTTGCCGATGGGTATCTTGTGTTCGGTAAGAAATTCCAACGTGAACGCCGCTCTTAGGTGATTGCGGCAGTTTTAGCCGCCGCAATCTAAATGTCGCTATATGCCCAATGCTGACTTGACCGCCGCCATGGCGTCTCCGCCATCATTGGTCGTCACGCCTTCCAGCCACGGTCCGATTGCATCGGGATTGGCCTTGAGCCAAGCTTCGGCTGCATCTTCGGGATCTTCCCCATCATTGAGGATCGATCCCATGATCGCGTTTTCCATCGCCAGCGTGAACTTCATGTTGGAAATCAATTTTCCCGCATTTGGACAATCCGAGACATAGCCGGTGCGGACATTGGTATAAACCGTCGCGCCGCCCAAATTCGGACCAAAGAAGTCATCGCCACCGGTAAGATAGGTCAGTTCGAAATTGGCATTCATCGGATGCGGTTCCCAGCCGAGAAAGACGATCGGTTCATCCGCCTTCACAGAACGCGCAACCTGAGCAAGCATGCCCTGTTCGGAAGATTCAACGACTTCGAAGCCTTTCAAACCAAAGGCATCTTTTTCGATCATGTCCAGAATCAACCGGTTGCCGTCATTGCCCGGCTCGATGCCGTATATCTTGCCGTCAAGCGCGTCGCGTTTCGCAGCAATATCGGCAAAATCCTTGATGCCCATATCCGCGGCAACCTTGTTCACCGCCAGTGTGTATTTTGCACCTTCCAGGTTCACGCCGGTCGTTTCAACCGAGCCGTCATCACGATAGGGCGCAAGGTCGGCTTCCATGGTCGGCATCCAATTGCCGAGAAAGACATCGATATCCTTGTTTTTCAACGAGGCATAGGTAACCGGCACGGACAGAACCTTGATATCGGTATCATAGCCAAGCGCTTTCAACAGATAGGAGGTAGCCGCCGTTGTAGCCGTGATGTCGGTCCAGCCAACATCTGAAAATCTGACCGTCGAACAGCTTTCCGCCTCTCCTTCTGCTGCCATTGATTGTCCGCTGTGAAGGACAATACCTGAAACGGCAAGCGCAGCGATAAAATTGAAAATTCTCATGGGGTTCCTCCAAGGTTATTATTGCCGGTCCTGATTGTTTGTCCCGTCAGGAAACTCGAAGCAACCAGCCACGGCCACTTCCCAGCTCTTGGTCATTGTTTTCCCAGTTTGATCGCAGACGTTCAAGCAATAAATTCGAACAGACCGTCTTGCAGAATTCATCACATGCCGGACCCGCCCGCAGCGAGCTCTTGCGTATATGTCTCGTTAAATGAACTTTACCATGTGAGTATCGGAATATTTAAATTATTTTATTATAATAAGATAATAAATCAGTATAATTTAACAATATAAAAATTTTTTAAACTACGATATTAATAAATATTACCATGAAAATGAAACAAAGATCAGGAGAATTACATTGACTATTAAGGTTGATTCATCTCAAACACAATGGCTAGGCAATGACAAAGATAACTTATTTAAGTCGGAATCCGAATTATCCGGACTTCGACTTGTTGGTCTAGGAGGAGATGACAAGTTCAACGTTACCAAAGGCGGTCATGGCACGATCTATGGCGGAACCGGAAAAGACGCGATCAAACTGGGCAAGAGCTTAGATGCATATTTCGCCTACACACCCACCGATTTAACCAACGCCAAGGATTACATTGTAATACAATCATTTGCATCAAATGAATACGGTCGCCCCGAAGACCGATTTTTGGTCCAGATAAAGGGAGAACATAAGGTAGAGAACATCAGATTCGCAGATACACACGGTCCAATCCTAGCGTTCTTACATGACATGATTGGAAGAGGAGTGAACTTCGACACCAATCGAATTTGAAGACAATTAACTTAATGCGATTGCCATCGTAGAACTATCAGCAGTATTTTCATGGCTGTCCACGATATTTTCGCACCGAAATTGGCTGACAATTGCCCCAAATAGCGGTAATCCGATGCCATGAGTGGTGGCAATCGAATAACAACAGGCATCAGCGCTGACTATATCATTATCGGCTCCGGATCAGCCGGGTCGGCGCTGGCCTCCCGTTTGAGTGAAAACGGAAAATACTCTGTCATCATAATCGAATATGGCGGCAGCGATATCGGCCCATTCATCCAGATGCCGGCAGCACTCTCCTATCCGATGAACATGCCCCATTACGACTGGGGCTATAAAACCGAACCAGAACCGCATCTGGGCAACCGGGTCATGGCCTGCCCACGCGGCAAAGTAATTGGAGGTTCATCTTCCATTAATGGCATGGTCTATGTCCGCGGGCATGCCTGTGATTTCGATACCTGGGAAGAAATGGGCGCCACTGGATGGTCCTTCGCGGACGTACTTCCCTATTTCCAGCGCATGGAAAACGCCCATGGTGGCGAGATGGATTCGCGCGGCGATTCCGGACCGCTCCATGTTACACGAGGACCGCGTGACAATCCGCTCTTTGATGCATTCGTGGAGGCCGGCAAGCAGGCGGGTTTCGAGACCACGGAAGACTATAATGGTCTGAAGCAGGAAGGATTCGGCCAGATGGAGCAAACCGTCTGGCGCGGCCGTCGCTGGTCCACCGCAAACGCCTATCTAAAGCCGGCGCTTGCGCGCGAAAACCTGAACCTGGTCAAGGCGCTTGCTAAACGCATCATCATCGAGAACGGAAAGGCAGTTGGCGTAGAGGTCAGCCGGGGTGGCCAGACTGAGACCATAAAGGCCAATCGGGAGGTTGTCCTTTCGGCTTCCGCGATCAACTCACCGAAATTGCTGATGCTGTCTGGCATCGGCCCGGCGAGCCATTTGCGTGAGATGGGAATCGATGTCGTCGCAGACCGACCAGGTGTCGGCGCCAATCTGCAGGATCATTTGGAGATCCTGGTTCAGCAGGAATGTACCCAGCCGATTACACTGAATTCGAAGCTCAACCTGTTCTCCAAGGCATTAATCGGCGCGCAGTGGCTATTCTTCAAAAGCGGGGATGGTGCAACCAATCACTTCGGAAGTGCCGCTTTTGTCCGTTCGCAGGCCGGAATCAAATATCCTGACATTCAATATCACTTCCTACCGGTGGCAGTCCGTTATGACGGGACTGCGCCGGTCAAGACGCATGGTTTCCAGGCCCATGTTGGCCCGATGCGTTCGAAGTCCCGCGGACATATTCGCCTCAAGAGTAACGACCCCCGTCAGTCACCATCCATTTTATTCAACTACATGGGTGAAGAAGCCGACTGGTCGGATTTCCGCCACTGCATCCGGTTGACCCGCGAGGTCTTCGCGCAACCTGCCTTTGCTCCATATCGCGGGAGCGAAATTTCACCCGGTGAAGAAGCCGTCACGGATGAGGCGTTGGACGACTACATACGCGAACACGTCGAAAGTGCCTATCACCCCTGCGGCACCTGCAAGATGGGGAACGAAAATGATCCGCTTGCGGTAGTAGACCCGCAATGCAGTGTGATCGGTGTAGACGGATTGCGGGTGGCAGACAGTTCGATCTTTCCCCAGATCACCAATGGCAATCTGAATGCCCCGTCGATTATGACCGGTGAAAAGGCAGCAGATCATATTTTGGGATTGGAACCACTGCCACGGTCAAATCTGCAACCTTGGATCAATCCGGATTGGCAGACCAGCGACCGCTAGCTGTTTTGGCGCCCGATATTGCCTTTTCCCAACCTTAGCTGAATCCGGATACCTTCTGCACATAAGGTTGCAGATCGAGTTTGTTTCCGATGTCTGGCGGAACAATTATCTCCGAAAGCAGCATCTTGCGTTCGGTAAAGCTGGACAGAAATACCGGATATCTGCGCATCAGCTTGTCCCTGATACCCCGGACATCCGCAGTCATCAAACAAATCGGCTGCGTCAGAGATGGATATGGTCGTGGGTCACATAATTGTATTGACTCAAACACGCGTCGATAGAATGCACGATGCTCCGCCCGCACTGTTGCCAAGCAATGGTCGGCATCAAAAAACTCCGAAGCCATGGTCGCGACCCGCAAGGTAAGAAATGGCAAATCAGGAAAACTCCTGGTGGCCTCTTCATCCACTACAAATCTCGTTGGGTCGATGACTGTCTGCCCGGCTTCAATCATTGGACCGACCAGATCAGGAAACACATCCAGTGCCGGCCCATATCGAAATTGCTGGTTTATGACATGAAACCGGATCGAACTGATCAGCCAGTCTTCGTGAAAGACACCAAAGATCCAGCAATTATCCATCGCGTCATAGTCATCGCTGAATGTCTTGTCCGGATTTGGTGGAATACTGCCTTCGTTCAAATACGCCCGATACCGCAATCTGAAAATGGCATTTCTGTCTAACTGAGAACTTGCAACTCGGTAATCAACTTGTTGTAGCCAATCATGAACTGTTTCCGCGCGGGTTTTCTCGCGCAGAGCGGTTTCACTAACCATCCCATACCCTTTACATTTGCTTACCCCGATAAGCAGTCAGGTCGATGATTAATGATTTATTAACCAGTGTAAAGTCGAAATTTGCATTAGTATTGTTTAGGAAACTGTTAACTATGATTATGGTTAACGCAGCGTCAAGAATATTCTGTGTCAAAATGCGACAGTTTTACATGGAAGTACTATAAAGGCGCGGTAGCGGGAGCCAACTATATGATGCGTTCAGCCAGTCAGCTGAACCGTGGCAGGCAGCTCGACGGATGGATATTCCAGTAACTCAGTGACTGAATCGGCTGGCATCGCCTTGCCAAACAGGAAGCCCTGCATTTCGTCGACCTTGACCATCGACATCAGGATATCCCGCTGCTCTTCGGTCTCGATACCTTCGATGGTAATCTGCAATCCAAGCTCCTTGGCCAGATGCGTCACACCCGATAGCAGGACAAGTGATCGTTCGTCAGTATGAATGTCCTCGATAAAGGAGCGGTCGATCTTCACCTTGTCGAGCGGCAATGCATGCAGGTAGGAAAGGCTGGAGAAACCGGTTCCAAAATCATCAAGCGAAATTCGTACCCCTGCTTCGGCAAGCTTTGCCAGCACCGTGGTCGTTTCGTCAATATTCTTCAGCATCGCAGATTCGGTGACTTCGACTTCCAACCGTTTTGGATCAAGACCGCTTTTCGCCAGCGCCCCTGATACGACGGCGCAAACATCCGACTGCTGGAACTGCAACGAGGACACGTTTACCGCGACGCCCACATGTTCGGGCCAGTCCACGCAACGCAGCGCCGCCTCTTCCATCACGAATTTGCCGATCTGCGCGATCATCCCGATTTCCTCGGCTATCGGAATAAACACATTGGGTGGAATATTGCCGCGTTCCGGATGCTTCCATCTCAGCAGCGCTTCGCACGTTGAAATCCGGCTATGCTCGACATCCACGAGCGGCTGATAGTGGACTTCCATCTCCCCGCGATTGATCGCACGGCGGAGTTCATTTTCCAGCGCGCGCCGGTCACGGATGACGTCACCAAGTTCATCAGAATAGAACGAATATCTACCACGCCCTCTCGCCTTGGCATCATAGAGCGCAACGTCGGATACCTTGAGAAGCTGGTTGAAGTCCCGGCCATTGGCCGGGCATTGGGCGATACCCACACTCGCGCCCACATTGATCTGGTGACCATCAACCAGGACCGGGTTTGAGATTTCGGCAATCAGTCTCTCGGCAAATTTCTGGCAATCCTTGCGCCGTAACCGGCCCGGCACCATGACCACGAACTCATCGCCACCAAAGCGGCAGGCAAGGGCATTTGTCGGCATGCGTGAACGCATCCGCAAGGCAATGGAACAAAGGAGTTTGTCGCCAACCGCATGGCCCAGGCTGTCATTCACATCCTTGAAGTTGTCCAGATCGATAAAGAATACCGAGCACGGTTCCAACCCGTCCGCTCCACCCAGCATCCGGTTAACCTCATGGCTGAAATAGCGTCGGTTCGGCAAATGGGTAAGCGCATCGAAACTGGCCAGCTTCCTGATTTCAGCCTCTGATGTCACCCGTGAGGTGATATCCTCAAGAACGAGCACACCGCCTTCATTGGTCATCGGATTGAATTTCGCCTCAATGACCCGGCCATCGGGCAGGCAATATTTCAGTTCGGAACGAACACCGGCATCAATGAGATTATTCACCATCTCGCTCAGCAGACATTCATTGCCGGGTTCCGCGTCAACCAGCGACACTTCAACATCAAGCGTGCTGACGGCCTGGTTTTCGAGACTGTTTCCGGAATATAGGCCCGCCAAGGGGGCAAAACGTGCGTTAACCACTGCGAATTTTCCGTCCGCATCCAGCATCGCAATGCCATGCGAAATATTGCCAAGCGCAACATCAAACCGAGCTGCGATGGTCCGGTTGTCTTCAGCAGTGACAACAGCACCAAACAAGATCCGCCGCAGATTTTTGGACATTCTCCAGATGGTGAAGAAAAACGGCAACAGGAACAGGCCCAGCAATTGATGGTAAATGCCGCCAAACAGCACGAAACCCGAAACCATCGGAATGCCGGTCGATATCGTCTGGCTTAACACGACCTTCTCGCTGGAAAAGTTCCGGCCAATGATGCCGACCACGTATGACAGCGTGATTGCAATGCTCATCATATGGACGAATTCATCCGACGAAACAGCCATCCCTGCCATGCACCACGTACCGAGAACGCCCACATACAGCGCTCCCATCACCGCATAGCGCGATTCCCATTTGCTGATTGCCTTTAGCGAAAGCGGATGTTTTGCAGCCTTGTTGAACGCAAGTCCGTCTAGCTGGCGCGCACCTCCCAATAAGGCCAGCAAAAGCGCGAAAAACAGCTGAATATTGTCGCCCGAACGGGCATATAGGATAATCGGCGCCAGCGCGATGCTTAACGATCCCACCAGCAGCGTTTTTTGATCGCCATACAAAGAGCGGACGACCGATTCGTAGATCGGTTTGGGAAGTTCGTGACTTCGACCAGCGTGTCCGCTGTCTTCATTAAATACCATTTATCCCGGCTTCTCCAATTAAAGAGAAATCCCCCGGTTCAACTACGCATGAAATAATTTTGATTTAGTAAACCAATAGGTGCTAATCCGGACCCTGCTGGAAACTATTTCAGACCAAATTGTAGTTCCTGTTTATATATTTACGCATCATTATCCACCTTGCAGGCATTGCCTGTTTTGTGGTTTGAGCCATAATGAAACAGGACGGCGCGACCGGTTAGTAATGCACACCAGGTGGATCAATGGACACACTTACGAAAATTCCGCTCTTTGAGGATATTGACCAGACACTATCGGACCGCTACGCGCGAAACTGCTTCTGGAAGGAATATGGCCCACACGAGCTTGTCATTGATGTCGATGACGAGACAACTGACGTCAGATTTGTCCTGTCCGGCAAAGTACGCATCATTCACCGTATTTCGGTCGGCAAGGAAGTGATTCTGGGAGAGATGAACGAAGGCGAGTTCTTCGGCGAAATTGCCGCGATCGACGATGAGCCGCGCTCGGCAAATGTGACGACATTGACCCGATCGCGCATTTGCATCATGCCGCAACGCTGTTTTCTGGAAATTATGCAGGAAGCGCCGGAGGTCGGCTTGAAGATCATGAGATTGCTGGCCGATCGGGTCCGCCAGTTGAATACGAGACTTGCTGAACATTCCTTTCTGCAGGCAAAGCATCGGCTTTATTCCGAATTGCTCAGGCTCTCCAAACCGCGCCCGGGCCATCCAGAGCAGCGCTCGGTCAGCCCACCGCCAATCCAGCGGGAATTGGCTGATCGTATTGGAACAAGGCGCGAGGTCGTTTCACGCGAACTGAACGCGCTGCAGAAACAGGGCTTCCTGGACAAGACCAAAGGCGCGATCATCATCTTGAATCCCAATGAGCTTCAATCGCGTATTTCTGAAGCGTGGGACGAGTGATCATCAAGTTTAGTATGCGTTCAGAATAGCTATGACAATAAGCAGACGGAATCGTTTGAAGTCTTTTCTTGCCGTTGATTTGTTGCTACCCGGACTTGAACCGTAACCCGTCCGGACAATTCACTAAGGCGTTGAAACTTGATTGATTTATTCGACACACAGGTTTTCCTGAAATTTGCCGCTGCACTGGTTGCGGTACTCAATCCGCTCTACGGGATACCGATATTTCTCTCGATGACCAAGGACAAATCGCCTGCAGAGCGGCGACGTATCGCCACCATTGTAGGGGTGACTATTTTCGTCGCGGCAACAATCTGCACCGTTATCGGAGAGGAAATACTTTCCTTCTTTGGCATTACTGTTCCCGCATTCCAGATTGCCGGCGGCATAATCATCCTGGGAATCGGATTATCGATGCTTCGAGCCGATGAGCCTTCGAAGGGTGACCAAAAGGCCCGGAGTGATGCAGAAAACCAACATAGCAATATTGCCATCGTACCCTTGACGATTCCGCTGATACTTGGGCCCGCCAGCATCGCGACGATCATATTGTTCGCCCATCTGCTCGATGATGGCCAAGAAATCGTTACCATGCTGCCAATCGTCGCCCTGATCAGCCTCGCCATTTGGCTGGGATTGATGTTTGCCGAACCAATTTCCAGAGTTCTGGGCGAAACCACCATGAGTGTTGTTACAAGGATAATGGCACTATTGCTCACCGCCATCGCCGTTGAGATGGTGATCAACGGTGCCTTTCAGGCTTATGAACATCGGAATGTTGCAACAGGCGGATAGCTGCCTGAGGCCGATCAGGCCGGCAATCTTGTTTCAACAAGCCTTACCCAGTACGAGCAGCCATGCGGAATGGCTTCATCATTGAAATCATAGGCAGAATTATGCAGGCCCGGTGTGTCGCCATTACCCATGAAAATGAAGGCGCCCGGCCGGCTCTCGAGCATGAACGAGAAATCCTCTCCCCCTAGCATTGGCGAAAAATTGCCGTCCACATTTTGCTCTCCCGAAATGGAATTGGCTACGTTTATTGCATATTCCGTCTGGGATTCGTGGTTAACCGTTACCGGATAGCCGGTGAGAATTTCCGTCTTTGCCTCGACATCATGCGCGGCTGCGATCCCTCGCACGATTTCCTCAAGGCGCCTTGCCGCAAACTCCCGTGTTTCCTTGCTGAAGCAGCGTATCGTGCCATTCAGCTTGACGCTTTCCGGGATGATATTGTGGGAAGATCCGGCATGGACCTGGGTGACCGACACGACCAGGGAATCGAGCGGATTTGCATCGCGCGACACGATTGTCTGTATCGCCGTAATGCATTGTGCCGCGGCGACAATCCCATCAGTTCCCAAATGCGGAAACGCCGCATGCGTGCCCTTGCCGAAAATTTCGATGTTGAATTCATCCGTTGATGCAGTAATCGGGCCGGTGCAGGTGCCGAATTGGCCGACTGGCAGCCCTGGCAGATTATGCATCCCATAGACTTCGCTGATGTCAAACCGCTCCATCAAGCCGTCTTCCACCATGGCCCGCCCGCCGGCTCCTCCCTCTTCGGCCGGCTGGAAAATCAAGGCAACCTTGCCCGAAAAATTTCGCGTTTCACTCAAATAGCGTGCGGCACCCAGCAACATGGCAGTATGCCCGTCATGCCCGCAGGCATGCATCTTGCCTCTCTCCTTCGACGCCCAGGGTTTGCCGCTCGTTTCTTCGATCGGCAGCGCGTCCATGTCCGCGCGCAGGCCGATTACCGGTCCATCCTCGGCATTCTTGCCCTCAATGATGCCGACAACACCGGTCCGCCCTATTCCCTCGACAACGTAATCACATCCAAAATCCCGAAGCATTTCCGAAACCTTGGCAGCGGTTTTGTGCACGTCGTACAATAATTCCGGCATTGTATGAAAATCTCGGCGCCATGCTGTAATCTCGTCATGAAGCTCGGCCATTCTGTTGATTATCGGCATCTTGTCTCCGGACAAATTTCCGTTGGTTTCTAATCTCGTCGTCCATGTGGCACCGAACCCGCTGGACGCGACCTTGTTTCTTTGTCATTAGCAGATGACAAACACGCTTCGAGGTCCACATACAATATCATTGCTGCGCATGTTCCAAGTTAGATTGTATTTGAAAAACAGGAATCAAGGTTCAAGATGATCCAATTCAACCGGCAAGCGGCAAGCCTCAGATGGCATCATCCTTCACTTTTCGGGCTTTTTCTTGCGACGATGATCGCCTTGACCCCAGCCAGAGCGCAGGCACAGGATTTTCCCTATCTGGTCGTGGATAGATCCTCAGGCGTTGTCCTGTCGGAAAATCAGCCGTTCCAGCGTTGGTATCCGGCATCTCTAACCAAGCTCATGACCCTTTACGTCTCGCTTAGGGCAATCAAGGCCGGCGAAATTCAGGCAGGTTCTCCGGTTGTGATGTCCAGCATCGCAACCCGCCAGCCACCCTCGAAAATGGGCTACATTAAGGGAACCCGCATCCGGCTGGATACCGCGATGAAAATCCTCGTTGTAAAGAGCGCGAATGATGTTGCGGTTGCCTTGGCCGAGGCAGTCTCCGGCACTGTCGATAATTTTGTTGCCCGGATGAATGCCGAAGCGGGGCGCCTGGGCATGGCCGACAGCGCTTTTGCCAATCCCCATGGCCTGCATTCAACCGAACAATATGTCACAGCTCGCGACATGGCATTACTGGCAAGGGCGATCCTCGACGAGTTTCCAGAATATGCCGAGTATTTCTCAATTCCTGCCATCAAGACCAGCAAGAAAGTGCATTATTCCTATAACCTCCTGCTGGAAAGATATTCAGGTGCAGACGGCATGAAAACCGGATTTGTTTGCGCATCCGGATACAATATGGTTGCTTCGGCAACACGCGGTGACCGGCAGTTGATCGCCGTGGTCCTGGGAGCGTTTTCGCAGTCGGAACGTGCCATCACCGCCGCAAAACTGATGACCGCGGGGTTTGAAAGCCGGACCGGACCACAAATCGCCAACTATGCCTCGCTGGGCAATTCCCCGTCTGCATCAAGTCAGCGCCCAAGAATGTGCAGTGAACAGGCTCGCACCAGCCGATATGATCCGGGCGCCGGAGCCGCAAAGATAGATTCACCCTTTCTCGAGCCGCGGAAAATAATACGACAACCCCTATTGGTGGCAGTTGGTGGCATAGATGCTCCGCCCAGCGACGCCTATGCATCCGAGCAGCTTGCACCAAAGGGTAAAATCCCCGTACCCTCACCGCGACCCGCATATATCAGGTTCGACATTGACGGAGAACGTGCCCAGAATCTTGGACAAATACGCGGATTAATTCCGGTGCCGATCTGGCGGCCAAACTGAAATGACCCAAAAGAACAACACGAAAAGCAACAAGACTCCTGTATTCATTCTGTCTGGTTTTCTGGGATCGGGAAAAACCACCCTGCTGAATGAATTGCTGCAAAGTGCTGACCTGAAAGGCACAGCGGTGATCATTAACGAGTTTGGCGATATCGGTCTGGACCATAATTTCGTTGAATCCACCGGCGAAGAAATCATCGAACTTTCCAACGGATGTCTTTGCTGTTCGATCCGCAGCCAGTTGACCGACACCTTGGCTGCGTTGCCACTGGAGACGCTTGATCGTGTAATCATTGAGGCCACCGGCCTCGCTGATCCAGGGCCCATGATACAATCCATTTTGGCCCATCCCGAGATAGACCAGAGATGCACAATCGGTGCGGTAATCACGCTGGTCGATGTGCTCAATATCGATAAACAGATCGATGTCTACGAGGAACCGGCGCGGCAGATAGCACTTGCTGACAAGCTAATCGCGACCAAGACAGACATGCTCAACAGCTCCTCGCATGATGCCGAGATAGGGCGGATCACGAGTTTTCTCCGCGAACTCAATCCGACAGCGGCAATTGTCGAGCGGAAGGATCTGAAGACGCTGGGGGCAGAATTCCTGGATGGCGCTGCGTCTGCAGCAACAGGCAATTGGCAGACACCGCAATCCAAATCCGAAAAACACCACCACGCCGATACCGGCTCTTCCATGATCTCTCCGGTAGCATTGGTAACCGACAAGCCAATTTCCAGGCGCGCATTGGAGGCCTTCTGCGAGTTGTTGGCTTCTGCTCATGGCAACGCGATTTTGCGGATCAAGGGCCTGGTTTCGGTAACCGGGCACAAGGGTCCGCTGGTAATTCACGGCGTCCACCAGACATTCCATGAACCTGTGGAACTGGAGGAATGGCCGGACGAGGATCACTCAACCCGCATTATTGTCATTACGCATGGCCTGGATCGGGAGTTTATTGAACGGCTGTTTTTTGGCTTTGTCGGAGTACCCGCAGTGGATACGCCGGACGAAGCCGCATTGATTGACAATCCGTTGGCAATTTCCGGGAACTACCGCGTCTAAAGGCCACTGAATCACGGTTTTTCTCAAGCCTTTTCGATCAGAAATCGTAATCCGCTGTCATTTTCAGCCGTTTCCAGGAGATGATGACCGCTTTCCTGGCAGAAATTCGGCATGTCGATTGCCGCCAGCGGGTCAGTCGTCTCCACCCAGATCTGACTACCGGACGCAAGCTCTTTCATTGCCTTGCGGGTTTTTAGCACCGGCAGCGGGCATTTCAGGCCTTTGAGATCAAGAGTTTTGATCGTCATTCATCCAGCTCAAGTTTAACAATGATCATCCAGACATCTATACGCTTTGTCTCCCTTCAACTATCGTTAAAGGTCTGGAGGGAGCAATGGCAATGGAAAAATCCGATACCACTGATCAAAATGGCGCTGTTTCCTATGATGAGGTCATCTCGTACTGGAAGTCGATCGGCAAGGATAGCTGGTTCAAGCAGGATGACGAGATAGACAAAACCATCCGGGAACGCTTCTTGCCAACTTACAAACTCGCAGCCGCAGGTGAGCTTTCCTCCTGGCAGGATAATGCCCAGTCAAGTCTTGGATTGATTTTGGTTCTGGACCAGTTTTCCAGGAACATGTTCAGAAAAGATCCCCGCGCCTTTGCGGCAGACCACCTCGCGCTTGAAGCCGCCAGACACGCGATCGATAACGGTTTCCATCTGGAGGTGGATGAGGAACTGTTGCCGTTCTTCATCATGCCGTTAATGCACAGCGAGTCGATTGACGACCAGGTTCGATGTGTCGGTTTGATGCATTGCCATTGCGGTGAGGAAAATGTCAAATATGCGATCATTCATCGCGATGTTATCAAGCGATTTGGCCGCTTTCCGCACCGAAATCCGGTATTGGGTCGCCATACCACGCCTGCCGAACAGGCATTTCTGGATGATGGGGGATTCAGCGCTTGATTCCGCCAATTCGAACCCTTTGTTAAAAGCTTTGTGGCATGGATACCCGGATAGACCCGGAGTAGTACGTGCTCAAAAAGCTGCAAAACGTGTCAGATCGGTTACTGCCAGAGCCGCTCGCGGAGAAAGCGCGGGCCGGATTTGTGCTGGCTGAAATGATCCTGACAGGGACCGACGACCGGTCCGTCTCGCTCAGGACCATGTTCTTTGTCTTCGCCATTCGGGTCGTAAGCGCCGTTATCGCCTATTTTTCCCAGGTTCTGCTCGCACGGTGGGTCGCAGAGTTCGAATATGGGATTTTTGTTGCCGTCTGGGTCGGAGTTTCTGTGCTTGGCGGTCTCACCTGTTTTGGCGTGCAAGTCTCAATCGTTCGATTCATCTCGGAATATCAGACGCGCGAACAATTTTCGCTATTACGCGGCACAATCTGGTGGAGCATCCTGTTCTGCCTGGCCACATCGACCATATTTGCGATCGCCGGCATAGGCATCGTCTACATTTTCGCCGATTCCATAACTTCCTATTATGTTTTGCCTATCATTCTGGCTCTCTGCTGCCTTCCAATGATCGCATTGCAGGAAGTGCAGGATGGTATCGCCCGCGCATTTAACCTGCCGGGCACCGCAATCGCCCCCACCTTCATCCTGCGGCCCCTCGTCCTGTTGGGCATCGTGGCGGTTTTCTACCTCATCGGCCTGAAACCGGACGCAGTCTCGACGCTGATCGCGGCAATCATTGCGACGTGGTCAGCCTCCTTGTTCCAGTTCCTGAGCCTGATGCGCCATCTCGGCAAGGCGGTTCCCAAGGGTCCGAAGGAGTATCAATCGGTAAACTGGCTCTGGATTTCGCTTCCGATCCTTCTTGTCGAAGGTTTCTACAGCCTTCTGACCAATACCGACATCCTGTTCGTCAGCTATTATCTCCCGCCAGACCAGGTCGGTGTCTACTTTGCCTCCGTAAAGACCCTGGCTTTGGCCCATTTTGTCTATTTTGCCGTTCGGGCAGGTTCGGCCCATCGCTTTGCCGCCTACCGGGCAGCTGGCGATCGCGACCGCTACGAACGCTTCATCCAGGAAACCGTGCAATGGACATTCTGGCCGTCCCTGGCCTTTGCCGTCATGATGGTCCTGACCGGCAAATACTTCCTGATGTTGTTCGGAGAGGCATTTGTCGAAGGTACCAGCCTGTTATGGATACTGGCTCTTGGCGTGATTATCCGCTCCAGCGTCGGTGCCGCCGAGAGCGTTCTGACAATGTCCGGCGAACAAAAGAATTGCGCGCTGATCTACGGCCTTACCTTTTATGTAAACTGCGTTCTGAACTGGGCATTGATCCCGGCTTTCGGATTGAAAGGTGCGGCAACGGCGACAACACTGGCACTGGCATTCGAATCCGCAGCCCTCTACGCCGCTGCAAAAAGGCGGCTGGATTTGCACATCTTCATCATCCCCGCACGAAAACGTCTCTCCCCAGAGGTCGCAAAATGACAAAGACCGCAACAAATTTTCCGTTGATGCCGCAGGAATTCGCCGAAAATGAACGCGCTCGAAAGAACAAGCCTTCAACAGATATTGTTGTCGGCGAGGAGACAATCGGTTCCAGCCTTTGGCGCCTGCATCTTCGCGAGATGGAATTCTCTGACAGCTTCACCTCCGACATTCACAGCCTGTCCAGCCTTTCCGGCGGCGTGAACCTGTTTTTTGAATCCGAATTCCAGTCTGCCGCCCAGAACCGCATCATGCCACCTTCCACACAGCAGATATTTCTGACCGAAACTCTAGGCGAGGAAACGGCTGTTCGTTTGTATTTTCCGGTCAATGTCGAAAAAGCAGGATTTCCACCAAAACCGGTGTTCCGGGCTGCCAGCCACCCCTATGCGCCCTTATCCCTGCCTTTGGTCGAACGGGACGATATAGACGAAATCAGCGATCGATTTGCCGGACTTCTTTCCAAGCTGAGCGAAGTGAACGCTTTGCCATTGCTGTTTGAGGACTTTCCGTATGAGGAGTTCTCCGCCCGCAAACTGACTGATGCCCTTGCCAGACATGGGTTTCAGTTTCGCTTAACCGGTGAAGTCGAGCGCGCCGTTCTACAGCCGGTATACGAAGCAGATGATCCAGGCGAAGCGTTCATGAAACGCAATCTCACATCAAAGAGACGCAGGCAATTAAACGCGCAGCTTCGAAAATTGAGGGAGCTTGGAAATCTGGAATTCGAAAAGGCAACGGATTTTGAAAGCGTCCTTACCCGTTTTGAGGAATTTCTGCTGGTCGAAATCCGTGGTTGGAAGGGACAAAGACGGACTGCAATTCACGCGATACGAAAAACTGCGGCCTTCGCACGCCAGGC
>JANQQM010000157.1 GCA_028289365.1 Salaquimonas sp. | reverse complement strand
CGTTACGGCACCTCCATGACCGTGTCGGGAAGCAATGGCCGCTGGCTGAAGGTTCGGCTTTCAAATGGCATGGAAGGCTGGGCGTTTTCCAGATATGTCGCCTATCGCGAAGTGCCGGTGATTGGCCCGAGTGAGACTGTCGAGAATACCCGCGGTGACCAGGTGCCAACCATTGGCCCGGATGAAGAAGTCGCGGCAAAACAACCTGACCCCGAGCCAACAACTCCGAAACCGGAACCGAAACAGGACCCAGTGGTCACCATTGAGGACCAAAAGCGGGTCGCACTGATCCTTGGAAATTCCGAATATCAGAACACCACCGCCCTGCCCAATCCAAAGAACGATGCAGCCGACATGTCGGCAAAACTGCAATCGCTAGGGTTTGAGGTGATTACCAGCCTTGATGGCACCAAGACCGATATGGAAATGGCTGTACGCAACTTCGTCAAGGCACTACCCGGCGCCGATGTTGCCCTGTTCTTTTATGCTGGCCATGCCATGCAGGTTAACGGCAAGAACCACCTCATCCCGGTCGACGCAAAACTTGAGGATTCCACGGCAATCGACTTCGAGACGATTGATCTTGGCGTCATTCTCGACTTCATGAATGCCAATGACCGGATTTCGATCGCGCTTCTGGATGCCTGTCGCGACAACCCACTCTCGCGCCGCTTCGCCCGTAACTTCTCAGCTTCACGCTCGGCATTCATCGGACGCGGACTGGCAGCGCCTTCCACCGGATCCGGCGAATTGCTGATTGGCTTTGCCACAGCACCAGGTGAAGTGGCATTGGATGGCGATGGCGATAATTCACCATTCACCACGGCTCTCTTGAAGCACATCGATACCAAGGGGCTGGACGTCGAATTGATGCTCAAGCGCGTACGTCAGGACGTCTACGAGCTTACCGACCAGAGCCAGGAACCCTGGGTCAACTCGGCGCTCAGACGGGAATTCCGGTTCAATCCCTAAACAACGCTCCAGAATTGGTCAGTGATGCGCAGCCGCCTTCCCAACCGGCATATCCATTTCGATGGCACCGGCGTTTTCAAAGGTTAGTGTGACCGTGTGGGTATCACCGTCCTTGACCTGCGTATTTGGCTTCATGAACATCAGGTGAAATCCGCCAGGCTTCAATTCCACGGTCTCGCCAGGTCCAATTGCCAGGCCATCAATAGGCCGCATCTTCATGACATCGCCTTCCATGGCCATTTCATGAATTTCGGACATTCCTGCAAATTCAGCCGAGACCGAGACAAGCTTGTCTGCTGCCTCACCCTTGTTGGTTATTCTTAGATATCCTCCGGCCACCGGGGCACCGGCGGGCGCAGCACGGATCCAGGCATCTTCAATCACCAGATCCCCATGCATCTTCATGCCGGTTTCTCCGGCAACAGCCTGAAAAGACACTGCCAATGTTAAAAAGAGTGTAGCGAAACTAGTGGTTATTGCGCGGAATATGTTGGCCTGCAGCATCCTTGAAATCCTCCGGTTCACCAAGAACCATTCCCTTGTCAAATTGACCGGCATTCTCCCGGAAAATCTTTTGCCAAGGCGTCTGGTCTACCGGTTTGGAATATCCCCCGCTCTGATCCAGATCAATGCGGCGTTTTTTCCATTCATCCGCATCAACCAGCGCATTCACCTCTCCCTTGTTGAGGTCAACGCGAACCAGGTCGCCGGTTTGCAATAATGCCAGCCCTCCGCCAACCGCTGCCTCCGGAGCCGCATTCAGGATTGACGGCGAACCGGACGTGCCCGACTGCCGTCCATCGCCGATACATGGTAAGGAATGCACGTCTTGTTTGAGCAGGTAGCTTGGCGGGCGCATGTTTACGACTTCCGCCCCACCCGGATATCCGACCGGACCGGCACCGCGCATGAACAGGATTGAATGCGGATCAATGCCAAGCGCAGGATCATCGATCCGTTTGTGAAAATCTTCGGGTCCGTCAAAAACAACGGCTTTGCCTTCAAACGCCATGGGGTCATCAGGATTAATCAGATAACGGTCCCGGAACTCATCCGATATTACGCTGGTTTTCATGATCGCGGAATCAAACAAATTGCCTTTCAGGTTCAGGAACCCGGCATCCTGGAGGATTGGTTCCGCGCAAGTTTTGATAACATCACGATTTTCGACTTTTCTGTCGGCACAATTTTCACCAATGGCCTTGCCGTTCGCCGTGCCAGCGCCCGGGTGAGGAAGCAACCCGGCCTCCAGCAACTCGTTTACCACGGCAGGTACGCCGCCTGCCCGATGGTAATCTTCACCAAGATATTCGCCTGCCGGCTGCAAGTTCACCAGCAAGGGAATCTTGTGGCCAATTCTCTCCCAGTCATCATTGTTCAACTCAACACCTAGGGTCCGGGCAATGGCGTTTAGATGGATCGGGGCATTGGTGGAACCGCCAATCGCAGAGTTCACCACAATTGCATTCTCAAATGCCTCGCGGGTCATGATCCGTGACGGAGTCAGCCCCTCATCGACCATTTCGACAATCCGGCGACCCGTTTCATAGGCAATCTGTCCCCGCTCCCGATAAGGGGCTGGGATCGAGGCTGAACCCGGCAATTGCATGCCAAGTGCCTCGGCAAGCGAATTCATCGTCGTTGCCGTACCCATCGTGTTGCAATAGCCGGTCGACGGCGCCGAGGAAGCTACGAGTTCGGTAAAACCGACATCATCGATTTCGCCTGCGGCCATCAGTTCACGAGCTTTCCACATGATCGTGCCTGAGCCGGTTCTTTCACCCTTGAACCAGCCATTCAGCATCGGCCCTACCGATAATGCGATTGCCGGGATATTAACGGTAGAAGCCGCCATCAGGCAGGCAGGCGTTGTCTTGTCACAACCGATTGTAAGAACTACGCCATCAATCGGATAGCCAAACAGTGTTTCGACAAGCGAAAGATAGGCAAGGTTACGGTCCAGCGAGGCCGTAGGCCTCTTGCCTGTCTCCTGAATGGGATGCACCGGGAACTCGAAACAGATTCCACCGGCGGAAACTATTCCCTCTCTGACACGTTTTGCCAATTCCAGGTGATGGCGATTGCAAGGCGAAAGATCGGACCCGGTCTGCGCGATTGCGATGATCGGCTTGCCCGATTGCAACTCCTCCCGCGTAAAACCGTAGTTCAAATACCGTTCCAGATATAGCGCGGTCATCTCCGGGTCATCGGGATTATTGAACCACAATTGCGATCTGCGTAGTTTATCACTCATCTTGTTTTCCGATTTCTATCTGGAGTAGCTCTATTTGTTCAGTTCTTCATCAATGTAGATTTTGACGATTTCCCGAAAGTCGGATTCAGCTTTGAATCCCAGGGAGGTTGCTCTTTTCGTGTCAAAATTTCGTGGCCAGTTTTTCACAATGGCCATGATGTCCTCATTAGGTTCGCGGCGGATCAGTCGGACAGCATCTTCGCCCGCAAATTCCCGCAATACCTCGGTCTGCTCGGCAACCGTACAGCTCACACCAGGCATGGACAGAGCTCTTCGCTCCTCGAGTAAGGACAGATCCATCGAGGCCGCATGAACCAGAAACCCTGCAGCCGAACGTGGCGAGGCAAACCAGTGCCGGACAGTGTCGGGCACCGGCAGGATTGCTTCCTGCCCGTTGAGCGGCTCGCGGATGATACCAGAAAAGAAGGAGGAAGCTGCGAGATTGGGTTTGCCGGGCCGGACACAAATCGTTGGCAGACGAATGGAAATGCCGTCAATCAGGCCCTTGCGGCTGTAATCGGTGATCAGAAGCTCGCTTATTGCCTTTTGCGCGCCATAGGAGGTCATCGGCGTCGAGAAAAAGTCATCCGGAATGACTTCCGGAAATGGCGCACCAAATACCGCGATGGAAGAAGAGAACACCATGCGCGGCTTGTAACCGTCGCCAATGCCGGTCAACGCCTCCAGGAGTTGCCAAGTT
The DNA here is from genome assembly GCA_028289365.1 of Salaquimonas sp. GTDB lineage: Bacteria > Pseudomonadota > Alphaproteobacteria > Rhizobiales > Rhizobiaceae > BOKV01. Next base: position 108,914 of record JANQQM010000157.1, on the reverse strand, counting down.
CCGCGGCCATTGGTCTGCCAGCCCTTCTCGAGATCCTTTTCGGCTTCGCCGGAAACGATCGCCGCAAGATGAAAAATCACATCGGCTTTCAGCCCGGCCAGACGCTCTGCTTCGCCTGATTTTGACAAATCCCCAGTCAGACAAGTTGTCGCGAAGCTTCCATCAACATCCTTCGGCGGAACAATATCGTGAAGGAAAAGTTCGGAGATTGGCTGGCCCGACAATTCCGGTGTTTGGGCTAGTCTGTGGGCAAGTTTTTGCCCGACCATTCCGCCACCGCCCAGTATCAATACTCGCATGGATTACGCTCCCTATGCATGATCTGTATCTGGCTGCAGACCTATGCAAAGACACTATTCAACAATTTCTCTCAAACCGTCCAGCCCGGTTTTCCGGTACGGATTAAATGTCTCAACTCTCTGCCCTCAGGCCGTTGATATCCAACAGTTCCAGGTAAAGCGCGGAATGATCCAATTCACCACCATCGAGTTCGCTGACGAGGCGGTCAAATCGCTCACGTGTTAGTTCCGCCATCGGTAATCGCAGATTTGCCTGGGCCATGACTTCAAGCGCATTGTCGAGATCCTTGACCTGCAGGCGCGACAGTCCGCCGGGGACAAAATTCCCCGTTGTCATCCGCTCCCCATGCTGCTGCAGGATCGTGCTGTCGGCGAAACCCCCCTTTAGCGCATCGCGCAATTTGGCTGGATCACCGCCATTGCGTTCCATAAGTAGCATCGCTTCGGCTACACAGCCAATCGTGATCGCGACGATTACCTGATTGCAGAGTTTCGCCAACTGTCCGGACCCTGACGGCCCCACATGTACAGGCCGGCCCATGGCCTGCAACACCGGTTCAGCTGCTTCGAATACGGAAGCCTCTCCGCCAGCCATGATGGCAAGACTGCCCTCTTCGGCCCCACGCGTTCCACCGGAGACCGGGGCATCTATATATAGAAGCGAGTTTTGCGCCAGGCGCTCGGCATGATCCTTGGCTTCTGCCGGTTTGATCGATCCCATATCGACAACAATCGCGCCCGGTTTCATAGCGCCCGCAACATCCTGATTGAATAGGACATCGCTAGTAGCTGGTCCATCTGAAAGCATGGTGATGACAACATCGGCACCTGCTACCGCCTCGCTTGGCGTATCGAACACCAGCGCACCGTGTTCTGCCAGCGGCTCCGCCTTCGAGCGGCTTCTGTTCCACGCACGGACGCCAAATCCTGCATCGAGAAGATTGCGGGCCATCGGAGCGCCCATCAAGCCAGTGCCAAGCACTGCAACTGTCGTTTCAGACATAATGTTTATTTCCAGTTCTCAAAATAATTGCTAAAAGCCCGGCCCAGCAATGACGCCCAGGGCCGGCAGATTGAAAGACATAGAAGAAAAACACCCCTACGGAATAGTAGGACCCAATAAAAGAGCTCGCCCACGGGGTCCGCAAAAAGGTGTTCCCTGCCTCCTAAAGGGGAGCACATACAATTCACATAGACAAGCCGGAATTGTCTGATTCCGCCGGATTAACCAGTGGAGTAGCCTGATTGCCTCAACCAATTTATAGTCTGGACAAAATGATAAGCGCTGACCGCATTACTGCGACAGCAACATCAGGGACAATGGGACGGCGTGACAATTGAGCAAAATCATCCGGCGACGTCATTTCGGCGTAAGATAGTGGAAATAGCTAAGATTGCAGGATCTTCGGGGAGGTATCCATGCCGGTAACCAGCATTTCGGTTCTTGGTTCAACGGGTTCGATTGGCACAAATACACTGGACGTTATCCGCCATTTTCAGGCTGAACGCGAGTTCGAAGTCGTCGCGCTTACCGGCATGAATAACACTGAATTGCTGGCGCGCCAGGCGATCGAGTTCAACGCGCAGATCGCGGTGACTGCTAATGAATCTCACTACAGTGCTCTAAAGTCCGCCTTAGCAGGAACCGGCATTGAAGCCGCAGCCGGGCAAAACGCGCTTGTAGAGGCTGCAACCCGCCATGCAGATTGGGTCATGGCCGGTATTGTAGGTATTGCCGGGCTTGAGCCAACGCGCGCAGCAATCCGAAACGGATCGACGATCGCGCTCGCAAACAAGGAATGTCTCGTCTGCGCAGGCGAATTATTCCTGGCTGAATGTCGGCGATCTGGCACGGAACTCCTGCCGGTCGACAGCGAGCACAACGCCATTTTCCAGGTGTTTGAGGAGCGTAACCGCTCAGGAATTGAGCGCATTATTCTCACCGCATCAGGTGGCCCATTCCGAACCTGGTCAACCGATCAAATGGCGGGCGCTACACCCAAATCTGCCGCCTCCCACCCGAATTGGGATATGGGCATCAAGATTTCCATCGACAGCGCCACCATGTTCAACAAGGCGCTGGAAATGATCGAGGCCCGACATCTTTTTGCCATGCCACCGGACGCAATAGAGGTGGTTGTCCATCCCCAGTCGGTTATTCACTCCATGGTGGGCTATCAGGATGGATCGGTTTTGGCTCAGCTCGGAAGTCCGGATATGCGAACCGCCATCGGCTATGCGCTGGCCTGGCCGGTTCGAGGGCATGTCCCGGTCGAGCGGCTCGATTTCACCAAGCTCTCCCGCCTGGATTTCGAGACGCCCGACGAAAAGCGTTTTCCGGCAATAAGGCTTGCCCGAAATGCAATGCAGGCTGGCGGGCTCGCTGGCACTGTGCTGAACGGTGCCAAGGAAGCCGCACTTGAAGCCTTCATTGGCGGGCAGATCGGATTTCTGGATATTGCGAGCCTGGTGGAGCGGACGCTCGACGATTTCGATTACACTAATTCAGAATTGAGCATCGAAGCTGTACAAGACGCCGACCGGCGATCACGCTCAATGGTCCACCAGACCATGGCGGCAGCCTAACAGGCAGTAACGCAATAAGATTAGTATCGAAACCGCAGTCGCTGCCTCAGGCAACCGACCTTGCCAGCGCACATTGGCTCCACAGGTCACACAATGCCGAAACCAGCTTGTCGATGTCTTCGGGACTGTGCAACGGCGACGGTGTGATCCGAAGCCTTTCGGTTTTCCGCGGTACCGTCGGATAGTTGATCGGCTGAACGTAAATCCCACAATTCTCCAGTAGAAGATCGGATATCCACTTGCACTTCGCCGCATCACCTACCATGACCGGCACGATATGGCTCGGATTGGTCATGTGAGGTATGCCCTTGGCATCCAGACCGGCCCGGACCCGTGCGACATTTTCCTTGTGGCGCCTGCGTTCTTCATCACTCTGTTTCAAATGGCTGATTGAAGCGATCGCACCCGCTGCAATTGCCGGGGGCAAGGCTGTCGTGAAGATGAATCCGGATGAATAGGAACGAACGTAATCACAAAGCGCGGTCGAACCGGTAATGTAACCACCCATCACGCCGAACGCTTTGCCAAGCGTGCCTTCGATAACCGTCAGGCGGTCCATCAGACCCTCGCGCTCGGCGATCCCGCCGCCTCTTGGGCCGTATAGTCCAACGGCATGGACTTCATCCAGATAGGTCATCGCCTTATGTTTGTCCGCAACATCGCAAATCTCGGCGATGGGAGCGATATCGCCATCCATCGAATAGACCGATTCGAAAGCGACCAGCTTCGGAACATCAGGGTCATATTGCGACAAAGCCCGATCCAGATCCTCTGGGTCATTGTGTTTCCAGATATGTTTCTGCGCGCGGCTGTGACGGATGCCCTCAATCATTGATGCGTGGTTTGAGGCATCCGAAAAGATCGCCAATCCGTCTATATTTGCGCCGAGCGTGCCGAGCGTCGCCCAGTTGGAAATATATCCGGAGGTGAATATCAGCGCAGATTCCTTGCCATGCAGATCTGCGAGTTCCTTCTCTAGAAGCACATGATAATGGTTTGTACCGGAGATATTACGGGTGCCACCGGCACCTGTACCGCATTTATCGATGGCATTGTGCATCGCGGCCATGACGCTTTCGTTCTGACCCATGCCAAGATAATCATTTGAGCACCAGACCGTTACTTCCTGGGTCGTACCGTCTTCCCTGTAGCGCAAGGCCTTTGGAAACTGCCCCGCATTGCGCTCAAGGTCGGCAAAAACACGATATCTGCCTTCGTCATGCAGATCATCAAGCTTGCGACGGAAAAAATCCTCATGATTACCGGCGGCGGCCGAGAACTGCTCGCCAGTTTCAGAGGTCTCAACTTTATTTCCCAACCTGGTAACGTTGGTCATCCTACATCCTTTAAACAAATCCACCCTATCGAACGATGGCCGGTTCAATAATGGCTTCTAACTGCACTTCCCCCAAAAGAACTTGGAAACGTTCTAAACTGTACCTTCTCAGGAGCGAGGTTGCAAAGCATTTGGCCTGACTTTTTGTCACATCTATATTATCCGCCAGGTGATGGCATCACATTGACAGAGATCAAACCCTAATCTGTGAACGCATAAGCCTGGGTGCTGTGCGAGATAACACAATGCCCGCCTGGTTAGGTAATTGACTGGAAAAATGACACACGAATTTTGGGAGTTACGACTTGGCTGAAGTTTCTAATAGCATCATCACACAAATGATGCCCTTCTTTCGCTCACCGCGAGCCACCAGGTTGAGAGAAGAAAAACTCGCGGCCGAAAATCGTTATCTGTCCGACGCAATCGCCCAGGAGAAATATCAGGGTCACAAAATCGCGGTCATTGCGCGCTCGATTGCGCTTGTCATCGTTGCCTTGATGCTGCCCTTCCTCAATCCGCATTGGGACGTGCTTTATTATGAAGCTTTCCTCCTGGTATTCTTCATTCTGGGCTGGTTGCAGTTGAGATTTGCCAGCGTCGGCAGATCGCGCGCCGAACTCGGCTTGATCGTGCTCGATCTCGTTTTGATGGCGGTCGTGATGCTGATACCCAACCCCTTCCGAACCGAAATCATGCCAACGGCCTCCCAATTCCAGTTCGAAGGCTTTTCCTACTATTACCTGTTCCTTGCCGCTGCGACGTTGGCCTATAGCTGGCGAACAGTCATCACCATGGGCGTTTTCACGGGGATAGTCTGGCTTTCGGCGACCTTCCTGGTGGTGCAGTTTGGTCATACCATGCCGGAACTCAGTGTTCAGATAGAACAGGTGCTGTCCGGCCAGGAGCGCATCTTTGTATTTTTCGATCCGAACGACGTGAATATCCCGGCGCGGGTTCAGGAAGTTGTCATCTTCTTCCTTATATCCGCCATCCTGGCGCTAAAATCATGGCGGTCTAATCAGCTACTGATTAGACAGGGTCTCGTCGCAACCGAACGCGCCAACCTCTCAAGATATTTTCCGCCGACGCTGGTGGACGATCTTGCAACTCGGAACGAACCGATCGGTCCGGTTCGCTCACAGGAGGTCGCCATCCTATTTGCAGACATTGTTGGCTTTACCCATTACGCCGAGGATCATTCTCCCGAAGATGTTGTGGAATTGCTCCGGGAATTCCACGCCATTCTCGAGGACTGTGTGTTCGCCTGTAATGGTACGCTGGACAAATACCTGGGTGATGGGATCATGGCGACGTTCGGTACGCCGAAGTCCGGGCCGGAAGACGCAATTAACGCACTGAAATCCGCCGTCGAAATGCATCGGCGTGTCGATTTTTGGAACCGTGAGCGGGCCAAAGAAAGTTTACCTAGGGTGACACTTTCCGTCGGGATCAACTACGGCGAGGTAATCCTGGGCGATATCGGTACCGAAAGGCGGCTCGAATTTGCTGTACTTGGTGATACCGTCAATGTCGCCAGCCGGCTCGAAAGCGTGACCAGACAGCTTGAATGCAGGATCGTCGTAAGCGATACACTGGTTTCCCGGATCAAGGCCGAAGATCCGGACAATGCGCTGATCGACGATTTACGCGAACATAAAGGCTTGAAAATTCGTGGGCGCAATGAACAGGTAGACGTAAGCTACTTGTAAGGCAGCGCTTTGCCGCCAAAGCTGTGTAAGGAACATGATGAGCACCCCCGACGATGATACTGGGCAGCGAACAAGCGCGCGTGCGGATAACCCCCACGCGCCGCTGTCCCTAGCTGCCTTCGTCGGTTATCTGGCCTGCTTTATCGCGATCAACGCATTGTCGACAGACATCATGCTGCCGGGCTTTCCGGAAATCGCCGATTCACTTCGAACCGACACGACCTCCGTACAATCGGTGATCACCGCATATCTGTTTGGATTTGGGTTAAGCCAGCTTTTTCTTGGGTTTGTGACCGATCGATACGGCCGCCGACCGGTGCTGTTGGGCGGAACATTCGTATTCACAATTGCCTCCATAGCTTGCACATTCTCAACCAGCCTGGAAACGATGCTGTTGTACCGCGCATTGCAGGGGCTTGGCGCAGGAGGCATTCGCGTCATTGCAACGGCCTCTGCAAGGGATTGCTACGAGGGCCGTACGCTGGCACGCGTCATGTCGCTGGTCATGACTGTGTTTATGGCGGTTCCCATTCTGGCCCCGGCAATTGGACAGGGCATACTTCTTATTGCCGATTGGCGGGCAATTTTTGGTGTTCTGGTGTTATATGGCGCGGCCATGTTGGTTGCCAGCTGGTATGCTTTTCCTGAAACGCTGGATAAGAAAAACCGGCGACCAATCGACATGGCGGCGATTTCAGGATCGCTGACCGCAATATTGGGTTCAGCACAGACCGTAGGTTACACAATTGCAGCCGGGGTATTCTTTGGTTCGCTGTTCGGCTTCATCGCAACCGCCCAACAGCTAATGGCGGGTGTCTACGGTCTCGGCGTCTGGTTCCCATTGGTGTTTTCGCTGATGGCGCTGGCACTATCTGCCGCATCCTTCATCAATGCCATGCTGGTCGAGCGCTACGGGATGCGTCTGTTGTCGCATGGTGCAGTTATCCTGTTTTGCCTGAACAGTTTCGCGATGATGGCACTACAATATCTTGGGCTGCTTCACCTTTGGGGCTTTGTCGCCCTGCATTCCGTCAACATGTTTCTGGTGGGGCTGGTTTTTGCAAATTTCAATGCACTCGCGTTGGAACCTCAGGGCGATATTGCCGGAGTGGCCTCTGCTTTCGTCGGCGCCGTAACGGTTATCATCGGTGCTGGTGCAGGGTTTTTTATCGGCCAGGAATTCGACGGAACTGCGCAACCGCTAATCGTTGGCTTTTTCCTCAGCGGCTTTCTCTGCATCATTGTGCTGGTCGTCACCGAAAAAGGACGATTGTTTCAGGCAAAACATGCGCCGAAGACTTGATCAACTGAGCCCAATACCTGAAAAAGCAGTCACAATCGGTTGCTGACGGAAAACACCACGCTTTGTGTATTTCCTGCGGCATCAATGATTGTCAATTGCTGGGTCCCCGCGCCATCGGGCAACCATTGCAATTTCCTCCGGCGATTTATCCGCTCTTCTGGCACACCATTTGCAACAATACGAAATGGCGGCGTGCCGCCTTGCAGCTTCAGCGGCACCGCTGTCGCCTCACCACCGGATGTCGAGGACAATTCAAGCTCGGCACCATGCGGCGGGAAGGCTATTGCGAGCGGCGCGCTGCCATCATGCGGTTTCCCGATACCCGCAGTTCCGGTCGAAGCAAAGTATTTCATGGAAGCCGGTAGGTCGCTTTGCGCCATCCGCACAGCACCAGGCGGAGCCTTGGGCAAGGGTACTCGCTTCAGACCGGATCGCTGAAACGCAGTAAACAAGAGCGGAGCCGCGGTCTTTATTCCCGTTATGCCGGGCACGGAACCATTGTCTGCCCGCCCGACCCAAACGCCAATCACATACTTCCCGTCATAGCCAAGCGCCCAGGCATCGCGATAGCCATAACTTGTGCCGGTCTTGTAGGCGATTCCGATATCAACCGAGGAGATTGGCGGTGCGACACCGGAAAGCATGTCGCCGACATGCCAGGCGGCATTGCGGCTGATCATTGCCGGTCCGTTCAACCGGCCCGGCTTGCCACGAATGCCGTCGCCAATGCTGATCGGTCGTTCTGGTATTGCGGCAAGATTGACATAAAGCTGGACAAGATCGCGTAAGGACAGCCCGACCCCGCCGAGCCCGATCGACAGACCCGGTTTCTCTTCCAATGGAAGCACCGGATGAACACCGGCACGCCGAATCCGCGCGACCAGCCTCGCCGGTCCGAGCGCATCCAGCAACCGGATCGCTGGAATATTCAGCGAAAGCTGCAGCGCGCGCCTTAGAGAAACATCACCCTGATATTGCAGGTCGAAATTCGCCGGTCGATATCCATTGAAATTGGCCGGCCGATCCGCGATCAGCGTTGATGGAAGGGCGAGCCCCTCCTCGATCGCCAAGCCATAAATAATGGGTTTGAGCGTCGATCCGGGAGACCGCTTGGCAAGGGTCATGTCGATCCATCCGGCACGCTGCTCGTCAAGATAGCCGGGAGAGCCAACCGAAGCGACAATCTCTCCTGAAGACGCATCTGCAGCCAGGATCGCAACCGAAATAGTGCGACCCTGTCTTCGCGAGAATTCGGCTGCGACTACCTCCAGCTCCCGCTGCACATCATTATTCAGCGTCGTAAAATGACGTTTGGCGACCGGGTCGAGATCTATTGCGGCTTCGGCTAAATGCGCCGCCAGCGCAGGCATTGCTGTACGCTTTTGGGGAACCGCGACATCAGCAATGCGATCCACTTCCGATTTAGCCAGTTTATCAGCTGCTGCAATCCGCTCTAACACGCGTTGTCGAGCGGCTAGTGCCGCTTTCGGTGCCCTGTCCGGCCTGCGTGCTTCTGGCGCCTGCGGCAATGCCACCAGCAGGGCCGACTGCTCCAGCGTCAGGTGACGCGGTTCTCGACCAAACCAGGAAAGGCTGGCCGCACGGACGCCCTCCAGGTTCCCGCCATAGGGGGCCAGGGTCAGGTACTGCCTCAGAATTTCTTCCTTTGACAATCGCCATTCAAGTTGAAACGCCCGCAATATCTGGCGAAATTTCGCCTGCATCGACCGCGAAGTTCTTGGTTCCAGGAGCCGCGCTAACTGCATCGTGATTGTCGAGCCACCCGACACGATGCGTCCATTGGCAACAAACTGACCGGCAGCCCGCATCAAGGCAAGTGGATCGACGCCAGGATGGTTGTAAAACCGCTTGTCCTCATAGGTAATTAACATTTCCATGAATTGCGGATCGACCTGCTCGAGATCGGTTTCCATCCGCCAGCGGCCTTCCCGATTGGCAAAGACCCGCAAAAGATCACCATCCCGGTCAGTGACCTCCACTGAATAGTCATCTGTTGAAGGCAATGGCGGCGGAAACGCAGCATCCAGTTCAACCGCAACACGCCACATGCCAAGACAGAATAGCGTAAGGCCGGCGAGGATAATCCCGGTCCTGCGTAATCTCGTCCGACCTGTTGTGTTCCTTATCAATTTACTGGACCGGCTTTATCTCGATGAAGCCACTCGCGGTTCGCGCCGAGAACTGCGGGCGGTACATGTCTTCGACACTTGCCGCCGGCAGCACATAGCGCCCCGGGGTCACGGCCCGCACCATATAGGCTGCCAGGATGTTGCGATTGCTGTCTGGGGTTCGATTGAACGCAGCAACAAAGCGGTCATCGCGAAACTCCGAATGCGCCGCGTCGGTTTCACCAAGCCAGGCAAAATTATCCAGCGTGGCACTATCGATGATTTTCGGATTTTCAATCTCAAATCCGCCCGGAAGCAGGTCGGAAAGCAGTACCCTGCTGGGCACCGCGTTAAGTTCATTGACCCGCAATACCACAACGAACCGATCGTTTTGGTTCACCTCAATCAATTGCGCCGGCGTCCCGTCGAGATGGTAATATTCCCGTTCAATGGTAAATCCCTCGCCGCCTGCCGGCAGCGGATCGATAGGCGAGGCCATAGCGCTGACGACAGCAGTTAACGCTTCACCGCCTTTGTTTGAGATTTCGACCGGGTCGTTGACCAGCACATTGCCGGAAACGCGTTTCGAAAAGGCACCCGACATATCCTGACCATCGACCGAAAGCTTCAGCGTCTTGTTGCCTTCCTGTGCAGCACGGGCAGCCAGCAGCATCCAGGCGTTTTCCTGGGTTGATGTGTGTCGCTTCTGCTCAATTATTCGCTCGACCATTTTCATCATGTCCGGAACAAGAACAGGTACCGGCCTGGTCTCAGACGCCAGCGTCAGCATCGCCGCACCATCCCGGAGATTCGAGCCGTAATCAGCCCGCATTAGATCGACCTGATTTCTTTCGCTGGCGAGGCCAAGGGAAGACCGGAAGACCGTGTCCGAGCGCTCCACATCGTTGTAGAGTGCTAGCGCTGCTGCGATTTGCGCCCGTGCTAGCGGACTGGAAAACTCGTTGATCTTCGTATCCGCGTAGTAACGCAGGTCGCCAGCTGACGCCATCCGGTTGCGCGCCAGAACATAAAGCGCATAGGCCATGGCATTACCGTCATCGGCGATATTGTTTTGATACCCCAGCTTGTTCTGCAGATTTTGCAGCGCCAGCCGCATCGCCTGCTCAGGCACTGGATGGGACTTCTCGACCGCCCTCGTCAGAAAATCCGTAATATAGGCATCCAGCCAGAAATCGGAATCACTCGGACCCCACAATCCGAAACCGCCGCTTGATGATTGGTAAGAAAGAACACGCTCAATCGCAGTGGATATTCGCTTGTCTATTTCTGCATTATCAAGCAGTTCCGCCGGCGCATCAAACTCGCTCAGATAGAGCAGTGGCAATGCACGGCTTGTCGTCTGCTCGGCACAGCCATAGGGGTAGCGATCAAGCTTCATCAGCAGGGACGGAACATCAAACCCGCTGGTTTTGGATATGTTGATGCTGACGGTCGATCCCTCAACGACACTCTGCGCAAGAATCTCTCCGTCAATTCGAACCGATCCGCCATTGGCGGCAAGCGGTATCTCGAGCCGCTTCGTCACCGGCAGCGTACCGGGTCGGACCCGCATGTTTTGGGTACGCGAAACCAGGGCATCCGTCCCAAGAGCTGCCGTAACGGTCATCTGTGCATTACCGCTCTTCGCCGCTGTCATTGGCAGGCTCAGCAATTTCCGTTCGCCTTCAGAAAGCGAAATCTCTGTAGGCACGAAACCAACAGACAGTTCTTCGCTTGTTTCAATCGAAAGCTTGTAATTCCCGGCCGGTCCGTCGGTATTGGCAATTTCCAGAATCGTTTCTGCACTATCGCCGGGCGCCATTACCTTGGGGAGGCTCGCCTGAAGTACGATCGGATCGCGGATGATGATTTCCCGATCTGCAGCACCCACCGCCGATTTCGACCAGGCAACTGCCATGATCTTTGCGGTGCCGTTGAATTGGGGCAGATCAAATTCAACTATTGCTTGGCCGGTATCGTCCAATTCGACGATTCCTGAATAAAGCGCCAGCAATTTCTCCGTTGGTGGGCTGCCACTCGCGGTTAGTCCCGGTCCGTCGCCACCGGTACGGACCCGTCCGAGTGTTCCTGCAGACCCGTCAATCAATCGCCCATAAATATCGCGTATCTCCAGGCCCAATTGCCGCTGCCCAAAATACCACTCCGTCGGATCCGGGGCTTCGTAATTGGTCAGATTGAGAATGCCGACATCAACCATGGCAACGGTAGCGAACACTTTCTCGCCTTCAAGGCCGCCGGAAACTTTGACCGGTATCGCAAGCGGACTTTCCGGACGTGCCTTTTCAGGAACTTCCAGGGAGATATCCAATTCCCGAGCATCCGGATTGACCTGGAGCCAGGTCGTACCAATCGCCCGCATCGGCATCCGGCTTTCCTGTGCCGAACCCGGACGGAACAATGTCGCGGTGACATAGACACCGGCTCCCCAGGCAGCATCAACCGGTATGGAAACCTCACCACCCTCGGCTGGTATGCTGACGGTTTGCGTGTCAAAGAATCGGTCGCCACCGATTGCCACAAGCAATTCGCCGGAAAATCTTGGTGAAACCTTCAGTTTCGCAGTCTCGCCGGCGCTGTAGCGATCCTTGTCGAGTGCGATCTCCAATACGTCAGGCGTTTCAGCGGGATTGCCGTCGGAAAAGTAACCGGCATTGAAAACAACACTGCTGGCCGGGCCGTCCGCTTCAGTGCTTTCCACCTCAAGGCGATAGCGACCCCATTTTACCGGCGTGGCGATCTCTGCGCCAGATTCGACATCAATGTCGATCTGGCCATCGGCAACAAGGCGCGTGTTTTCTGTTGCCTCGTAACGCCAGGAATAGCTGTCGCGATACCACTGGTAGTTGCGTTCCAATCGGTAGAGCGACCAGTGCAGACCATCGAGATTTTTGCGATTGCCCGCCCCATCAATACCAATCAACTGGAAGGTCGCTTCGGAATTTTCAGCAACATTCTCGCCAAATTCGGGTTTGATACCGATCTGGTCCCGATTTTGTCGAACCGGAAGGCTAAGCGTCCGCTCCACGACACGTCCACCATCCTCACGCAACCGCACAAACACTTCTCCGGTCAGCGGTCGCGTTGTCACCGGAACGTTGCCCAAATTGACATCAAATTGCGCCCTGCCGGCGTCATCGGTCTTGGGCAACCCCGCCAGGGTAATCAGATTTGCCAATCCGCCATCTTCGTCATCCAGGCCGAACTTGTATCCGGGTGTGGCTGCCACTTCCCGCGTAGTCGAGATTCGCATTTCGCCATCCAGTGCAAGTCCGCTCGCCGGTGCGCCATATAGATATTGAGCATCGACACTCAATTCATTGGATTGTTTTTCCGATAGCACGTCTGCCTCGGAAGTGAGGTCGAACTCGATCCGATCCGGTACGAAATCCTCGACCAGTACCATCTTTTCGGCAACAGGATCACGTTCAGGATCGACATAAACGCCGATCCGCCAGACCCCACGCATCCCGTTTTCCGGAATATCAAAACTGGTCTCGTGCCCGCCCTCGCTGGGACTGTTTGAAACAAGGCGCTGAGCTTCAACCCCATCTGGTCTCTGTAAAATGACCGTTAGTGGCAGCCCTTCAATCGCTCGGCCACCATCATCGCGGGCCAGCGAAACGGCATGAATGGTCTCGCCGGGTCTATAGATTCCGCGATCGGTCCAGGTGAATACATCCACGGGACCTGGCGCAGCCCGTCCTGTCACGCCGCGATCGGACAGATCAAATCCGGCCCTCGCCAGATCAATGAAGACAAAGTCATTGCCATTCGTTCCATCTTCGAGGCTGGCCGTGACCATTGTCGGCGCCCGCCCCCCGGTCCCGCGCATCAATCCGGGTTCAAACAGAGCTACACCCTCTTCGTCGCTCATCGAGGAGCCGAGGATTTCATTGTTTCGGGCGATCAGGGTCACTGTTGTCCCGGCTTTTGGCTTAGCGCTGTCGAGCGACCGCGAAAAGACCCGCAACCCGTCAGCGCCCGCATAGGTCGTCAGGCCAATATCGGAAACGAGGAACCATTGTGTGGCCTGCGGTGACCAGTACTCGCTGTTCGAGCCGCTGGCCTTGGCGGTTAGGATATAAATGCCGGGTTGCTTCGCTTCAAGTACCTCGCTGACCGGAAAGCTGGTTGTCATCTCCCGGTTTCGCTCGGTCTCCAGATCAAGTGTCCCCTTCCACACCGCCTCACCCAGATCATCGCGAAGTTGATCTATGGAATATCCGCCCAATTGACCGAGGAAATCCGATCCACTCAGCAGATTTGCCAGAGCCCGATCACCGATACGGAACATCTCCATCTCGGCTTGGTCTGCGTTGATGCCGATTACCGGGATCCCCTGGCGCATCTGCCGGGGCAGTACGAAATTTTCGCCTGAGAAACGAACCGATGCCTGCCGGTCCCGAACATAGGAATTGATGGTTACAGGGACTTCGAGGACTTCATCTACGGTCGAAGGCAATCCCGCCCGGAAGGCAATCTGGTAGCTCTCGCCATGGTCAAGCCCGGTCACGCAGATTTGCCGGTCTTCGACATCAATCGCTGCCGAACCACGACCGTTCAAGGTAACAAAATCCGAATAGTCTACACCGGTCTTGACCAGGGGTTCACTGAACTGCACGCAAATTCGCGGATTATTGCTCTCGGCATCGACCGTATTGCCGGTGATGCGAAAGCCCTCGCGTTTCCGTAGATCCTGATATGCCGCTGCCAGTTCAGGCGAAGCGACAAGTTCGAGGCTCTTCTTATAGGCCGAAAGTGCGGGACGGAACACGCTTTGATATTCCAGTGCTTCACCGAGCAATTTTAACGCTCCGGCACGTTTCGATGTTGTGCGGGACAATCGGTAGGCATTGATGGCAGCTTTTGATCCCATCTGCCTGATATTCCAGTCGCCACCGCCATTGGCGCGAACATAGCGCTGGATCAACCGGCTTGCAGCAAGCCAAGTGTCCACATTCTCGGGCTCACTGCCAGTCGCCATCATGATGGCATTGGACCCACCCTGCGTATTCCCGGCAGCCAGCATCGATGTCGCGCTACTTAACAGTTCTTTGCTATCGGCAATTGCTCCCCTGCCCGCCCGGCCTTCTGCTTCGCGTCGAAACGACAATGCCTCGGCAACCTCATTTCCGGTCAGAAAATCAAGCTCAGGTGCTGGACCAATATCCGGCTCGCGGGCCACTTCGATGATCCTGCCGGCAACCGCACCATCAAAAGCCTTCAGCTCGCCAAAGTCACTTTTCAGAAAACACCAGGCTGCATTTGTATTATAGGTAAAGGCCCTGCACTGCGGATCGTCAATGCAGCTTTGCTGACATTCCTGCAGCGAGACGTCCTGTTCAGCGCGCAAGTCAAATCCGTAATAGTCGCTGTCAGGGGATATCTCGATTTTCCGGTCAATGTCCTGAGCTGCAGCCGATATTATACCCGCGGCAATCATCGAGATGGATATCAATGCTGCAGACAACCGAAACGTCATTTTGAATCTCCCACACTTTACCGACAAGCCGGGTGTGAGACTACGGCGGGATTGTGTCAACACCAACATCCCGCTTTGGTTTTCCGCCGATAAAATGGAAGCAAAACAGACGAAAAATCTACTTGCGAATGATTCTCAAAAGTCTTGACTTTTGCGAATAGTTCTCATATTCATTATCAATAACATATCAACAGCTTGGGACCTGACCAGAAAAATTATGGATAAAGTATTGAATTTCATGAGTTTTCGTCGTTTTTCGTTAATCTTCGCGTCAATGCTCTTCGCATTGGCGGTAGCGATATTTCCTGCAAAATCTGAATCCGAGAAACTGAAAATCGTGGCCACGACTGGCATGATTGCCGATGCCGCATCGCGTATCGGCGGTGATTTGGTTGAGGTCACAGCATTGATGGGACCAGGCGTCGATCCGCATTCCTATCGCCAGACGCGCTCCGACATTGTCGCGATGACAAGAGCCGATCTGGTCCTCTGGCACGGGCTTTATCTGGAAGCGCAGATGGAAGAGTTTCTCGGAAAGCTCTCGAAAACGCGCAAAGTGGTGGCCGTCGCCGAAACCTTGCCCGAAACGCTTCTGATCGGTCATGACGACTACGAAGACAAGAAGGATCCCCATATCTGGATGGACCCGGAATTGTGGTCAAAGGTCATGCCGGCAATCAGTGTCGCTTTGACCTCGGTGCAACCGGAATCAGAAGCTGTTTTCACTGCGAACGCAGAACAGTTCCAAAAGGAACTGGATGAGCTTGCCGACTATGGCCAGCAGGCGCTTTCAACCGTACAGCCTGAAAGCCGGTTCCTGGTAACCGCGCATGACGCCTTCAACTATTTCGGCCTCGCCCATGATTTTGAAGTCATCGGAATCCAAGGCATTTCCACCGAAAGCGAAGCCGGCATCAACCGCATGTCGGAACTGGTCGACCTGTTGGTGGATCGCCAGGTTGGGGCTGTCTTCGTTGAATCCTCCGTTTCAGACCGGAATATCCGCGCCCTGATCGAAGGCGCGGCAGCACGGGGTCACGAAGTAAAGATTGGTGGAGAGCTCTTCTCCGATGCGATGGGTGTACCTGGGAGCTATGAGGGCACCTATCTGGGCATGCTTGATCATAATTTCACAACCATCACCAGCGCGCTTGGCGGCGATGTTCCTGCAAAAGGGATGTCCGGAATGCTTTCTCCGGAAAGCTGATCCTGCAGCGAAAGAGGATTTTTATGCAACCCGCCATAACACTAGCGACAGAATATGGGAAAGCCGTTGAGATTGCGGCTAGTGATGACCAGTCTCCGCTGGCCATCCGCGAACTGACAGTATCCTATGGCGAAAAGCCGGCACTGTTCTCGGTTGATACCGTTATTCCCGCACAAAGCATGACAGCAATTGTTGGCCCGAATGGTGCCGGCAAATCCACATTGTTGAAAGCTGCGCTAGGGATCGTGCCCCGCCTTTCCGGCAATGTTCAGGTCTTCGGTGAACCCGTCGAGGAAATGCAGGACAAGATTGCCTACGTACCGCAACGCGCATCCGTTGATTGGGACTTCCCAGCACGGGTGCTGGATGTCGTGATGATGGGGCTCTATCCGCAGCTTGGCCTTCTGGGATTTATCAAACCCAGTCAGAAAAAACATGTCATGGAATGCCTCGAGCGCGTCGGAATGGCCGAATTTGCCGAGAGGCAGATTGGGCAATTGTCAGGTGGTCAGCAACAGCGCGTATTCCTAGCCCGGGCGTTGGCCCAGAATGCAGATCTCTATCTTCTGGACGAACCTTTTGCCGGCGTGGATGCAGCCACTGAGAAAGCAATTATCGCAGTGCTGCAATCGCTTAAGGAGAATGGTCGCACCGTGGTTTGCGTCCATCATGATCTGGCGACCGTGGCCGATTATTTCGATCATTTGCTGCTCGTCAACATTCGCAAGATTGCCGACGGCCCGATATCTGAGGTCTTTACCAGCGAAAACCTGCAGGCCACCTATGGCGGCAGGTTGGCTAGCACCCATATTGACCAGCTGAAATTACCGGCCTCCTGAGGCAATATGCTTGACGGCATTCTCTCAGCGTTTTTTCTGCAATCAGGCTATAATGCGACATTGGTCACCATTGGCGCATGCCTGTTGGGTATTGCCGCTGGTACATCGGGAACGTTCCTGTTTCTGCGCAAACGGGCATTGATCAGCGATGCGGTCGCCCATGCGACACTGCCGGGCGTCGCGATTGCATTCATCATCATGGTCTTTTTTGGCGGTGATGGCCGAAATCTTGTCGGTCTCCTCCTGGGATCCGCTATCTCCTCCCTGATCGGATTGCTCGCGGTCGGATGGATTACCAAATACACAAGACTGGCCGAAGACGCCGCGATTGGTGCAGTTCTCTCGGTATTCTTCGGTGCGGGTATCGTTCTACTTACCGTGATCCAATCCATGTCCAGCGGCAGACAGGCTGGTCTGGAGGGTTTTCTGCTTGGTTCAACAGCAGGCATGCTGTTCCAGGATGCGGTTACCATTGCAATCGGAGGCGTCATTGCGGTCCTTGCCGTGTTTACACTGCGGCGACCCATGACACTGGCTGCATTCGATCCGGAATATGCAACTTCGACCGGACAGAATGTCTATAGAACAGATCTGGCAACCATGGGCCTTGTCATGGCTGTCACCGTGATCGGTTTGAAAATTGTTGGCCTCATTCTGATCGTCGCCATGCTGATAATTCCGGCGGTTACCGCCCGGTTCTGGTCTGAGCGTGCCGAGCACGTGGTCATACTCGCTGGTTTGTTCGGGGGCGCCGCAGGTTACATTGGCTCGGCGATTTCTGCATCAGCACCCGATCTGCCGACCGGCCCGATTATTGTGCTCGTAAGTTTCGCGCTTTTCTGTGTTTCCCTCTTCTTCGCGCCGGAGCGCGGAATATTTTCTGCACTGCTGCGCCATCGCCGGTTTCAGCTTTTGGTTCACCGCCGGCAGGGTTTGTTGGCGATTGCCCATGGCGAGCGGATTTATGATCCGCTAACGCTTTCAACGCTTAGAAAGGCGGGATTTCTCAGAGCGGATGGCGTCGCAACAGATTCCGGAGCCGCCCAGGCCTCGAAAACCTTGCGCGATGAAAGGCGCTGGAAAGTCGCACGGGGAATCTACCAGGACGATGCGGTTTCAAATCTCTATGACGGTCTGACCCCGATTGAAGCAGTACTGACGCGCGACCAGATAGCTGAAATTGATCGCCACATTCCCGTTGCCAAACAAGTTGACGGAGACCGTTGATGGGCGCCGAATTCGTTCAATTGAGCCTCACGCCCATGTTGATCGGCATTCTCGCGGCAATAGCTTGCGCCCTGCCGGGAAACTTCCTGATCCTAAGGCGGCAGGCACTGATCGGTGATGCAATCAGCCATGTCGTCTTACCCGGAATTGTTGTGGCATTTCTTATAACTGGAACGATCTCGACCTGGCCGATGATTTTTGGTGCGGCTGCGGCTTCGATCCTGGCCGTCATCATCATTGAAGCGATCCGGCGGTTCGGAAAAATCGAACCCGGTGCAGCGATGGGAGTAACCTTTACCTCAATGTTTGCCGCAGGCGTCTTATTGCTCGAGCAGAGTGATACAAGCTCCGTCCATATCGATGTCGAACACGCACTCTATGGCAATCTGGAAAGCCTGATCTGGCTGGAAGCAGAAGGCTGGCATTCCCTGATAGACCCGGCAACACTGGCAACATTGCCTGATGAATTGACACGCATGGCCGCGGTAGCAGTTCTTATAGGCATCGGCACCTGGATTTTCTGGCGGCCATTGAAGATTTCCACCTTTGACGAAACCTTCGCCGGTTCGATTGCAATTCCGGTCAGTGCGGTTGGATTCGGGCTCGTGGTTTCTGCTGCAGTCGCGGCGGTCGCCGCGTTCGATGCAGTCGGCTCGATAATTGTCATTGCAATGTTCATCTGCCCGCCAGCAGCGGCACGCCTGATGACAAACCGGCTTGAATCGCAAATTATGTGGAGCATACTATTCGCCACCCTCTCTGCAATATTGGGCTATGTATTCGCGGGCTATGGCCCGCAATGGATTGGCCTTGATAACGCAGTCAGCGCCGCCGGCATGATCGCGACGGTTTCAGGTCTTATTCTGGCACTTGCCTGTTTTCTTGCCCCGCATCGCAAAAGGCTCGGCGCTGCTGAAAACCTGGGGCAATAAAACCGGCTTATTTGACCTGTATTCGCCATCAATTTGTCACCTATCAACAGCGGGTATGTCATCAGATTGCCAGAATCAGCGGATTTTGCTTGGATGGGGGCGAATCGGGAGGTAGGCAAAATGCCCGATAGCATGGAATATATAGTTCAAACCGAGCCGGATGGTCGGCAATATCATGTCACCGCGCTGATTAGCGGCGAAAACGCGGTTATGCATTGCGATTGTCTGGCAGGGAAATCCGGGCAGATATGCAAACATCGCCGCGCACTTCTGGACGAGGATGAATCGCTGATTTTAATCTCTGCCAGTCATCCCGTGGAATATTTGCGTGCGGCTGTCATGCGAAGCGACCTAGGTCGTTCTCTGGATCGCCTAAGATACTCCGAACAGCTCCTCGAACGAGCCCAACAGCTCAACAGCGAAGAAAAGGCCAGATTTGCCAAGATCATGAATGCCGAGATCAAGGCAGACGAAGATCGCGACAGCCTGGAACGCCAGCTGGAAAACCAATTGGCAGGCGAGCTAGTCGAAGGCGATCATTGACGAAACTTATTTCTGGCCTGCCGCCAATTCTCCGATGGTGACTTCGGGCAGGTTTTTCATGGCAATATCGACAAATTTCCCGAGCTGTTCCGGCTCGACCCCTTCCCGTGCCAAGACAGCAATCGCGGTTGCCTGCCCCGCAAAGTAAAGCGCCAATGCTTCTACATCAGCCTCTGCTTGGAGTTCTCCCTTTTGCCTAGCTGTCGACAGTCGTTGGGTCAGAATGTCGGATCTATGCTTGATCATGTCCTGGATCAGATCATGGATTTCGTCGTCGGATTGTGTACTTCCGATAATGCTGTTCACGACAAAGCAGCCGGAGGGACATTCAGGATTGCTGGCCCCCTCGGCGACCTTCTCCAGATATTGCCGCATGACAGCTGATACAGGCTCATCTGATGTCCGGACAAACTCCAGCCCCGGTTCACCATATTCGTTGAAATACAGCTTTAGCGCTTTTGCATAGAGTGCATTCTTGTCTCCGAAACACTCATATAGTCCCGGTTTGGCCATACCGGTTACTACAGCCACATCATTCATTGATGTCGCATCAAACCCGTTTTCCCAAAACAAGGTCATCGCTTTGCGTAGGACAATTTCCGGGTCACATTTGCGGGGTCGACCACGCGGCAATTCCAATCTCCTTCGAAAAATTAGAAAAAACTACCAAACGGTATTTAATTCTCTTGCGTTCTGATATCAACATCCTATTTAAATACCGATCGGTATTAAAATAACCGATTTACACGATTTACAAATTACCGAGAGGAATTCTCCAATGAGTAAAATTGACGGAAGTGTTGTTTTTGTAACCGGTGCCAATCGCGGAATTGGGCGCGCATTTGTAGAGGAATTTCTGGCCGCGGGCGCAAGCAAGGTTTACGCTGGCGCACGTAACACAGACTCCCTGTCCGACCTTGTGGAATATGGAGCAGGAAAGGTCGTGCCGGTCGAAGTTGATGTTACCAAACCTGATACGATCGAGGCCGCTTCAACTGCAGGCAAGGATGTGACAATCCTGATCAACAATGCCGGAGTTGCCGGTTTTCAGGCCCTGGTTTCAGCCTCGGATGGCAACTCTGCCCGCGGTGAAATGGAAACCAACTTCTTCGGCACCCTGAACATGGTGCGCTCATTTGCACCTGCCCTCGCCAGTAATGGCGGCGGTGCAATTGCAAATATCTCTTCAATCGCAGCTTATGTGAATTTCCCGGCACTTGGCTCCTACAGCGCGTCCAAAGCTGCCGTGCATTCACTGACACAAGGCATACGTTCCGAACTGGCAAAACAGGGAACCTTGGTGGTTGGCGTTTATCCCGGACCGGTTGATACCGATCTTGCAGCCGATGTTCCGATGGATAAGGTCTCGCCAAATGAGGTCGCGAAGAATGTCCTGAACGCCATCGAAGATGGAACTGAAGACGTCTTCCCCGATCCGGTCTCGATCGAAATGCGCGAGGCGCTATTGGCTGATCCAAAGGCCGTTGAAAGACAGGCCGGAGAGATGATGCCAGCATAGACAGGAACGCAACGTACACTTGAATAGCAAACACCCACCCCGTAATCGGGGTGGGTGTTTTATTTCTGGCTGTATTGTGGCCTAACTCATTCCTTGGGCATATGAAATCCGGGCGTGGATTCCGACAAGGCGATTTCTTCTTCGGTCATGTACTCGTCGATCGATTCAAACAACGGCGAAGACAAATAGCGCTCGCCGGTATCAGGCAGCATGGCAAGCAAAACCGAACCGGGAGCCGCTTTCTCAGCAACCTTCATCGCCACGGCAAAAGTCGATCCTCCCGAAACACCTGTAAAGATACCTTCTTCCTGCGCAAGCCGCATCGACCAGGCGATCCCCTCAGGCCCAGGTACCGGGATCAGGTCGTGATAATAGTCGCCATCGATCGCTTCCTGCAAAACCAGCGGAATGAAATCCGGCGTCCAGCCCTGAATCGGGTGCGGTTCGAACGCCGGATGACTGACGGCGGGCGCCCCAACCGAGGTACGCTCCTGCTCAATGCCGCTACCCAGCAGCTGCGCATTTGCAGGTTCGGTAAGGATTATCCGCGTTTCGGGCCGCTCTTTCATCAGCACTCGTCCGACGCCGCTAACCGTGCCGCCGGTACCATAGCCGGAAACAAAATAGTCGAGCCTGCCGCCATCAAAATCCGCCAGGACCTCCCGCGCTGTCGTATTTTCATGGATCTTGGCATTGGCATCGGTTTCAAATTGATGAGCAACAAACCAGCCATTTGCCTTCGCCAGTTCTTCAGCTTTTTGATACATGCCGAAGCCTTTTTCGGCACGCGGCGTCAACACGACCTTGGCACCGAGAAACCGCATCAGGCGGCGGCGTTCGATCGAGAAACTGTCCGCCATCGTTACGACAAGCGGATAACCCTTTGCAGCACAAACCATTGCCAGACCGATGCCGGTATTGCCGCTGGTCGCTTCGATTACGGTCTGTCCGGGCTTCAAGGCGCCACTTTTCTCCGCTTCTTCGATTATGCTGACAGCCAGGCGGTCCTTGACCGATCCGGCCGGATTAAACGCTTCGGCCTTGACATACAGATCGACATGATCGGGAGCCAGCCGATTGACCCGGACACAAGGCGTATCGCCAATCGTATCCAATATTGAATCATAAAGCTTACCGCGCCCGCCAGTTGTGCGCGAACCATCGCCATTTGTCGAAGCCATCTCTATCTCCCGGGATTGAACTAAACAGAAACGGGAACCTATCAGCCAACCGTTATAATTCCAATCGGTTCGGCATCATTCTCGATGAGATATTCATCCAGGCCCATTACGAATCTGCATCCCCGCAGAGAACACGATAATCCCACAAACCCTCCAACATTAAATTTTCGTTAGACTCTGGGAGAAACAGGCGCATGCACTATTTTGTTGATATACTTCACGATACAATTGCTAGTGGATTGTTACTTTTACGATTTCTCGCCAGGCCTCACCATCGCGGGCAAGCGATTGGGGAAATTGGATGAACTGGATCAAACAGGGAATAATCATCTTGATCGTTATGCTCATTACGGGCGCGATCTGGGTTCGTTATTTTCCTGGCGCTGGCGAAATTGCAGCCAATGCCGGTATTCCCGAGCGATTGGTCGGATTTGTTACCCGATCATCCGAGGTGACAGGCAACAAGTCGGACGGAGGTCCGGGCAACAGACGCGGTGGTGGTTCTGATGCTTCTCTGGTTGTTGTTGCCGCGGTCGGAGAAGCATCCATAAACAATCGGCTGACCGCTATCGGAGATGGAGAAGCGCGCCGATCGGTAATCGTTGTTCCCTATTCTTCAGGTGTACTTGAAGAGGTGCATATGGTGCCAGGGCAGCGGGTTACTGCAGGCAGTGTCCTGGCCGTCCTCGACGCGGAAGCCGAAAAAATTGCCCGAGACCAAGCCGCACTTACCGTGGACACCGCGCTTGAAAAGGTCGGCCGCTATGAAACCCTGCTTGAGTCCCTTGCCGGCACAGAGGTACAGCTTACCGACGCGCGCAATGAACTGACCAAGGCCCAACTGGTTTTGAGGGAAGCTCAGTTGGAATATGACCGCCGCTCGATCAGGGCGCCGATAGACGGAACAATCGGCTTCGTCCCAGTCGAACGCGGCGACTACATCACCCAGACCACCGAAGTCGCCACCATCGACGACCGAAGTGTGATCCTGCTTGATTTCTGGGTTCCGGAACGCTTTGCCTCGGTAATTAACGTAGGTGATTCGGTAAAAGCGGTTCCCGCTTCCTTGCCGGGACGGGAATTCTCCGGAGAGATCAGTGCCATCGCCAGCCGTGTAGACCGGGAAAGCAGAACCCTCCTGGTACGGGCTGAACTGGACAATGAAGAAGACCTCCTGCGGCCCGGAATGTCATTTCGGGTAAGCATGCAGTTTGCAGGCGAAACCTACCCCGCCGTCGATCCACTGGCCATCCAGTGGAGTTCCGATGGCGCATTTGTCTGGAAATCGCTGAACGGCAAATCCGAGAAGGTGCCGGTCCGGATCATTCAAAGAAACAGCGATTATGTGCTGGTTAGCGGCGAAATTGCCCGTGGAGAGGATGTTGTGGTTGAGGGCATCCAGAATTTGCGGCCCGGCTCTGAACTGAACATCGCTCGTCGTATCGAGTTACCGGCTTCTTCGGGAACCTGAGATCGCAATGAACGATAAATCCGCAGAAACCATGCCGGACGAAGTCCCCCAAACCGGGGGCATTGCCGCATTGTTTGTACGTCGACCGGTCCTGGCGATCGTGGTCAATATGTTGATATTTGTCGGCGGACTTGCCGCACTACTCGGCGTTGAAATCCGTGAGCTGCCCGAAGTCGACAGCCCAATCGTCTCGGTGCAGACGAACTTTTCCGGTGCTGCACCCGAAACAATCGACCGCGAGATCACCGCAAGAATAGAAGGTGCTGCCGGGCGAGTCGCCGGTGTTCGATCGATCTCCTCTTCCTCCTCCTTTGGAAGAAGCCGAGTCACAGTCGAATTTTCTGAATCAACAAATATCGATGTTGCTGCAAACGACCTGAAGGACGCAATCAATCGCATATCGCGAGACCTGCCCGACGACGCCGACGATCCGCGTGTCGTGAAGGCGGACGACAACGCCCAGGCGGTGATGCGTCTGGCGGTTACTTCTGATGCATACTCGGTTCAGGACCTGACTATTCTCGTCGAGGACGATGTCGTGGACCGGCTTGCCGCGGTTCCAGGTGTTGCCGATGTCCATGTCTATGGCGACCGCGACAAGATCTTCCGGATCGACATTGATCAGGAGAAACTGGCCAGCCGCGGCTTGAGTGTAGTGGATCTGGCAAGGGTGCTCGACAGCGCTGCCTTTGATGCCGCTGCTGGATCACTGACCAGCAATTCGCAGGATCTTGTTGTCAGGGCCATTGCTTCGGTCGACACGGCGGAGGAATTCGAAAACCTGATCATCAAGGACCGCATCAGGATTTCCGATATTGCAAATGTGTCGCTTGGACCGGATCCGGGAGACAGTACGCTTCGAGCAAATGGTAAGGCCGGTGTCGGCATGGGTATCGTCCAGCAGGCCGGAGCTAACACGCTTGAGATATCAGCCGGTATCCGGGAAGTGGTCGAGGAAATAAGAAAAGTCCTGCCATCGACAGTCGATATTCAGGTCACCAGCGATGACGCCATCTATATCAGCCAGTCGATAAACGAGGTCGTCAAATCGCTACTGATTGCAATAACAATCGTCATCGCAGTAATCTTTCTTTTCCTCCTGAATTTCCGGGCGACAATGATACCAGCCATTACCCTGCCGGTGGCCTTGATCGGTTCGATCGCCGGCATCTGGATTGCGGGTTTGTCGATCAATATCCTCACGCTGCTGGCTCTGGTTATTGCAACCGGGCTGGTGGTCGATGATGCGATCGTTGTTCTCGAGAACATTGTCAGCAAGCGAAACAAGGGGCTTGGGCCTAGGGCCGCAGCTGTTTTGGGCACACGTGAGGTTTTCTTCGCAGTAATCACCACGACAGCCACACTGGCAGCCGTCTTCATCCCGATCTCGTTTTTGCCCGGCAAGACCGGCGGGCTATTCAGGGAGTTTGGATTTGTCCTTACGATCGCCGTCCTGCTGTCCTCGGTTGTTGCCCTGTCGCTCTGCCCAATGCTGGCATCCCGCATACTGGGAGACAAAAATACCGGTTATCGAAGAAACAGGCTCGCCGAATTCATTGTCAGGATAGGAAACCGGGCAACCAAGGTCTATTCCCGCATGCTGCATTTCTGTCTGGATGCTCCCGCGGTGATCATCGCGATCGGCATTTCCGTAGCAGTTATCGCATTCATCGTATTCAGCGGATTGCGCCAGGAACTGACCCCGCGAGAGGATCGGTCAGTTATCCTGATGTCGATTTCAGCGCCGCAAGGCGTAAGTCTGGATTACACTGCATCCCGCATGCGGATTATCGAGAATCTCGCAGAGCCGCTGCGCGCCGATGGCGAAGTCCGCAATGTCTTCTCCATTGCCGGACGCGGTGGGAGGGCAAATGGCGGATTCATGGTGTTGACACTTGCTCCCTGGGGCGAACGGGATCGCAGCCAGCAACAGATCGTCAATGAAGTCAGATCACTGACGGCAACGGTTCCAGGTCTGCGCGTCTTTGCCATCCAACCCAACAGTCTGGGAATTCGCGGTGCCGGTTCAGGACTAAAGTTTGCAATCGCCGGCGATGACTACCAATTGCTTGCCGATTCAGCCGAGAAAATTGTCGACGCACTAGAAGATGATGGCAGGTTCGGGCGAATTCGACTGTCCTACGAAACCACCCAGCCTCAACTATCCATATCGATTGACCGCGAACGCGCCTCGACGCTCGGAATCAATATTGATGGCCTTGCACCGGTCATCCAGGCCATGCTCGATGGACGATCCATCGGCACGGTTTTCGTCAAGGACCGGGCGGTAGACATCAAACTGATATCAACCGGCAATCCGATAAACGACCCAACCGATCTGGAGAATATTTTCGTCCGCACCGGTGATGGCAAGACGGTCCCGATTTCAGCCATATCGACGCTGGTGGAAAAGGCCGTCGCCCCTTCCCTTGGCCGCGAACAAAAACTGCGATCGGTATCAATCACAGCAGGCCTGGGATCGGAATTAGTACTTGGCGATGCCCTCGAAGCCGCAACGGAAATCGCAACACCGCTGCTCCCACCGGGATCAAGAATCATCCCGCTATCGGAAGCAGCCACACTCAGCGAAACAACCAGCGACATCGGCAAGACGTTCCTTTTCGCGATCATCGTCGTGCTGCTGGTCCTGGCGGCACAATTTGAAAGCTTCGTCAGCGCGTTCATCATCATGCTGACGGTTCCCCTGGGGCTGGCCTGTGCCGTATTTGCCATGGCACTGACAGGTACCAGTCTGAACGTCTACAGCCAGATCGGACTGGTCCTTCTCGTCGGTATCATGGCCAAGAACGGCATTCTCATAGTGGAATTTGCCGACCAGTTGCGCGATCGCGGCCGCACGATACGTGAGGCAATCGAGGAGGCCTCTAACAGACGCTTGAGACCGGTCTTGATGACCATGATTTCAACCGTTCTGGGCGGCCTTCCGCTTGTGTTGGCATCAGGCGCTGGCGCAGAAGCGCGGATTTCATTGGGCTGGGTTATTGTTGGTGGACTAGGGATGGCAACCATGGCTACCTTGTTCCTCACGCCGGTCGCCTATCTGGTCCTTGCGCGATTTTCCACGCCCAAGACTCACGAATCTGCCCGCCTTCAGCGCGAACTTGAAGATGCCAGATCCTGACCGCGGCAAATTCCATGACTGAACCCGCCTAGACTTTACAAAACAGCAAATCAGCTCCGATTTCTGCTGTGGCAAATCCTGTCCTTACCCTTGTGGTAACGTCAGAATTTGCTATTGAAAATTTGAAACTGGTTTCAACCAGTAAAAACAATCCATCTTGAATCTAATTCCAAAGTCTGTTTTTCACCGCATGAATATTTGACCAGGGCCGCTTCCGGTGCCTTGCTCCCAATGGGGCACCAGATCAATGCAGCCATCCTCCCCAACAAGACAGGTCTCCAAATTATGGCATATGAAAATCCGCTCAATGCTGAAAAATTCCGGGAATCCATCCTTCACCACCTGACCTATACGCTGGGTAAAGATGCCGGACACGCGCAGATCTATGATTGGCGCATGGCGCTTTCCTATGCGACACGCGATCAGATTGTGGATAGCTGGTTCCGCTCAACGCGCGCCACCTATGCCCAGGCCGGCAAGCGGGTCTATTACCTTTCGATGGAATTCCTGATCGGGCGCCTGCTTAAGGATGCGCTGGTCAATCTCAGGCTAGATGATCGGGCACAAACTGTCCTTCGCGAACTGGGAATCGACTATGACACCGTCTTGGCAGATGAGCCGGATGCTGCACTTGGCAATGGCGGTCTGGGCCGGCTGGCAGCCTGCTTTCTGGAGTCACTCTCGACTTTGTCATGCCCGGCCTATGGTTATGGAATTCGCTATGAGCACGGGCTTTTCCGTCAGAGCTTCGTCGATGGCAGACAGGTTGAAGCACCGGAGACTTGGCTTCAGCAAAAACACGCCTGGGAATTCGAACGTCCCGAAGCGGCATTTGAGATCGGTTTTGGCGGCAAGGTGATCGAAACCGGAAGTCACGCTGTCTGGAAACCGGAACAATCGGTCATGGCTGCAGCCTATGACACCCCGATCGTTGGTTGGCAGGCCAAATGGGCAAATACGCTGAGACTTTGGTCTGCCGAACCTGCTAGCGAATTCGATCTCGAGCGATTTAACCGCGGCGAATATGCGGCAGCCGCCGAACATGAAGCCCTGGCGCGCACGATCAGCCGGGTCCTGTATCCCGATGATACGACCGAGGCCGGCAAGGAACTGCGGCTGAAACAGGAGTATTTTTTCACCGCTGCCTCGCTTCGTGACATATTGCGCCGTTTCGACAGCGAATATGATGACCTGACAAAGCTCCCCGTAAAGGTCGCCATCCAGCTTAACGATACCCACCCGGCCATTGCGGGACCTGAACTGGTGCGCATCCTGCACGATGAAAGGGCAATGGAATTCGCAGATGCGGCCGAAATCGCGCGCGAATGCCTGTCCTACACCAACCACACCTTGTTGCCGGAAGCACTGGAGCGTTGGCCGGTATCGCTGATGACCAGATTGCTACCCCGCCATATGGCTATCATCGAACGCATCAATGACGCACACGCGGCAGCTTACCCTATGCCCAAGGTATCAGCGCTCGAAAACGGCGAGGTCAAGATGGGCGAGCTATCCTTCATGATGGCGCACAAGGTCAATGGTGTGTCAGCGCTCCATACCAGCCTGATGAAATCGACCGTGTTCAAGGATCTCCACAAGCTACATCCCGATCGCATTATCAACGAGACTAATGGCGTTACACCCCGGCGTTGGCTCCTATCATGCAATCAGCGCCTGTCGGATCTGATCAGCGAAACCATCGGCACACAATGGATCAGCGATCTCGAACAATTGCAAAAACTGGAACCGTTCGTCGACGACGACACCTTCATGGATCGGTTTGCCAATGTAAAAAAGGCGAACAAGACCGAACTTGCCGAATGGATTTCGGAAAATCATGATCTGGACGTCGACCCAGATGCAATGTTCGATATCCAGATCAAGCGGATCCATGAATACAAGCGACAACACCTCAATATACTTGAGACGATTGCATTATGGTCCGAGATCAAGGCCAATCCGAAAGACAATTGGACACCCCGCGTGAAAATTTTCGGTGGCAAGGCAGCACCTGCCTATTTCTTTGCCAAGGATATCATCCGGCTGATCAATGATGTGTCGGTAGTGATCAATGCCGATCCGGTGACCAGCCCGTTCCTTAAGGTCATTTTCCTTCCCAACTACAATGTGACGCTAGCCGAGCGACTGATACCGGCCGCCGACCTGTCCGAGCAGATTTCAACCGCAGGCAAGGAAGCATCCGGCACCGGCAACATGAAATTCGCGTTGAACGGTGCACTGACGATCGGCACACTCGACGGCGCCAATGTCGAGATTCGAGAGCGTGTTGGCCCAGAGAATTTTTTCCTATTTGGAATGCAGGCCGATGAGGTCGCCAAGAAGCGGGAAAATTCAAACCACGCTGCCGACGCCATTGCCGCTGATCCAAGATTGGCAAAAGCCATCGAGGCGATCAGATCAGGCAAGTTCTCGCCTGGCGAACCGGACCGCTATCACGGAATTGCAGAAAACCTAAGCACGTCAGACTATTTCATGGTGTGCTCGGATTTCACCGATTATTGGCGCGCACAGCGTGAGGTGGATGCAAGCTACCTGGACAAGACAAAATGGAATCGCAGCGCCGCACTGAACGTCGCCCGTTCCGGATGGTTTTCCTCAGACCGTACAATTCGCGACTATATGGCCCAAATCTGGAATGCCAGACCGCTGAAAGCATGATGTCATACCATTAATGTTCTATTCGAGGTTGAACTTGGCGCGCAGTGCCGTACGATGAGAAAATGCCAAACGCCAAGGGCAATCGCCCGGATGTCCCCTTTAGCGATGAAATCGCACGCCGCATCGAACTGGGAACGTTCGACGACCCATTCGCTGTGTTGGGCCGCCATCAAATCAACGGCAAGGACTATGTGACCGCCTTTGATCCCGGCGCCGAGACCATGGCTGCTGTCATTGGCTCAAAATCATATGAACTGAAGAAGCGCTCAAAAACTTCCGGCATTTTCTCCGGCAAGGTCCCTTCTTCCGGAAAATACATGCTCCGTTGCAAGGACGGAAAAGGCAATGAGTGGGAAACCTTCGATCCCTACAGCTTTGCGCCGGTCCTGGGCGAGATAGACGAATATCTGCTTTCCGAAGGCACTCACCGACGCCTGTGGACGGTGCTGGGAGCACACGCAATCGAACACGAAGAAATTCGTGGTACCCATTTTGCAGTCTGGGCACCAAATGCCCGGCGGGTCTCCGTCATAGGCGGCTTCAACAACTGGGATGGCCGCCGCCATGTGATGCGGCGGCGCGGTACGACCGGCATATGGGAAATCTTCATTCCCTCCGTCGATGAGGGCGAAGCCTATAAATACGAAATCATCGGCGCCGGCGGTCACATGCTGCCTGCAAAGGCTGATCCCGTTGGTTTTGGTTCGCAACACCCCCCGGAAACCGCATCAATTATGCGCGACATCAGTGGCTATGGCTGGAAAGACCAAGACTGGATGAACGTCCGAGGGGAAAACAACGCCCGGGACGCTGCAATCTCGGTGTATGAAGTCCATCTCGGATCCTGGCGGCGCAAGGAGGGCGGGCGCCCGATTTCCTACAAGGAAGCTGCCGTTGAACTGGTCGAATACGTTCGGGATATGGGCTTTACCCACATCGAACTACTTCCCATCAGCGAATATCCGTTCGACGGTTCCTGGGGTTATCAACCAGTCGGTTTGTTCGCACCGACCATTCGCCACGGTCCTCCACATGAATTCCGGGATCTGGTTGATGCCGCCCACCAGGCCGGTATTGGCCTGATCCTGGATTGGGTTCCGGGTCATTTCCCCGAAGATTCGCACGGCCTGGGAAAATTCGATGGCACGGCTCTGTATGAACACGCCGATCCGCGCGAAGGGTTCCATCACGACTGGAACACCTTGATCTATAATTTCGGACGCCGGGAAGTGGCAAATTTCCTGACCTCCAACGCACTCTACTGGCTCGAGGAATATCACGTCGACGGATTGCGGGTGGATGCTGTCGCCTCAATGCTCTACCGCGACTATTCCCGCAAGGAAGGTGAATGGATACCCAACAAGGATGGCGGCCGGGAGAATTACGAAGCCATCGACATGCTAAAATCCATGAACACGACGGTTTATGGCGAGGTTCCTGGCATCATGACAGTTGCAGAGGAGTCTACTTCCTTCCCGCAGGTGTCACAGCCGGTCGAAAATGGCGGGCTGGGTTTTGGATACAAATGGAACATGGGCTGGATGAACGATACGCTCTCCTACATCAAGGAAGACCCGGTCCATCGAAAATACCACCATCACAAAATGACATTCGGTCTGCATTACGCGTTCTCCGAAAATTTCATCTTGCCGATCAGTCATGATGAAGTCGTGCACGGTAAAGGTTCCATGCTCGACCGCATGCCTGGAAATGAATGGGAGAAATTCGCAAATCTCCGCGCTTACTACGGATACATGTGGGGGCATCCCGGCAAGAAGCTCCTGTTCATGGGTCAGGAATTTGCCCAGCAGGCGGAATGGAATCACGATGGCGAGATTGACTGGGGCTGCATCCAAAACCCGTATCATGCCGGCGTACAGCGCCTAATACGAGACCTTAATGGCCTCTATCGCGAATTACCGGCTTTGCATTCAAGGGATTGCGAGCCAGAGGGCTTTGAGTGGATCGAGGCCAATGACGAAGACAATTCGGTCTATGCCTGGATACGTAGAGGTTCCACTGACGACAAGCCTGTCGTTGTCTTGTGTAATTTCACGCCGGTTGAAAGAAGCGCCTATACGCTGGGCCTGCCGAAACCGGGAAAATGGAAAGAGGTTCTGAATTCCGACGCCGGGATATATGGCGGTGGAGATCGCGGTAATATGGGCACAATCAAAGCGGTCAAGGGAGAAAGCCATGGTCAGCCGGCCAGGACGGGACTCGTCATTCCACCGCTTACGACATTGATACTAAGTTACGTAGGCAAGTGAGGTTACAGACACCAGAAACCCAAACTGTACCCAAGGCAGTAAAGGAAGGGGAGGAAGATGGCATCATCTCAAGCGAGGCTATCCACCAAGACCATGGCATTCGTTCTGGCAGGCGGGCGGGGAAGCCGCCTGATGGAATTGACCGATATCAGGGCAAAACCCGCTGTATTCTTCGGCGGCAAGACCAGGATCATCGATTTTGCGCTCTCAAATGCGCTGAATTCCGGCATCCGGAAAATGGCAATCGCTACCCAATACAAGGCCCACAGCCTTATTCGGCATTGTCAACGCGGTTGGTCGTTCTTTCGGGCAGAACGGAATGAATATCTGGATATTCTGCCAGCCTCGCAACGGATAAACGAAAACCTCTGGTATCTGGGCACCGCCGATGCGGTATATCAAAACATCGATATCGTCGACAGCTACAAGGTCGAATATGTCCTGGTTCTTGCTGGTGACCATATCTACAAGATGGATTACGAAATTATGCTGCGCCAGCATGTCGATAGCGGCGCGGATGTGACGGTTGGCTGCCTGACGGTACCGCGCGAGGAGGCAACCGGATTTGGTGTCATGGCGACCGATAAGGATAGCCGGATTATCGACTTTCTGGAAAAACCGGCAGACCCGCCTGGCATGCCGGACGATCCGGACATGGCACTGGCATCCATGGGAATCTATGTATTCAAATGGTCGTTCCTGCGTGAAATGCTGATCCGCGATGCTGCCGACCCCGATTCCAAACATGACTTCGGCGGCGACATCATCCCCTACATTGTCAAGAACGGAAAGGCCGTCGCCCATCGATTTGTCGACTCCTGCGTCAGGGAAAACCCGGACGCCACCGCCTATTGGCGCGATGTCGGCACGATCGATGCATTCTGGAAGGCCAATATCGATTTGACCGACTTTACCCCGGAACTTGACCTTTGGGACAAGAGCTGGCCGATCTGGACCTATTCGGAATCGGTGCCGCCGGCAAAGTTCATCCACGATGAGGATGATCGTCGAGGCAGCGCCATATCATCACTTGTCGCCGGCGGTTGCATTATATCGGGGACGACAATCAGAAATTCGCTTCTGTTCACCCAGGTCCATACAAACTCCTACGCTTCGCTCGAATACGCGGTCGTTTTGCCATACGTCAACATTGGCCGGTCGGCGAGGCTCAAAAACGTGGTTATTGACCGCGGCGTTCAAATACCCGAAGGACTGGTCGTCGGTGAAGATCCGGAAGAAGATGCAAAATGGTTCCGCGTTTCGGAAGGAGGCGTCACACTGATTACCAAAGCCATGATGAGAAACTGGTTCGCTGCCCAATGACAACAGTACTTTCGGTTGCTTCCGAATGCGCCCCGCTTGTCAAGACCGGTGGCCTTGCCGACGTGGCTGGGGCATTACCTTCCGCCCTGGCTGGTCATGGAACGGAAATGCGCACGCTGTTGCCAGGCTATCCTGCCGTAATGGCGGCATTGGAAGAACCGGTTGCAATCATCCAGCGCGAAAAGAACCTGTTTGGGGGCCCTGCCCGCCTCCTTCACGGCATTGCTGGTGGGCTCGAAGTCTATGTCCTCGATGCGCCCCATCTGTTCGAGCGCGAAGGCGCAATCTATCTGGGTCCAGACGGTAAGGACTGGCCCGACAACCCCGAGCGATTTGCGGCACTTTCCTGGATGGCTGCCACCATCGCCACCGATGGAGCGGCAGGTTGGGAACCGCAGGTATTGCACCTTCATGACTGGCAAGCAGCCCTTACACCGATCTATCTCCGGCAACTGGGAAGCGCCGATCGGGTGGCCACGCTCTTGACCATACACAACATCGCTTTTCAGGGATTAACGGATGCCAAAAGGTTGAAGGCTTTGAAACTCCCAGCGAGCGGATTTACGGCCGACGGATTTGAATATTACGGCAAGATAAGCGCATTGAAGGCTGGTCTGGTTTATGCCGACAAGCTCTCTACGGTAAGCCCGTCCTACGCGATTGAACTGATGACCCCTGAATTCGGCATGGGACTGGACGGTGTCTTGCGCTCGCGCCGGGCAGACATGACCGGCATACTAAACGGCATTGATCTGGAAGCCTGGCAGCCACCCTTCAAGACATTGCGCGCCAAGGCAAAATTAACAAAGTCCCTACGCCAGGAAATGGGACTGCCGGATGCAGGCGGCCCCCTATGCGTAGTCGTTTCCCGTCTGACCAGCCAAAAGGGTCTTGATATCCTGCTTGAAGCCCTGCCAAGACTGCTGGCGGAGGGCGGACAACTTGCATTGCTGGGAAGTGGCGATGCCGAACTGGAAAAGGCATTCCAGGAAGCCGACGCCAGACATTCCGGCGTCGCCGTGAAGATTGGATATGACGAGGCCCTGTCTCACAGGTTTATTGCAGGCGGGGATGCAATTTTGGTCCCTTCCCGGTTCGAACCCTGTGGACTGACCCAACTTTACGGATTGCGCCACGGAACCCTTCCGGTCGTATCGCTGACGGGTGGCCTGGCCGACACCGTGGTTCCGGCAAATGCCGCCGGAATTTGGGCCGGCGTTGCAACCGGGATACAGGTGCATCCAATAACCACAGATGCCTGGGAACATGCGCTTGGCCAACTCTGTGCAATCTACCGGCAGCATGATATCTGGAATCGCATGCAAAAAAATGCCATGCGCCATCCGGTAGGCTGGGAAGTCTCGGCCGCTGCCTACGCTGCACTGTTCAAGGATATTGAGAAAGCCGCATGAACCCGACTTACACGGTTAGCAGAGGGCGGGCGGAGCCCCTAGGCGCTACCTTTGATGGTGATGGCGTAAATTTCGCGATATTTTCGACAAATGCCGACCGAATGACGCTTTGCCTTTTTTCTCCCGATGGCAAGACCGAAATCCAGAGAATTGACCTGCCCGAACGAGATGGTGATGTCTGGCATGGCTATATATCCGGCCTGCGCCCCGGACAGATGTACGGCTATCGAGCGCACGGTCTGTTCGAACCCGAACAGGGACACCGGTTCAATTACAACAAACTCTTGATCGATCCCTACGCCAAACGCCTGTCCAGTCATCCGATCTGGCATGACGCGCTTATGGGTCACACAGTAAGTGCTGATCCAGGAAACACGGACGCAGACCTGACACAGGACACACGTGACAGCGCACCTTACATGCCGCGCTGTATTGTGGAAGACCCCGCCTTCTCATGGGGGGAGGACTTGCCTCCCAACACCCTGATCGACGAGACCATTATTTACGAAGCCCATGTCAAGGGCATGACGGCGCTTCATGAAACAGCAGAGCCAAAGGGCAAATTTCTCGGCTTGGCCTCCGACCCGATTCTTGAACATCTGACAAATCTCGGCATTACTGCGATTGAACTTCTGCCATCACAAGCCTTTCTCAATGATCGGTTCCTAGTCGAGAAAGATCTCGTAAATTATTGGGGCTACCAGACCCTGGGCTTTTTCGCGCCGGAGCCGAGATATCTTACCGCAGGCGGTATTGCCGATTTCCAGCAAATGGTTGCCCGTTTCCACGCTGTTGGCATCGAAGTAATCATGGATGTCGTCTATAACCACACCTGTGAGGGCGATGAACGCGGACCCACGCTAGCCTTCCGCGGTCTGGATAATGCCAGCTATTATCGCCTTGCCGAAAACCCTCGCTATTACATCAACGATACCGGCACCGGTAACACGGTGAACGTGGATCATCCCATGGTCTTGCGCATGATCATGGATAGTTTGCGCTATTGGGTCGAGGTGATGCATGTCGACGGTTTTCGTTTCGATCTCTGCGCCACGCTCGGCCGCACCTTAAGCGGATTTACCCCGGGCGCGGCCTTTTTCGATACCATTCGCCAGGATCCGGTACTGGCCCGCGTAAAACTCATTGCCGAACCGTGGGATATTGGCCCAGGTGGCTACCAGCTTGGCGCCTTTCCGCCGCCATTTCTGGAATGGAATGACAAGTTTCGCGATGGTGTACGCCAGTTCTGGCGCGGCGATGAAAAGCGATACCCCCATCTCGCAGACAGGCTCACAGGTTCGGCGCGCCAATTCGACCATTCCGGGCGTCCGGCGACCGCAAGCGTCAATTTCATCACTGCCCATGATGGCTTCACCCTCACCGATCTTGTCAGCTATGAAACCAAGCACAACCTGGCAAATGGCGAGGACAACAAGGACGGTCATAGCGAGAATTTCTCGTCAAATCTGGGTGTCGAAGGTCCGACTGATGATGAAGATATTACCGCCGCCCGTGCCCAGCGCCGCCGTAACCTGATGGCCACTTTATTGTTGTCGCAGGGCACGCCAATGATCCTGGGGGGTGACGAGTTTGGCAATTCCCAGAACGGCAACAACAACGCCTATTGCCAGGACAATGAAATCGGATGGTTGAACTGGTCGGAATTCGATGCGGACTTTGCCGAATTCACACGCGTGCTCGTCGAATTCAGAAAGGCGCACCCGATCCTGCGCCAAAAACAGTTCCTCCACTCCCGCGAAAGAATCGTGGACGGCATCGAGGATCTGTTCTGGTGGCGTGCCGACGGCAAACCGATGGAACCTGCT
The DNA here is from genome assembly GCA_028289365.1 of Salaquimonas sp. Lineage (GTDB taxonomy): Bacteria > Pseudomonadota > Alphaproteobacteria > Rhizobiales > Rhizobiaceae > BOKV01. The sequence continues at coordinate 72,478 of JANQQM010000157.1, read as the reverse complement.
GACTGGCAGGATCCCGGACTTGACCTACTTTGCGTGGAAATGCGCACCGCATCCGGAACGCCACTCTATGATGCGCTCGAAACGGCAATCGTCATCATCATCAATACCGGAGAAGAGCGAGTTGTCACCCTGCCCGAGCTCTCCGACGGCAAGGTCTGGGTGAACCGGATTGATACCACCGAAAAACATGGCGCCGTGTTCCGGAGTGCCAATGGCAATATTGAATGTCCGGCAAATTCCCTAATGGTCATGACCTTGGAGGACGCTGAATGACAGACGCCATCAGTGACCTGGCAAAAACTGCAGGAATTCTGCCAGGCTACTGTGACATGTCCGGACAGTGGCGCGAGACATCGCAAGAAACGAATCTGGCCTTACTCGCAGCGATGGGATATGAGGCCGAAAATCAGGATCAAGCCCAAGATTTACTCCACTCGATAAATAGTTCATCCCGGCAACAAACAACCAGGAACTGGTATGTTGTAACCGCCGGCGAAATTCCCACGATACCAATTCAGTCGGAGACCAAATTCCAGATCAGATACGAAGATGGAACCAGCTTCGAAGGCCGGGGCCAGCAATCGCTACCGGAAATACCCATCGGCTATCATGAAATTTCGGTGGACGGCCAAGCTTCAACCATTCTGAGCGCGCCACCTGCCCTACCCGATCCACCACGCGGCTGGGGCGTCATCACCCCATTGGCGGGACTGCGCGATGCAAAGCACGGCGGCTTCGGCGATTACGAAGACCTGGAGATCGCCGCAGAGGCGTTATGCGGCCGGGAGGCTGATTTTATCGGGATCAATCCGGTTCATGCCGGATTTCCCGAAGATCATGACGAAATCAGCCCCTATGCTCCATCGCATCGGCGCCGATTGAATGTTCTGCATGTAGCAAATGCCAACGAAAGAAGTTCGGCTACACAAACCGGAAATCTCATCGATTTTACCTCGCTTATTCCTGATAAATGGGCAGAATTACGTAGCGAATTCAACAGTTTCGAAGGAAATGCTGAAAACAAGAGCCTGGATGACTTTATTTCTGACGGGGGTGAAGCGCTTGCGCAATTTGCACTGCATCAGGCGCTATCTGCCGTCCATGGGCCTTATTGGAAAGACTGGCCGACAGACCTGCATGATCCCCACTCGCCGCAGTCGACACGAGCAAGGCAAGAGCTTGCTGGCGAAACAAGATTTCACGCCTGGCTACAGTGGAAAGCCGAATGTCAACTTGCATCCATAAGCGCGCACTTGCGGGAACGGGGAATGTCGCAAGGTCTGTATCTGGACATTGCGGTGGGCACCCATCCCTGGGGCGCGGAAACATGGATGGAGAGAAACCAGTTTGCCACTGGCGCATCCCTGGGCGCGCCACCCGATGCGTTTGCAAGCGAAGGCCAGAATTGGGGTCTTGCTCCCTTCAATCCGCATGCACTGGCTAGCGATGGTTTCCGAGCACTGGCAGAAACACTGCGCAAGCAATTGCAATTTGCCGGTCTCTTGCGCATTGATCATATTCTTGGGTTCGAACGCGCATATTGGGTTCCGTCTCAGACGGACCTTCCCGGCGCTTATGTGAAAATGCCGCGCGATGCCATGCTTGCTGTGGTACGAATTGAAGCAGCGCGAGCCAATGCAACGATTATCGGGGAGGATCTGGGAAATGTGCCGGACGGATTGCAAGAAGCACTGGCTGGATCAGGCGTGCTGGGTTGCCGGGTCATGATGTTCGAAAATCGGGTTGCAGACGGTGGAGGATTTGTGCAACCGGAAGATTATCCGCCGCAGACACTGGCTTCATTTTCGACCCATGACCTTCCGACATGGCTTGGATGGCGTCGCTGTACCGATATTAAGGTTCGCCAGGAATTAGGCCACATCGACGACCAGACCGCCGAGCAGGCGATCGATTTACGATCAAACGAAATCTCGGCGATTGAGCAGCTTTCAGGCACTGAAGGAGAAAGCGCCGACGGAATCCATACTTTGTTGGGACAGACAAATTCAAAGCTGGTCGCCATGCAAATCGAGGATATTCTCCAGGTTGAAGCGCAGCCGAACCTGCCTGGAACCATTCATGAATATCCGAACTGGCGTCAGAGACTGCCAATTGATGCAAGCCAGTTTGCGGAAGAACCGCGGATTTCTCACGCAGCAAAAATCATGAAAGAATCGGGACGATAAGATGACCTTGGAAACAATTGCCTCCACGCCAATCGAGGGACAAAAGCCCGGCACTTCCGGCCTGCGCAAAAAGACCCATATCTTCATGCAGCCGCATTATCTCGAAAACTTTATTGCGGCGATTTGGATCGGGATCGGTGGCGTTGCCGGCAAGATATTAGTTCTGGGTGGTGATGGCCGGTATTTCAACGATCGCGCTGCGCAGGTGATCTTGCGGATGGCGGCGGCTTCAGGTGCAAAGAAGATCATTATTGGTCAAGACGCCCTGCTGTCGACTCCAGCAGCTTCTAACCTGATCCGTAAGCGCAAGGCCGATGGCGGCATCATTCTGTCCGCCAGCCACAATCCTGGCGGCCCTGAAGAAGACTTTGGCGTCAAGTTCAACACCCCAAATGGCGGCCCTGCCCCGGAAGAAGTCACCGAACGGATCTTTGAAGCGACAAAATCCATAAACAGCTATGAAATAATCGCAACACAGGATGTCGACATATCGACCCTGGGCACAACCAGCCTGGCCGACATGGAAATCGAGGTTGTCGACCCCGTTGCGGATTATCAGACGCTGATGGAAACCCTTTTTGACTTTGACAAGATCCGCGATCTTCTGAATTCCGGTTTCAGCCTGCGTTTCGATGCTCTGCATGCCATCACCGGCCCTTATGCAACCGCAATTCTCGAAGGTGCGCTGGGAGCAGCTCCCGGTAGCGTCGTCAATGGCATTCCATTGCCCGACTTTGGCAAGGGTCATCCCGACCCCAACCCGATCTGGGCCAAGGATCTTGTCGAACACATGATGGCGAAAGACGCGCCTGACTTTGGTGCGGCTTCCGACGGCGATGGCGACCGCAACATGATCATGGGTAGTGGTATCTATATTACTCCGTCAGACAGTGTGGCCATTCTCGCTGCCAATGCCGAACTTGTCCCTGCCTATCGTGGAAACATGACGGGTGTTGCCCGTTCTATGCCGACTTCCCGTGCGCTGGACAGGGTAGCCAAAGATCTGGGCATTGAATGCTATGAAACACCGACCGGCTGGAAATTCTTCGGCAATCTGCTTGATGCCGGAAAGGCCACAATTTGTGGAGAGGAAAGCGCCGGCACCGGTTCAAACCACATCCGCGAAAAGGATGGGCTGTGGGCAGTCCTGTTCTGGCTGAACATACTCGCCGAGACGAGGCTGTCAGTTGCAGAGATAATGGAGAAGCACTGCCGCCAATACGGACGAAACTATTATTCCCGCCACGATTACGAGGCGATCGATACGGAAGTGGCAAATGACCTGATGCAGGCGCTCAGGGCAAAATTGTCCACCCTCGCGGGTGAAGTAATTAACGGACGCAAGATTACCAACGCCGATGACTTCGCCTATGATGATCCGGTAGATGGTTCGCACAGCAAGAACCAGGGCGTCTGCCTGGAGATGGAGGGCGGTGCGCGCATCGTATTCAGGCTGTCAGGGACCGGAACCGAGGGCGCCACACTTCGGGTCTATCTGGAAGACCTGGTCGAGGATCCGGATCGGATGGACCTCGATCCCCAGGAAGCACTTGCCGACATGATCGCGATAGCCGATACAGTTGCAGAAATATCAAGCCGAACCGGCCGTACTGAACCGGATGTGAGAACCTGAACTGAGCGTTTATAGGTAGGAGACAATGCCAGAACTCAGCTATCAGCTATACTCTTCGCGCAATTTCCCGCCATTGGCGACAACACTGTCCTTGTTGAAGGAGATTGGATACGCGCAAGTCGAAGGATATGGTGGACTATACGACGCGCCCTCTGGCCTTGCCTCCATGCTTGTGCAGGCCGGACTGAAAATGCCGTCGGGACATTTCGGTCTTGCAGAACTGGAAAACAATTCCAATGACCTTGTTGAGGCTGCCCGGCAGCTTGAAGTGCAGGCCGTTTATTGCCCGTTTCTGGACGCAGCTGACCGGCCAGACAACAAACCAGGCTGGCTCGAATTCGGCGCACGCCTGCAAAAAATTAGCGAGCCCTACCGCGCAGCCGGCCTACAATTTGGCTGGCATAACCATGATTTCGAGTTCCAACCCACGGAAGACGGCACGATCCCGATGGAGGCCATCCTTGAGGGCGGACCCGATCTCTCTTGGGAAGCGGATATCGCTTGGATCGTGCGCGGCGGCGCAGACCCTGTCGATTGGATAAAGCGGTTTGGAAATCGCATTTCTGCCGTCCACGTCAAGGACATCGCAGAACCTGGAGAATGCGCTGACGAAGATGGTTGGGCAGATGTCGGCTACGGCACCATGGATTGGCCGGCCATATTTTCCGCGTTACAGTCCACACCCTGCCAGCTCTACGTCGTTGAACACGACAATCCGAATGATGGTGAGCGTTTCGCGCGCCGTTCCTATGAAAAAATCAGCGAAATGCTAAAGTAAACAATCCGGCATTCGCCGAATCAAACACGGCCCGTCAACCGCCGTACTTCTGACAATTCTGCACAAATCCAAGGGACCAAATCATGTGGGAACCAGCCGAAGACCGGTATGAAAACATGCTCTATCGCCGATGCGGCAATTCGGGACTGAAACTCCCGGTTTTGTCACTGGGCCTTTGGCACACCTTCGGAAATGACGCCCCGCATGAAGTAAAACAGGCTATCTGCCATCGCGCCTTTGATCTGGGGATCACTCATTTCGATCTGGCAAATAACTACGGCCCGCCGCCCGGATCAGCCGAGATCGCATTTGGTGACATTTTGCGAAACGATTTCCGGGGATATCGCGATGAGCTGATCATTTCGTCAAAAGCAGGCTATGAAATGTGGCCCGGCCCTTATGGCGAATGGGGAAGCCGCAAATACTTGATTGCCAGCTGCGACCAGAGCCTGAAGCGGATGGGGCTCGATTATGTCGATATCTTCTATTCCCACAGATTTGATCCGGAAACGCCGCTGGAAGAAACCATGGGCGCGCTCGACCAAATTGTGCGCTCAGGCAAGGCGCTTTACGCCGGTATCTCGTCCTATAATTCCAAAAGAACAAGGGAAGCGGCAGCCATACTGGCAGATCTCGGTACTCCCTGTCTGATCCACCAGCCAAGCTATTCCATGATCAACCGATGGATTGAGGAGGACGGCCTGCTGGATACGGTCGACGAGCTGGGAATTGGCACAATTGTCTTCTCTCCCCTCTCCCAGGGCATGTTGACCAATAAGTATCTGCAGGGCGTGCCGGAAGACAGCCGCCTGTCGAAAGGAAAATCTCTCAGGCAGGAGTTCATGAACGACGAAACGCTGGAAAACATCCGTGCGTTAAATGAGATTGCAAAATCTCGTGGGCAGTCACTGGCCCAAATGGCAATTGCCTGGGTCTTGCGCAGCGACAAGGTTACGACCGCCTTGATTGGTGCAAGCCGTCCCGAACAGATCACCGATTGTGTCGGCGCGGTGAAGAACCTGGAATTCTCGGATTCAGAGCTCTCCGAGATCGACAAATATGCCGTCGATGCGAATATCAATCTTTGGGCAGCATCGGCAGAACGGAAGGGGCCACCTAGAAAATGACCGGAGCAAAATTTCGCTAGGCAAGCAGATCGGCAAATTGCTCCCGCAACAGGTTCTTTTGCACCTTGCCCATCGTATTGCGCGGAAGTTCGTCCAGCACAACAATTTGCTTGGGTTGCTTGAAGCGAGCGATCCTTTCCCTGAGTGCACCGGCTAGTTCAGCCTCATCGAAGCTGGCTTTCGGCTGCATGACAACAACGGCAACCACGCCCTCTCCAAAATCGGCATGCGGCACGCCTACAACCGCGGATTCAAGCACGCCGGGAAGCTCGTCCAGCAGAAGTTCCAATTCCTTGGGGTAAATGTTGTATCCACCGGAAATGATCAGATCTTTCTCGCGGCCAACGATCTGGACATAGCCATCCTCATCAAATTTCGCCAAATCACCGGTCACGAAGAAGCCGTCATCACGAAATTCTTCCGCCGTTTTTTCGGGCATTTGCCAATAGCCTTTGAAGACATTCGGTCCGCGCACCTCGATCACCCCGATTTCACCGGATGCAACTTCCTTGCCGGAATCGGATTCACATATCCGCACCTCGACATCCGGCAGCGCGAAACCTACTGTTCCCGCCCGCCTTTCACCGTCATAGGGATTGGACGTAATCATGTTTGTTTCCGTCATCCCGTATCGCTCCAGAATTCGGTGCCCGGTCCGGGCTTCAAACTCAATATGGGTTTCCGCCAGGAGCGGCGCGCTGCCGCTGGTGAATAGCCGCATATGGGAAACAAGATTGCGATCAAAACGCGGATCAGCAAGCAACCGTGTATAGAAAGTTGGAACGCCCATCATCGAGGTTACATTCGGCAGGGCGTCGATTACAGCATCCAGGTTGAAGGTCGGCTGAAAGATCATCGACCCACCTGCGAGCAGCATGACATTCGAAGCAACGAATAGCCCGTGGGTATGGAAAATCGGCAAGGCGTGGAGCAGCACGTCATCTGCCGTGAACCGCCAGCAATCGACCAGCGCCCGCGCATTGGAAACGAGATTTTTATGAGTGAGCATGGCGCCTTTTGAGCGGCCGGTCGTACCGGATGTGTACAATATCGCCGCAAGGTCATCCTCATCACGGTCAACAATCTCGAAGTCAGCTGTTTGCTTCGCCACCAAATCCGCAAGGCTGCCCTGCCCTGCTCCGTCGAGCGTTTGAAGATTGGCGCCTGCCTGTTCGGCAATTGGACGCAGCTCTGCGGCAGAGCCAGGGTCGCAAATTACCAGGCTGGCCCCGGAATCGCGGACAAAGTATTCGACCTCTGGCGCTGTATAAGCAGTGTTGAGCGGCAGAAAAACTACGCCGGATCTGACGCAGGCCGCATAGACTGCTAGCGCATGCGGAGATTTTGCCGTCTGCAAGGCAATACGATCACCACTCTTGACGCCTATTTCTCCCAGCGCATTGGAAATCCTGCCTGCCAACTCCAAAAACTCGGCATAACTCATGCTGAATTTGTCTGCATTGGTCAGAAAGATCTTGTCGCTGCCTTCGTGTGGCTTGAACAGCGAATCGAACAATAGGTTTGCCATAAGAGATTATTCCGAAAAACGTCCTTGTAATTTTGTGTGGCTGGAATAGGCATAGCTTTGGCAAACAGGCAAGTATCTAACTGGCCCTCTCGATATAACTCAGGCAATTTCGGAATGAACCCGCTCATCGGCATCGTCTACAAATTAATGTCGGTATCGATATTCGTCGCGATGTCGGTCTGCATCAAGGCGGTCTCCGGTGAGATTCCGCCCGGCGAAACCGTGTTTTTTCGTTCCCTTTTTGCCATGCCCATAATCTTCGCCTGGTTGGCCTGGCGCCATAATCTGGCGCATGGCCTCTCCACCAAGAACCCACTCGCCCATTTCTGGCGCGGCCTGGTGGGTACGACCGCCATGGGCTTATCATTTGCAGCGCTCGGCTTCTTACCTTTGCCGGAAGTAACAGCCATTGGCTATGCCGCGCCTATCCTGACGGTCATATTTGCTGCCATGTTCCTGGGCGAGGAAGTGCGGATATTCCGCCTCACTGCCGTCGCGCTCGGAATGGCGGGGGTTCTGGTAATCCTCTCGCCCCGCCTCACCGTTTTCGCGACCGGCAACTTTACCGACACCGCCGGTCTGGGCGCCATGCTGATGCTGATGAGCGCGGTATTCATTGCCCTGGCGCAGGTCTTTATCCGCAAGCTGGTGAAGACCGAGAACACGGCAGCGATCGTGTTCTACTTTTCGCTCACGGCAACGGTTCTGTCGCTGCTAACCTTGCCCTTCGGATGGGTTGTACCGACCTTGCGTGAGGCAATTCTTCTGGTCTCTGTCGGCCTTCTCGGCGGACTTGGGCAGATATTCCTGACAACTTCCTATCGTCACGCACCGACCTCGGTCATTGCGCCATTTGAATACTGTTCCATTCTGCTGGCCGTGATTGCCGGCTATGTGTTCTTCGATGAGATTCCGACCGTCCCGACCGTTGCGGGCGTGGGTCTGGTAATCCTGGCAGGTCTGATCATCATCTACCGCGAGAGAAAACTGGGGCTCGAACGCGCCAGCCAGCGCAAGGTCATGACACCTCAGGGGTAACGCTGATGGAACCACCGTGTTTGACCACCAGGTGATACGGACCGGATTTCTCTTGGTCTTTCAACACCATTACCCCAACGATGTATTGACAGGCGAGCCTGCCATGCGCGTTAATCGCCAATTGGTCCAGTCGGATTTCAGAGGGGACCAACAGTTAACGGGATAGCGCGACCCGGCAACCAGACCAACGACTGCGCAGGGAGCTTGCAATGAACAAATACGGAAGTATCGGCGGCACACTCACACGGTTCACTGTGATGTCGGCAGTGGCGTTTTCACTGATGACATCGGCAGTCAATGCCCAGGAATCAACCGACCCAATCAAACTCACTCTGCACGACTGGACGGGACAATTGATCACCACCCAGATTATGGGCGAAGTGCTGAAGAAGGCCGGATATAATGTCGAATACGTCCAGGCCGACTACCTGGCCCAGTTTGCGGGTCTGGAAACTGGCGATCTGACCGTGGCGATGGAAATGTGGGAGACCACGGGCCGCGATGCGATGGATGCCGCGACCGCTACCGGCAAGGTTGAAAATGTCGGCGCGACCGGCATGAAAGCAAAGGAGGAATGGTGGTATCCGCTCTACATGAAGGAGAAATGCCCCGGCCTTCCCAATTGGGAAGCCTTGAAAGATCCAGCCTGCGCCGAAGCATTCTCGACAGCAGAGACCGCGCCAAAGGGCCGCTACCTCGGCGGACCGGTCACCTGGGGTGGCTTTGATGATGAACGCGCAGAAGCACTTGAGCTTCCGTTTGAAGTCATTCACGCCGGTACGGATGCAGCTTTGTTCGCTGAACTGGAAAGTGCCTATCAGAGACAAGCGCCGATCATGCTCTGGATCTATGCGCCACACTGGGCACCTGCAAAATATGAGGGCGAATGGGTCGAGTTCCCTGAATATACAGCTGAATGCTACAAGGACCCTGCTTGGGGCTCGAACCCAGACATGGCACATGATTGCGGCAAGCCATTTGGTGAAATCTGGAAAGTCGCCTGGGCGGGCATGAAAGACAAATGGCCGGGTGCCTATAACGCAGTCAAGGCGTTTACGGTCAACAATGACGAAATGGGCGCAATGATCACCGCTGTCGACCTCGATGGCAAAACCGTCGAGGAAGTCACCGCAGAGTGGATGGCCAATAACGAGGATCGTTGGAAATCCTGGATCGGGCAATAATCAAAGCTCAACTACTGACATCTGGCCGCCCGGTCTGTCCGGGCGGCTATCAACCCGCCAATCATCATCAGGTTCATTGATGCGCGAGCAGCAAACAAAACTTGTCTGCCGAAATGTCTGGAAAATTTTCGGCGAAAACGCCGAAAGGAAACTCGCCGAGCTGGGAAATGAACCTTCTCTGGAGCAAATCTCCGAGGCAGGCCTGGTCGGTGCGGTCCGGGCGGTGAATCTGGAGGTTCACGAGGGTGAAATCTTCGTCATCATGGGCCTGTCGGGTTGCGGAAAGTCGACCCTCGTGCGTTGCCTGTCCCGCCTTGTGGAACCGACAGCAGGCGAAATCCTGTTCAACGGCGAAAACCTGCTGACCGCCTCCGATACCCAGATGATCGAACTCAGGCGCCACAAGATGGGCATGGTATTCCAGCATTTTGCCCTGCTTCCCCATCTGAGCGTGTTGGATAATGTTGCCTTTCCGCTGGCGATCCAGGGCACCTCAAAGCCGGAACGCGAAGAACGCGCCCGCCAGATGATATCCCTTGTCGGGCTGTCCGGACGCGAGGAATCCATGCCGCGTCAGCTCTCCGGCGGTCAGCAGCAGCGGGTCGGGATTGCCCGCTCGCTTGCCGTGGAACCGGAACTCTGGTTCCTTGATGAACCATTTTCTGCCCTGGACCCGCTCATTCGCCGGGAGATGCAGGACGAATTCATCAGACTGCAATCGGTTCTGAAAAAGACAATCGTCTTTATCACGCACGATTTTGACGAGGCAATCCGCCTTGCCGATCGCATCGCGATCATGAAGGACGGCGAAATTGTTCAATGCGGCACGCCTGAAGAGATCGTGCTGAACCCCGCCACCGACTACGTTCGTGAATTTACCCGGGCCGTGACCAAGGCAAAGGTCGTTCGCGTGACGTCGCTGGCGATCACTGAAAAACAGCACGATGCGGGCGCAAAACAGGGCGAAACGGTCGATATATCAGAAAACGCAACCGTGGCGGAAGCAGCACCGCTCTTTCTTGATGGCATAGATCAGATACGAATTATCGACGAAAACGGTGAAGCTCGTGGTTATATCCGTCGCGAAGATGTCGTCGCATTGATGTTGCAGGGCTAGACCATGAAACTCGCCGCAACCTCGACACTTCCACAAAACGGTTTACGACCGTCAGGATGGGTCGTTTGGCTTTTGGCGCTCCTTGCATTCCTGGCATTATGGAAACTTGCCGAACCGCTATTACCCTGGGCATTTGAATATCCCAAGGCACTGAAGATCCCGGCGGCGAAATGGATCAGCGACTTTACGAAATGGCTCCTGAATGACGCCAGCTTCGGACTGTTCACCTTTGCGGAACTGACCCGGTTCATCTCCGCCGTAATCGATGCACCCTATCGTATTGTATTAAGCCTTCTTTCGACCGGCTTCATGTCGGGCAGAGGCTCCGCGGCAATACAATACCTGCCACCAATTTCGTGGATCGGTGTCATCGCGATATTTGCGCTCCTGGGCCTGTATGCGGGTGGCCGAAAGCTGGCAGCAATTGTCAGCGCTTGCATGGTATTCATCCTGATCTTCGGCCAGTGGAATAGCGCATTGATCACGCTATCCTCCATCCTGGTCGCTGTTCCGCTCGGCGTAGTTGGCGGATTGCTGCTCGGCATTGCTGCCTACAGATATCGCTGGTTTGAGCATATGCTGCGACCAATTCTGGACCTGATGCAGACCATGCCGGTCTTTGCTTATCTCGTTCCCATTCTCATAATGTTTGGCTTTGGCCCGACCGCAGCTGTGGTGGCGACGCTGATCTACGCCATGCCGCCAATGACCAGGATCACTGTTCTGGCACTAAAGCGAATTCCCTCCGAATTGCGGGATCTGGGCAACATTGTCGGCTGCACGCGTTCCCAGCTGACCTGGAAGGTGCTCGTCCCCTCCGCCCGTGATTCACTCATGGTCGGGGTCAATCAGGTCATCATGCTTTCGCTCAACATGGTGATCATCGCCGCCATGATCGGTGCCGGTGGTCTGGGATTTGATGTCCTGGCAGCACTGCGCCGGCTGGATTTTGGTGCCGGTCTGGAAGCCGGGTTTGCCATTGTTGCACTCGCAATCGCCCTGGACCGGCTTAGCCAGGCTTTTGCGCTCCGAAATACTGAAACCGTGCACCACGGGCCTTGGCTAAAACGGCATCCCTACACACTCTCGGCACTGGCAATCGTGGTGTTCTCCGGTCTTGCAGGCCTGGTGGTACCGGCATTCCAAACCTATCCCGAGGCGTTGCAAATCTCGACCGGTGACTTTTGGTCAAACGTCGTCAAATGGATCAACATCAACTATTTTGACACGCTGGAAGCAATCAAAAACGCCTTGTTGTTGAACGTCTTGATCCCCTTCAAACGTTTTCTGTTATCCCTGCCCTGGATTGGAGTAGTCGGTATTCTTGTCGTCGCAGGTTGGCGTCTGGGCGGCATTCGGCTGGCAGCACTGGTCGGCGTGCTGGCTACCCTGATCGCTGCCGTCGGCCTGTGGGAAAAGGCGATGATCACCGTCTATCTGTGCGGTATTTCGACGGTTATCGCCCTGTTGATCGGCGTTCCGATCGGTATTTTTGCAGCTGAACGCAAAACGCTCTGGATGTGGGTGCAGGCGATTATCGACACCTTACAAACGCTGCCCTCATTCGTTTACCTCATGCCTGCCGTCATGTTGTTCAGAGTCGGGGATTTCACCGCCATGATCGCGGTTGTCGCCTATGCAATCGCACCCGCGATCAGGTATACCGCGCTTGGTATAAGAAATGTCGATCCGGCATTGGTGGAGGCCGGCCGGTCCATGGGCTGCACCCCGGCGCAATTATTGACGCGCATCAAACTGAGGCTCGCTTTTCCCGAGATCATGCTTGGCGTAAATCAGACCGTGATGTTTGCAATTTCCATGCTGGTTATCACGGCTTTGGTCGGCACAAGAGATCTGGGACAGGAAGTCTATATCGCGCTTACCAAGGCAGATCCGGGGCGCGGCCTGGTCGCGGGCTTTGCGGTCGCCTTCATCGCGATCATTGTTGATCGATTGATTTCGGCCGCGGCCCAAAATTCCCGTGAAAAACTGGGCATTGCAGGAGGACCGACATGAGCCGAGACAAAATCGCCGATCTCGGCATCTGGAAAGATCAAATTTCCATTGAACCGTTAACTGGCGGTCTCTCCAACGAAGGATGGAAGGTAACCGATGCAGCCGGCACCCATGTTGTTCGTTTTGGCCACGACTATCCCTTTCATCATGTCGACCGGCAACGCGAGTTGATGACCACCCGCGCCGCCTTCGATGCAGGAATTGCCCCGGAAGTGGAATTTTCCGCCCCGGGCGTCATGGTATCGAAGTTCATCGATGCCAGGACCTGGCAGGAAGAAGATGTACGAAACGCTCCTGATCGCGTCGCGGAACTCATTCGCAAATTCCATGAAGACCTGCCGCAATATGTTTCAGGCCCGGGCTACATATTCTGGGTTTTCCACGTGGTACGGGACTATGCCCGGACGCTTCAAGCCGGCAACAGCCCCTTCAAGAATGAAATTGGCCGATATCTCCGTCTCGCACAGGCATTGGAAGCAGCACAAATTCCGATGCCAATTGTTTTCGGTCACAATGACCTGCTCCCGGCCAATATTCTCGATGACGGAAACAGGCTTTGGCTCATCGATTTTGAGTATGCCGGTTTCTCAACCTCCATGTTTGACCTGGCGGGTGCAGCTTCGAACTCCGGAATGGGTGACGCCGAAGCTCGAATTCTGCTCGAAAGCTATTTTCAGGAACCGGTGGACGAGCAAACATTGAAAGCCTTCGACGCCATGCAATGCGCCTCGCTGTTGCGCGAGGCGATGTGGGCAATGGTTTCGCAACTCCATCTGGATGCACCCGGCGCCGACTATGGCGCTTATGCGCAGGAAAATCTGGATCGTCTCGAAAAAGCGCTCCAGCAATATCAGGAAAAACACGGAAAACTGCCACAATGAGCCTACCATCGCAGACACAGATCGTCGTGATCGGCGGTGGCATTATTGGCTGTTCCACTGCTTATCATCTCGCACGCGATCACGATGTAGACGTCATCCTCGTTGAACAAGGCAAATTGACATCCGGTTCAACGTGGCATGCCGCGGGTCTGGTCGGGCAATTGCGATCCTCGGCGTCGATCACCCAGGTCCTGAAATACTCTGTCGAGCTCTACAAAGACCTCGCCTCACAGACAGGGCTCGAAACCGGCTGGAAAATGACCGGATGTCTTCGGCTGGCAACCAATCAGGATCGCTGGATTGAATATAAGCGCCTGGCCACAACGGCGCGCAGCTTTGGCATGGAAATGCATCTTGTCTCGCCAGACGAAGTTAAGCGGATGATGCCGTTGATGGAAGTAGACGATCTCGTCGGCGCAAGCTGGTTGCCGACCGATGGTCAGGCAAGCCCGTCTGACATCACCCAATCGCTCGCCAAGGGCGCACGAATGCACGGCGCTCGTATTTTTGAAGGCGTGCAAGTTACCGGGTTTGAAACGCAAGATGGTCGAATTACTTCGGTCAAAACCAACCAGGGCAACATTGCTTGTGAAAAGGTCGTCAATTGCGCCGGTCAATGGGCCCGTCAGATCGGACAAATGGCCGGTATCAACGTGCCGCTACAGCCGGTCCAGCACCAATATGTAATAACCGAGCCAATCGACGGCCTGGACAATGACGCACCGACCATTCGAGACCCTGACCGCCGAACCTATTTCAAGGAGGAGGTCGGCGGCCTTGCTTTCGGCGGTTACGAACCAGATCCGATACCCTGCACGACCGGTGACGTTCCAAATGATTGGGAGTTTCACCTGTTCGACGATGATTATGATCATTTTGAACAGCATATGGTACAGGCGATTGCCCGGATACCGGCATTGAACGATACCGGCGTCAAGCAGATGATCAACGGCCCGGAAAGTTTCACGCCGGATGGCAATTTCATCCTCGGTTCCGCCCCGCAATGCGCAAACATGTATGTCGGTGCAGGATTTAACGCATTCGGAATTGCCTCTGGCGGCGGCGCCGGTTGGGTATTGGCGGACTGGGTCGTTCGCGATGAAGCACCGCTAGACCTTTGGGGAGTAGATATCCGCCGCTTCTCCAGCCTGCACGAAGACCGAAAGTGGGTGTGTGACCGCACGCTTGAGGCCTACGGTAAACACTATACGGTAGCCTTTCCCAACGAAGAGTATGAATCCGGCAGACCCTACATCGTCTCACCGCTTTACGACCGGTTGAAATCCCATCGCGCCGTTTTTGGCTCCAAGCTTGGCTGGGAGCGCCCCAACTGGTTTGCGCCGGAAGGCATGGAACCGAGGGATACCCATTCCATGGGTCGCCAGAACTGGTTCGAACAGGTGGGCAAGGAACATCACCATGTGCGTGAGAATGTCGGAATATTCGATCAGTCCTCCTTCGCAAAATACGAAATCACCGGCTCCGACGCCGCTACAGCGCTCGACTGGGTCTGCGCCAACGATATTAGCAAACCGGTCGGTCGCCTCACCTATACCCAATTGCTGAATAGCCGCGGTGGTATCGAGGCCGATCTGACGGTGGCAAGACTGGCTGAAGACAGGTTCTACATCGTAACCGGAACCGGTTTTCGTACCCATGATGCCACCTGGATCGTCGATCACTTTCCAGATGGTGACGTGAAGCTGACGGATATCACGCAGGACTGGGGCACCCTTTCCCTGATGGGTCCCAAGGCACGAATCGTACTTTCCAAGGTGACCGACGCCGATGTTTCAAACGAAGAATTTCCCTTCGCCAATATTCGCGAACTGGAAATCGCCGGCGTAACAGTCCGTGCCCTGAGAGTCACTTATGTCGGGGAACTTGGCTGGGAACTGCATGTACCGATTGATGCGACCGGCATCGTCTTCGATACATTGATGGCGGCAGGCGCTGGTGAAAACATTCTGCCGGTCGGTTATCGCGCATTGGAATCCCTGCGCCTAGAGAAAGGTTACCGGGCATGGTCTTCCGACATCACGCCTAATGATACACCCTTTGAGGCAGGTCTCGGTTGGGCTGTGAAGATGAGAAAAAACACGCCATTTATGGGGCGTGCAGCACTGGAGGAAATCGCCGGAAAACCACTTACCAAACGATTTGCCGGATTCACGATTGCCGATCCCGAAATAGTCCTCGCCGGTCGGGAAACCATCCTCAGAGATGGTGAAACCGTGGGCTATCTGACATCCGGCGGATACGGCTATACAATTGGCAAGAACATTGGCTACGGCTATGTCCGCAATTCCGAGGGTGTAACCGATGAATTTCTGAAATCGGGTAAGTACGAACTGGTTGTTGCCAACGAACCTCATCCAACGGAATTGTGCCTGGGCACGCTCTACGATCCACAAAATCTGAAGGTGAAGACGTAGGACCCGGTTCGGCTATTTGACACGCAACACGATACCCCGCCCTGGAATCGTTCCTTCCTCGCCAGGCATCGAGACATAGGGATCTGTCTGTTCTAGGAAGTCGACAAGACCATCTTTTGTGAGACTGGCTATTTTCTGGGCAAATCCGTCATCCCATAGGTCATCTTTGATTGTAAGAACAATTACTCCACCTGACCTGCAGATCCGGATCAATTCATCCAGCCCCTCGACACCGACATGACCAGTGGTAAAAACGCCAGCCGAAACAATTCCCGCAAATGCGCCATCCTGGAACGGTAATTCACGGCCAAGCGCCAAATTATGCAATTTTGAATAAACGCCTTTGGAAGCAGCAACCTCAAGCATGCCTTTCGAAATATCAAGCCCTTCGACCTGCTGATAACCGAGTATTCCGAGCCACTCCCCGATCAGCCCTGTTCCTGCACCCGCATCAAGTACAGGTTCCGCGCCTTTCGGCAAATGACGTGCCAGTAATGCCACGCAAATCGACGGATGACGGTAACCTGCCTGGGCCATCTCGGATTCATAGGAATTCGCCCATCCATCATAGAGTTTCGCAATTTCGTCAGGGTCCTTGGCCTCATAGACCGCGCCAAGGAAACTGTCTTGCTGCTTGTCGGGCATGTTTTCTCCGGATTCATTTTGTGCGGAAAATTCTATCATGATAGTCAATTACCGGTAGGCATGAAATCAACACCACAATTATTTCCCGCAGAAAGGTCGACCATGGAAGAGGACGAAACAGCACAGGCACGAAAGATCATGTCCGACATTCCTCAATTGGCCGGTTTTCGCGGCAGTCTCGAGCGCATGGGTGGCTTGACCAACAAGGTCTATCGTGCCGGTGAATATTGCCTGCGGATTCCCGGCGAAGGAACTGAGGAATATATCGACCGGGCCAATGAAGCAGTTGCAGCGCGTGAGGCAGCCGCAGCCGGTGTCAGCCCGGAAGTTATCCATGCCGACCCAAATACCGGTATAATGGTCACGCAATTTATCGACGACGCCGTCACCATGACACCGGAGGAATTCAAACGCCGGGACAAGTCCCCTGACCGAGCCGGCCGAGCATTCAGCCTGCTGCACAAATCGAGCGCGGTGTTTCCCTTCAGATTCGAACTCTTTGCAATGATCGACGAATATCTCGGCATATTGTCAACCAAGGATGTCGAGTTGCCCGACGGCTATCACGACGTCGTGGCAGAAGCTGAATCTGTCCGTGAAGCGCTATCAAAAAATGAACTCCCTTTGGCGCCTTGTCATTGCGATCCGCTTTGTGAAAATTTTCTCGATACCGGCGAACGCATATGGATTGTCGACTGGGAATATTCCGGCATGAACGATCCGATGTGGGATTTGGGAGACCTCTCCGTTGAGGGCAGTTTTGATGCAGACCAGGATGAAGAAATGCTGGCTGCTTACTTCTCCGGAGAAGTCCAGGATTATGATCGCAGCCGCATGGTTATCTACAAGGCAATGTGCGATCTGTTATGGACATTGTGGGGCTTGATCCAGCTTGCGAACAACAACCCTGCAGAGGATTTCAGAGCCTATGCCGACGGTCGTTTTGCCCGTGCCAAAGCACTCATGTCCGATCCAAGTTTTGAATCCCATCTCGCCACCATTCGCAAGGGCCGAGACTAGCGGCTATCTGCAAATATTCGATATTGGAGAAGTTGTTGCGGCGGGCCTTCTCTGCGATTAGAAGTGCTAGAAAAAGGCTCGATCCATAAATGAAAACAAAAACAGATATCGTTTCGATCGGCGAGGCACTAATCGAATTCGTCAAGATCCCGAAAGAGCAGGATAGTCGCCCGCTCTATAGCCAGGGATTTGGCGGTGATACCTCAAATGCAATGATCGCCGCTGCACGGCAGGGAGCCTCGACCGGATATATCAGTGCTGTTGGCGGTGACCCATTCGGCGACTTGCTGATTGAACTTTGGCAGCGCGAAGGCGTCTCGTCTTCCGGCGTAATCAAGCGTCCGCAAGACCCTACCGGTGTCTACTTTGTCCAACCCGACCCCTCAGGCAGGAGCTTTAGCTATGCAAGACGCGGTTCGGCTGCGAGTCTTTTTGGCCCAAACGATCTGCCTGAAGAAACAATTGCCGCAGCTGGCGTGCTGCATGTTTCTGCACTTTCCCAGGCAATCAGTACCACCATGCGAGAAGCAATCACCAAGGCAGCAGGTATTGCGCGAGAAAACGATACGCTGGTTTCCTACGATACCAATTTGCGCCTCAACCTCTGGTCTCTGGAATTGGCCCGCGAGACAATCGAGGCATTTCTTCCGCTCGCCGACATCATATTCCCAAGCGACGACGAAGCCGCCCAACTTACAGGCCTGAGTGATCCAGATGCCATAGCCGATCACTATCTCGAATATGGCGCAAAGATCGTTGTTCTCAAACGCGGCGGCGAAGGAGCGCTTTTGGCAACGCCGGACATGCGTCAAGTCATCAAGAGCCACAAGGTGGAGGCCGTCGATTCAACTGGTGCAGGCGACAGCTATGCCGGATCGTTCCTGGCCTATTTTCTTGAAACCGGCGACCCGGTGATCGCGGCACGCCGCGCTGCAATCGTTGCAGCAGGCACGGTCAGCGGCTACGGCGCCATAGATCCGGTACCCTACCGGGATGCAGTTTTGGAGTCAGAGAAAAATCAGGTCTAACGAGGAAATCAGATGAAACCGTCCAAGCTTCTGCTTTATAATATTCTTGCTACCTGCGCGTTTTATGTTGCCAGCTTCACCGCTCTGGGCACTGGATTTCCAACCATCGATTCCAGCGGACAAGAGGTCGTGCAATGGTTCACCGACAACGGATCAAAGGCTCGCATCTATGCCTGGACGGCGGCCTTCTTCTCGCTTGGACTTGTCATATTTGCCGGACAGGTCTCCGCAATATTGCCGAAGCCCAACCGGTACATATTCTTTGGCGGCGTACTCGGTTTTGCGCTGACAGCACAGGTTCAGGCCTGGATCTGGGCTGGGCTGGCGTTTCATCCGCAGGACCTTGACCCATCGGCTGCGCGCACGCTCTTCGACATCGCCAATTTCTGGGGACCGCTGGTAAACGGATCAACCACTGCGATGGCCGTGGCAATCGCCGCGCTCGGATTTGGCCCCTCGCCGATCATTCCCAAATGGCTGACCTGGCTGAGCGTGATATTCTTCCTCGAACAGGCCATTGAAACGGTCACCGTCTTCGGAAAAACCGGTTTTATCGCGCCGGGAGGCACGATGAATGTCTATCTCGGCGGCGTGATTGGTTTCTTGTGGGTGGCAGGCGTCGTTCGCTGGGCAATGCAGCGCCTCGACGCGGCCGCAATTCGTGACGGTGCTGCATAGTTGGAAAAACGCTGTCAGATCACTCCACTAGCGGAATCAACTGACTCATCGACGCCTTGGCATCGCCAAAGAACATCCTGGTGTTTTCTTTGTAGAACAGCGGATTTTCGATGCCGGAATATCCTGTCCCCTGCCCGCGCTTGGAAACGAAAACTTGCTTCGCCTTCCAGACTTCCAACACCGGCATACCGGCAATCGGTGAATTGGGATCGTCCTGGGCGGCCGGATTGACGATATCATTCGACCCGATGATGATCGCGACATCTGTTTCGGGGAAATCCTCATTGATCTCGTCCATTTCCAGCACGATATCATAGGGAACCTTTGCTTCCGCAAGCAGAACATTCATGTGGCCCGGTAGGCGTCCTGCAACCGGATGAATGGCGAACCGGACCTTTTTCCCTTGCTCGCGTAGTTTGGTGGTCAGTTCACTGACCGCCTGCTGTGCCTGGGCAACCGCCATGCCATATCCCGGCACGATGACAACACTGTCCGCATCGTTCAACGTGGCGGCCACGCCGGCAGCATCAATGGCAACCTGCTCGCCATCAACTGCCATCTGCTCGCCCGCGGCTCCACCGAAGCCACCCAGGATCACACTGATGAAGGACCGGTTCATGGCCTTGCACATGATATATGACAGGATCGCACCGGAAGAGCCGACAAGTGCACCGACCAGGATCAGGAGGTCATTGCCCAGTGAAAATCCAATCGCGGCAGCCGCCCAGCCCGAGTAGCTGTTCAGCATCGACACCACGACTGGCATATCCGCGCCGCCAATCCCCATGATCAGGTGATAGCCAATGAAGAGCGCCAGCAGCGTGAGGATCACAAGCGTCCAGCTGCCCGAACCGCCGAGATACATGAACACGAACACAACCGACAGCACCGCAGCGACCGCATTCAAGAGGTGCCCTCCGGGCAACTGCGTGGCCGCGGAATCCACGCGCCCCGCCAGCTTGCCATAGGCAATGACGGACCCCGTGAACGTCACTGCCCCGATCCAGATACCAAGCACCAGTTCGACCCGGAGGATGGTAATCTCGACGCTCGATTTCTTGGCGATGAGCTGACCAAAAGACGAAAGTCCGTCGCTGATTTCCTTGGGCAAGCCGATGGCCGTGTAACCGTCAGGTCCGACTGCGCCCATCACCTGGCCGGCATCGGCATAGATGCCGGCGATGGTATTGATCATGATGTCGGCGTTGAAGCCAACAAATACCGCGGCAAGGCCGACAAGACTGTGCATGATCGCCACGAGCTCGGGCATCTGTGTCATTTGAA
Source organism: Salaquimonas sp. (assembly GCA_028289365.1). Classification (GTDB taxonomy): domain Bacteria; phylum Pseudomonadota; class Alphaproteobacteria; order Rhizobiales; family Rhizobiaceae; genus BOKV01. The sequence continues at coordinate 51,900 of JANQQM010000157.1, read as the reverse complement.
CCCGTGTGGCCAGTTGGTAGCCAACCACGGCTCCGCCTGCGATCAGGACAATCGACAAGGCCCACATGCCTTGACCTGGCCCAAGCATCGTGGCCACAACAGCAATAAACATGCCGACGATCCCGTACCAGACCGCCCGCTTTGCGCTCTCCTGTCCGGACAAACCGCCAAGGCTAAAGATGAAAAGAACAGCCGCAACCACATAGGCCGCTGTCGTAAAGCCAAAATCCATAACCCTGCCCCCTTACGATTTCTGGAACATGGCGAGCATTCGCCGTGTCACAAGAAAGCCACCGAAGATATTGATCGCTGCCATGAAGATCGCGAGCACCGACAGGGCCGTAATGATGATCGACGACGAGCCGATCTGGATGAGTGCGCCCAGAATGATGATCGACGAGATCGCATTCGTTACCGCCATGAGCGGCGTGTGCAGGCTGTGAGACACATTCCAGATCACCTGGAACCCGACAAACACGGACAATACAAAGACGATGAAATGCTGCATGAAACTTGCCGGGGCCACGAGTCCCACGGCGAGGACCAGCAAGGCGCCAATCCCCAGCAGACTCACATGCGTGATGGTTTGCTTTCGGAACGCGGCTTTTTCTTCGACCGCCCTTTCCTCGGGCGTAAGTTCCTTGGGCACTTCTTTCTTGGGTTGCGTGGCAATTGCCTGTATTTTCGGAGGCGGCGGCGGATAGGTAATCGCCCCTTCAAAGGTCACCGTGGCACCGCGAATGACGTCATCCTCCATGTCATGGACGACCTTGCCATCTTTTTCCGGTGTCAGATCGGCCATCATGTGCCGGACATTGGTGGCATACAACGTCGAGGATTGCGCTGCCATCCGACTTGGGAAATCGGTGTAACCGACAATCGTAACGCGATTATCCGTCACGATTTTTTCATCCGTGACAGTCAACTCGCAGTTTCCGCCACGCTCGGCCGCAAGATCGACGATCACCGAACCTGGCTTCATCTTTTCGACCATGTCCTTGGTCCAAAGGACCGGTGCATCGCGGCCCGGAATCAACGCCGTGGTGATAACGATATCGATGTCCGGTGCGAGCTCGCGAAACTTCGCCAGCTGCTTCTCACGAAATTCCGGACTTGATGGCGCCGCATAGCCTCCCGTTGCCGCACCGTCCTGGGCTTCCTCGAATTCGAGGAAGACAAATTCCGCACCCATGGACTCAATCTGTTCAGCAACTTCCGGCCGCACGTCAAAGGCATAGGTGATTGCACCCAGCGACGTGGCTGTACCGATCGCCGCAAGACCCGCAACGCCTGCGCCAACCACCAGAACTTTGGCTGGCGGCACCTTTCCCGCGGCCGTCACCTGCCCGGTAAAGAAACGGCCAAAGTTGTTTCCCGCTTCTATTACTGCGCGATAGCCGGCAATATTTGCCATGGAGGAAAGCGCATCCATCTTTTGTGCCCTACTGATCCGGGGCACCATATCCATCGCGATGACGTTCGCATCCTGCTCTTTACAGAGTTCCAGCAGTTCCTCATTTTGTGCCGGGTAGAAGAAGGAGATTAGTGTCTTGTCCTTCTTTAGCCGCTTGGCTTCTGCCGGTTCCGGCGGTCTCACCTTGGCAATAATGTCGGCATTCTTCCACAGCGTCGCTGCAGTCTTGACGATCTCCACGCCTGCCTTTTCATAGGCATCATCTGAAAATCCGGCCGCTTCTCCTGCACCTGATTGAAGGAGACATTCATAACCGAGCTTTTGCAATTGAGCGGCGCTTTCCGGGGTCATCGCAACCCGCGCTTCGTCCTTTGCGATCTCTTTTGGTGAACCAATTTTCAAATCATTCTCCAATTCTGCGGCGCAATATCACATTTGATATCTCATAGCCCGACCGGATGGCATTGAGCAATATGGCTGGCCCGACGAAATTCCTCAATCTACTGAAATTGTTGAATTGTAGGCGCGAAATCGGCCAAATTTTACCTTTCCCGGCAGAATGGCCGGCTAGAGTGATCGCCTCATCGCTTGACATCGATTATTTTCTATTTATGTTAATTAACAAAAATAGAAAGAAAATCATGACTGATCTAGTATCAACCTTTGCTGCTTTGGGCGATTCCACCCGTTTCGCAATTGTCGAACGTCTCATGAATTCCGGCGAGCTCTCTGCCGGTGATTTGCAGGGCGTCGCCAAGATTTCCGCACCCGCCATTTCCCGCCACCTCAAGGTATTGCGGGAAGCAGGCGTCGTGACCCAGCGGATCGACAAGCAGCGCAGGATTTATGCGGTCGAACCCGAATCTGTGAAAGCGATTACGGACTGGACCATGTCTCACGAAGAATTCTGGAAAGGCAGCCTGGACCGGCTCGCCATAGCCCTGAAGAAAGAGGATTAATCCATTGCCAAGCCTGACGATCGAACGCACCTTTGATGCCGCTCCCGAGAAGGTTTTCGACTACGTTTCAAAAACTGAACACCTGCTGAAATGGTGGGGGCCCGAAGGAGTGACATTGCCAGAATATGAACTGGCATTTGACAAGAAAGGCCCCTGGCTGTCGGTAATGCAAAATCAGGATGGCCGCCGCTTCAAGGTCTCTGGCCACGTCACCCATGTCGATCCGCCCAAGTCGGTCGGGTTCACATGGGCCTGGCACGACGAGAACGACGTCCGAGGCGTCGAAAGCCACGTTACGATCAAGCTTGTTCCGGCTATTGGTGGCGGCACGACGATGGTCCTGAACCATGTCGATCTGCCGGAAGAAAGTGCCGCAAATCACGAAGAAGGATGGACATCATCCTTGAGTAAACTGGAGCGCCTGCTCAATTAAATCCGATTACAATGGAGGAAAATATCATGCCGAAATTCATATATGTATACCATGGTGGAACCGCGCCAAAGGATCCGGCCGAGATGGAAAAAGTGATGGCGGCATGGAACGCCTGGTATGGCGGAATGGGTGACAAACTGCTTGATGGCGGAGGCCCGGTCGGCATGTCTTCTACTGTAACTTCCTCGGGCGTTGCCGAAGATGGTGGTGCCAACCCGGTATCCGGCTTCACGATTGTTGAGGCAGATGACAAGGCGGCAGCCAACAAACTTGCAGGCGGCTGCCCAATCCTTACCGACGGCGGGTCCGTCGAAGTCGCTGAAGTCATTGCTATGTAGGCAATTGACCGACTTAATTTTCCTGAAAATGCATCACCCGGGTATCAAATGTGCCCGGGTGCTTCAATGGAGACTCAAGTTACACTAAGACCGTCAATTCCCGGTCCAATCCGGCTTCTTCTTGGACAGGAAGGCCTCCATTCCGTTTCGAAAATCATCGCTCAAATAACACCTGGTAATCAGGTCTGAGTCCTCTACCTGACGAGCAATCCTGTTACGACGCATGGCTTCCTTGGTCGCGAAAATCGTCAACGGCGCCATGCTGGACAATTGTTCTGCCAATTCGGCAGCACCCTTCATCAACCCATCTTCATCGCTGAAGATCTCGCTGATCAGCCCGATCGATTTGGCCTCGTCCGCACCGATCAGGCGTGCGGTCAAAAGCAGTTCGCGCACCCTTCCCGCTCCCATCAGCTCGGTCAACAGTGCGAGATTGGCAGCCGACAGGCAATTTCCCAATGTTCGCGCAATCGGAAATCCATATTTCAGACTTGTCGTCGCAATCCGAATGTCACAGGCAGCCGCGATGGCAGCACCGCCGCCGGTACAGGCACCGCATATGGCAGCGATGGTAGGCACCGGACACTGCTCGACAGCATCGAGGACACGGACGATTTCCGCTTCATAATCAAGCGCATCCTGTTCGGTCTTGAAGGATCGAAACTGCGCTATTTCTGTTCCGGCGGCAAAAGCCTTTCCGCCGGCGCCATAGATCACCACCGACTTGATCTCATCCTCGATGGAAACTCCGGAACATAGCGATGCCAGCCCGTCATACATGTCAAAGGTCAGGGCATTCCTTGCATCTGGCCGGTTAAAACCAATCCAAAGAACATTGTCTTTTATTTCATGAATGAGTTGTCTGGACTCCGAGGTCATCGATATCACTTTCGGCGCAAATTCAATCTGCCTGCTTGAGGTGCTCCAATGCGACCCCGACGCCACCACTCTTATAGGGAACGCCAGCCTTTTCCAGTCCCATTTCCACACCGGCAAGCGTGCCTGCCAGCATCAGATCATTAAAATCGCCCAAATGTCCGATGCGAAAGACCTTGTCGGCAACCTTCGACAAGCCGTTTCCAAGAGAAATGTCATAATGCTGCAGGGCCGTAGCCCGGAAACCGTCGGCACTGTGCCCCTCGGGCATCAAGACTGCCGTCAGCACCCCACTCTCCTGACCTTGTTTCGAGCAAAGCACCTCCAGTCCCCATGCCTTGACGGCAGCTCGTGTGGCAGCACCGTGCCTGGCATGACGGGCAAATACGTTCTCCAGGCCCTCCTCATGCAGCATGTCGATGGCCTCATTCAGCCCATAGACCAGGTTGGTAGCTGGAGTATATGGAAAATAGCCCTTTTCATTGGGGCCAACCATATCAGCCCAATCCCAGTAGGATCGCTGTAATCTGGCCGATTTATTCGCAGACATCGCCTTCTCGCTGACCGCATTGAACGAAAGTCCGGGCGGCAGCATCAGACCCTTCTGGGCGCCTGAAATAGTGACATCCACACCCCATTCATCATGCTCATATTCGAGGGAAGCAAGACCAGAAATCGTATCGACAATCAGCAGTGCCGGATGCCCGGCATTATCAATCGCTTTGCGCACCGCTGCTACTGGTGAAACGGACCCGGTCGAAGTCTCATTGTGCACAATGCAAACCGCCCTGATTTCATGCGAGCTATCCTCGGCAAGATAGGCCTCGATCTGGTCGGGATCTGCGCCACCGCGCCAATCACCCTCAATGAATTCCGGTTTCACACCGAGCTTGTCGGCCATTTTCTTCCACATCGACGCAAAGTGACCGGTTTCAAACATCAGGATCCGGTCACCGGGCGAAAGCACATTGACGAGCGCCGCTTCCCAAGCACCCGTACCCGAAGACGGATAGATGATTACATGCTCGCGGGTCTTGAAGATCGTTTTCAGGCCATCAAGCGCCCGCATACCGACCTTGGCGAAATCCGGTCCGCGGTGATCAATTGTCTGGCTCGAGATCGCACGCAATATTCGGTCAGGCACCGCACTGGGGCCGGGAATCTGCAGAAAATGTCGACCGGCTTTTCGCATGACCGCTGTCCTGAAATTTGCCTGAAATTCTGATGACGCAACACATTTGAGACTGGCAAAACTTTGCCATTGAGCAAATGTAATTTTGAATTCATAATTAAGTCAACCGCGAATCTTTTGACACCACCGAACTCTGTGCTGGAAAAGACCATGCAGGAAATGGCAGAAAAACTTGCAGACCGGATTGAAGGTGACGTTGAGTTTGATGCTTTCACCAGGGGGCGCTATGCCACCGACGCCTCGCTTTATCAGATGATGCCTCTGGGCGTAGTTTCACCAAAATCGGATGACGACATAAGCGCGGTGATTGATCTGGCCAGGGAACAATCCGTACCGATCCTCCCGCGAGGTGGGGGGACGTCGCAAAGCGGACAAACGGTCAATGAGGCAATCGTCCTCGATAACACCCGCTATCTCGACGATATCCTTGAACTGGACGTTGAAAACCGCCGATGTGTTGTCCGTCCCGGCATTGTCTTGGACGAACTCAACCGCGCGCTAAAGCCCCATGGATTATGGTTCCCGGTGGATGTATCGACCGCATCAAGGGCAACCATTGGCGGCATGGCCGGCAATAATTCCTGCGGCGGTAAATCCCTTCGCTACGGCTTGATGCGGGACAACGTGATTTCTGTTGAAGCGCTGCTTGCCAATGGCAACAAGGTGAAGTTCGCTGAAATCGATTCCGAGAAAATCGGACGTGGCGATACGCTGATTCGTAAACTGCTTGCGCTCGGAACACGGGAAGCCAAGGAAATCGATGCGCGATTTCCTAAATTGCTCCGCCGCGTCGGTGGCTACAACATTGATGCACTCGTACCAGGCAACACGCCAAATAATCTGGCCGAACTTCTGGTCGGCTCGGAGGGTACTCTCGCCTATTCAACAGCTATCGAATTGAAGCTCTGGCCGGTAGTGATCAACACGGTCATCGGCATCTGCCATTTCCCGACCTTCTACCAGGCCATGGATGCCGCCCAGCATCTTGTAACGCTGGGACCGCAAAGCGTCGAATTGGTGGATTCGACAATGATCAGCCTGGCACGCGAAATTCCATTGTTCCGCAATACGGTAAAGGAATTTGTGAGAGGAAAACCTGAAGCGCTTCTGCTGGTGGAATTCGCCGAAGTAGACGCGGCTGGCAATACAAACAAGCTGAAACAGCTGGAAGAAATGATGGGTGACCTCGGGTTCTCATGGTCAGGTCGCGGCAAAAAATGGGGCGGCGTCAAGCCTGTTACCGACCCTGCCCTTCAAGCCCGGATATCGGAATTGCGCAAATCCGGTCTCAACATCATGATGTCGATGAAACAGGAGGGTAAACCGGTCTCCTTCGTTGAAGATTGCGCCGTCGATCTGCCGGATCTGGCCGAATACACTGCGGGTTTGACCGAGATTTTCGAACGTCACGGTACCCGGGGAACCTGGTATGCGCACGCTTCCGTCGGATGTCTGCATGTGCGCCCGATCCTCAATCTGAAGCTCGACAAGGACGTCCTCACCATGCGGGCTATCGCAGAGGAATGTTTCGAGCTTGTCAGGAAATATAAGGGCTCGCATTCCGGCGAGCATGGCGACGGTTTGGTGCGATCAGAATTCCATGAACCTATGTTCGGCCCTCAAATGGTCGCCGCTTTTGGCGAGGTCAAGAAACTATTCGACCCCACCGGAATGATGAATCCGGGCAAGATCGTTGATCCGCCGAAAATGGATGATCGCGACCTGTTCCGTTACAGCCCTGACTATCGCGCAAAAGATCTGGAAACCAAATTTGACTGGTCTGAATGGACAGGGGCCGGTGGTGGTTTTCAGGGTGCAATCGAGATGTGCAACAACAACGGCGCATGTCGCAAGTTGAAAAGCGGCGTGATGTGCCCGTCATTTCGCGTAACCCGCGACGAAAAACACGTGACGCGTGGCCGGGCAAATACGCTACGGCTGGCAATTTCGGGGCAGCTCGGCCCGGACGCCATGACTTCCGAAGACATGGCGGAAACCATGAAACTCTGTGTTTCCTGCAAGGGGTGCCGGCGCGAATGTCCCACCGGCGTCGACATGGCAAAAATGAAAATCGAGGTCATGTCCGCCCGGGCAAAACGGTATGGAATTTCCCGACACGACCAGATTGTCGCGAATTTGCCGAGATATGCCCCATGGGCCTCGAGCTTTTCTGCTTTGGCAAATCTGAGAAACACTATTCCGGGCCTGGCTAAGGCTTCACAATCCCTCACCGGATTTTCTGCCAAGCGGAAGCTACCGGTTTGGAGCAGAAAACCATTCAAAAATGATGAAATCGACTGGCAAAGGGAGCCGCAGGCAGTCCTTTTTGCCGATTGTTTTAATCGCTACTTCGAACCGGAGAACCTGCGCGCGGCTTATAAGGTACTTACGGCAGCCGGCCGTGACGTGGATGTTGTCCGGTCCCGGAGTAGACAAAGACCGCTTTGTTGCGGACGAACCTTTCTTTCGGTTGGCTTGGTCGAAGAAGCGAAAAAAGAGGTCGCACGACTGATCGATGCCCTATTGCCATATGTCACCACAGGTACGCCGGTCATCGGGCTGGAACCAAGCTGCCTCCTGACATTGCGCGATGAGATACCGGCGCTTTTACCCGGCAGGCAAACCGAAATCTTGGCGCAATATGCAAAAATGCTGGAAGAATACATCGCCGAGCAGGCAGAGCTTCCGGGCTTTGAATTGGAACTCAAGCCACCTGCCGAGAAGGTTATGTTGCATGGTCATTGTCACCAAAAGGCAATGGATGTCATGCCCGCAATCGAAAGCGCGCTTGGTCTGATACCGGATATGCAGGTCGAGACAATCAATTCCGGATGCTGCGGCATGGCCGGTGCGTTCGGCTACATGGCGGATACCCACGACATCTCCCTGAAAATGGCGGAGCTTGATCTTTTACCGGCAATCCGCGCTTCACAGGCCGGCACGATCATTGTCGCTGACGGCACTTCCTGCCGTCACCAAATCCGCGACACGACCGATCGTAGCCCTGTACACGCGGCCCGCTTGCTGGAAATGGCATTACCGGAAAATGGATGAAGCATCATGGCAGTAGACGTCGATGTTCAACTAATCGCTCGCAAATCCCTGCATCAGGAACTGGTCGACAGGTTGCAACTCCTGATAATCAGCAATCGTTTGAAACCGGGATCCAAGATTCCGGAAAAGGACCTTTGCGAGCAGTTTGGCGTTTCGCGCACACCACTCCGAGAAGCTCTGAAGGTTCTTGCAACCGACGGTCTTGTCAGGCTGGAACAAAATCGCGGAGCCTGGGTCTCGAACATCACGGTGGAGGAAGTCGAAGAGGTCTTCCCCGTTCTTGGAACACTGGAAGCTTTGTCGGGCGAACTCGCCTGCAAGAACATGACCGAAAGCGAACTTAGGGCGATCCGCAAGCTGCACGATCAATTGGTCAGGAATTATGAGGAACGTAACCTCGATGCCTACTTCAAGACCAACCAAAAAATCCACAAGGCAATATTGTCGGCCGCAAGAAACAAGACCCTGCTGAGTTACTGGCAGACACTGACCATAAGGATGCAACGGGCACGCTATCTGGCCAACATGTCCGATGAACGTTGGGCAGAAGCAGTGGATGAGCATGAGAGGATCATGCTATTTCTGGAAAAACGAGACGGACCGAAACTAGCGGCGACACTCACCGAACACATGCGCAACAAGCAGGAATCTGTTCTTCGCTGGCTTCGCGGGTCAAACGACACGAATTGATCACGCCTTAAGGCTCCATGGACGCGAAGGTGCGGTCCCTGACCGATTTCAAGTGAACCCGCATGCAATCGGCAGCAAGTTCGGGATCCCGGCTGACAATGGCGTCATAGATCTTGTCATGCTCGGCAAAGCTGCCATGGTCGGACGGCGGCAATTTTGAAGATCGCAATTGCCCCCAGACCGTTGAGCGCCGAACAATGTTCAACGTGTCAAACAGGCTGATCAGCAGCTTGTTGCAGGTCGCCTGCGCGATTGCCTGATGGAAATTGTTGTCCCAGGATTCATAAATACGCCACTCGCTCGCAGTCTTGCATCGTTCCTTGCATCGCCGCATCTCGGCGAAGTTGGACGTCGTCCCGTGGACCGCGGCCAATTTTGCAAGTTGCGGTTCGATCGCCAGCCTGGCTTCAACGACCTCGGTGGGTCGCGACTGCTCGCTGAGATATTCGACATCACTCAAATTGATCACGGGTCGCGGGCCGAAAAATGTGCCCCGTCCCACATGCCGCCAGATTTGTCCTTCTGCTTCCAGCAGTGCCAGTGCCTTGCGCAACTTCCCACGCGACAGCCCGAGTTCTACGCACAAATGACGTTCGGGAGGAAGCCTGCCATTCAGGGCAATCTGTTGATCATTAAGGAAAAGTCTCAACTTTTCCAGAGCATCGTCTTTGCGTGTTTCGGATTCAACCATTACGAACCATTTCCAACATTGGGTAGAAATAGGGGCTTTCCTTAATAGCAAGGTTCATATCTAATTCCGAAAATCAAGCGATATCGGCAATTTGGGCGCTGAACTTCGCTAAACCAATTGTGAAGTGGTTCAAGATTGGACCCGGTTCATAATTGTCGGCAAGGCTTTGCCCGATAAGATTTCGTTCGAATGTACAATGGCAATCGGAGGTGGAGGACTCTTTGCGTATTGTAACTTTCCGCACGAATAATGGTCTGCATCCAGGGCTATTGATCAATCAGCACCGCGTGATTGATCTGGCACTGGCCTACGCAGAAGCGCAGACGACGGGCGAGATTGATCCTTCCCTGAAAGCACCTGCTAGCGTAGTGGATTTGATCGCCGGCGGGCCCGAAACCTTTGAAGCCTGCAAGAAAATAAACGACCTAGCCGCCGAAAATAGGCTGTCTTTGGCCGATATCCCGATATCAGAAATTCAACTGGTGGCGCCGATTCCACGGCCTCTGAAGAACGTTTTTTGTGTTGGCAGCAACTATCGCGCCCACGTAACTGAGGCAAGTCGGGCACAGGCCAAGGAAGACAAGGTACCCAAACTGCCTGTCTTCTTCACCAAGCCACCAACAGCCGTGATCGGTCCAGACGCCGATGTTCGTCTGGACCCGGTGGTCTCGGAAAAAATGGACTATGAAGTCGAGCTGGGCGTGATCATTGGCAAGGCCGGAAGAAACATCCGGGCCGCGGAAGCGCTGGATCATATTTTCGGATTTACGATTATAAATGATGTCACTGCGCGCGATTTGCAGCGAGCACATGGCGGCCAGTTTCTCAAGGGAAAGGGTCTGGACACCAGCTGTCCGATGGGGCCGCACATCGTGACGATCGATGAACTTGGCGACTTCGAAAATCTGCGTATCAGCCTCACGGTAAATGGCGAAACACGCCAGGACGGCAATACCGGAAACATGATTTTCCCCATTCCCAGACTGCTGGAATCCTTGTCGGAAGGGCTAACCCTGGAGCCGGGTGACATCCTGGCCAGCGGCACGCCGTCGGGCGTCGGTTATGCAATGGACCCGCCGAGATTTCTGACAGATGGAGACATCGTGACCTGCCGGATCGAGGGCATTGGAGAACTCACCAATACGGTTCGAAATTCTCAACTTTCGACCAAGGCGGCATGAGCAATTTGGCTGAACGGGGCACCAGGATTTTTTGAACTACTTTAACCAAGGGAGGAAATATCAATGATTGGTTTAAGTGTAATCCGAAAGGCGGGAACGGCCGTGGCACTGGCTGCCGCAGTTAGCCTTTCCGCAATATCGGCCGAGGCCCAGGACAAGGGATCGATGCATGTGGCATTCGGTGACGTGCCGGGCGGTGAAATGGTCAACTTCATGATCGCTGTTGCTCGTGCAGCCGAACGCGGCGTCGACGTCAAGACGTCCTATCTGCAATCAGAAGACCTTGCCGCACAGGCAATCGTCAGTGGTCAGGCGGATATCGGCGTGGGCACCCCCTATGCCTTGATCCAGAAGGTCAACGCGCCAATCCGCATGTTCTATCAGCTGTCAATGCTGCGTTTCTATCCGGTGGTCAACGGCGAAATGTACAAGAGCTGGAAAGATCTTGATGGCGCCGATGTTGCGGTTCACGGCCGCGGCTCGGGTACTGAGGCTATCATGCAGTTGATGGCCAAGGAAAACGGCGTGAAATTCAATTCCGTCAGCTATGTTCCGGGTTCGGGTGTCCGTGCCGGTGCACTGCTGCAGGGCCGTATCAACGCGTCAATCGTCGACTATGAGCGTAGCCGTCTGCTGGAACGCGAAGCACCCGGCAAGTTCGTCTTCCTACCGCTGCCTGATATCAAGGCAACCGATGAAGCGCTTTATGCCAACCGCGATTGGCTGGAATCAGAACAGGAAGCAGTTTCCATTCTGGTCGAAGAACTGATCAAGACCTGGCGTGAAATCAACGAAGATCCGTCCAAGATCGCTGAGCTGCGCGAAAAATACAACGTGCTGCCGGATATCGAGGAGATCGAAGTCGAGGAAATGGTACCTGCCTTCACGCAGGGCGTATCGATCGATCTTTATCCAGATAATGGCGGCAGCGCCGAATCCGTTGAGGAAGATTTCGTGTTCTTCACGACCTCGGGATCAATGGACGGTGACGCCAAGGACCTGAAGGTTGAAGACTACTGGTATCTCGCTCCTGTGGAAGCAGCAGTCGAGAAACTGGGCAAGAAGTAACAAGAAACTGGACTACGAAAACTACCCGTCCGCCTTTCCCTGTGAGGCGGGCGGGCCCTTGGAATAAACTCTGAGAGAAGATGCCATGTCTGCTGTTGCACCCAGCGTCGACAAGATTTCCGGACCCACAAAAAAATCTGAAAAGATTTTGGGAATGACGGATACGCTGTTTTACCGGATCGTATCTGTATTTGCGTTATTTGCCATTTGGGAGATCGCCGGACGCATTCCGATTAGTGTCGCTTTCCCGACATTCAGCTCCACCATGGGAGCGTTGTGGGACATGATCCTCGACGGCAGAATGTTCAATGCCTATGCCGAAACCCTCAAGCCGCTTGCAGTCGGCGTTTCGATTTCGGCAGTTTTCGGCGTGGCAATTGGTGTCGGCATGGGCCTGAACCGGCTGATGCAATGGTTCTGGGAACCGATTTTCGTGGTTCTGCAGGCTTCACCTGTCGCCGCACTCATTCCGCTCATCACCTATGCATATGGCATTGGCCTGACCGCCAAGACGGTCGCCGTCATCATGCTGGCCGCACCGATTATCGTACTTAACAGCTACAAGGCTGTGCGCAATGCCAATCCCAGTCTCATTCAAATGTGCCAATCCTTCCAGGGAACCCGCTTTCAGGTAATCTGGCAGGTAATCATTCCGAGCGCCGCCCCGGTCATATTCGCCGGCCTCAGGCTTGGCGTAGCTGCGGGATTCATTGGTGTCATTCTTGCAGAACTGTTGATCACACCAACGGGCGTGGGTGACTTGATTTCCTATCACAGGTCAGTTGCCGAATACCAATACATGTATGCGGCCGTTTTCACCGTCATTTTGTTTTCCGCCATCATGGTTGGATTGTTGGAAGTCGCTGAAGTCAAATACTTCCGGCCAGAAAAGAAAAAGGGTCACTGATGTCCACTGCAGCTGTAGCGCAAATGCCTGATCAAAACGCATCCACCGAAGACAACATCGTCGAGGTCCGCAACATCACCAAATATTACGGTGAGGACATCCATGCCCTTGATTCGATTAATCTCGGATTCCCGACCGGCCAGATGACCACACTTCTGGGACCTAGCGGTTGCGGGAAAACGACCCTCCTCAAGATTATCGCCGGTCTTCTCGAGACGACTGAGGGCGAGGTATTGATCCACGGCAAACCGGTTTTCGGTCCAGGCCCGGAAAGAGCATTTGTTTTCCAGGACTTTGCATTGCTGCCATGGGCGACGGTGATCGAGAATGTTGGTTTCGGTCTGGAACTGACAAACAAAGGTACAAAACCCGAACGCGAGGAAAAGGCAAAGCACTACATCAACGAAGTCGGGCTCGGCGGTTTTGAATACAAATATCCGCATGAACTCTCCGGCGGCATGCGCCAGAGGGTGGGACTTGCCCGCGCCCTTGCCGTCAACGCCGAAGTGTTGCTGATGGATGAGCCATTCTCGGCGGTCGACGAGCAGACAAGGCGGAAATTCCAGGAAGATCTGCTTTATCTCCTGGCCAATGAAAAGAAATCGGTGATCTTCGTTACCCACTCGATTGAGGAAGCGGTTTACGTATCTGACCAGATTGTCCTGCTATCTCCCAGGCCGGGGCGCATCCATTCCATAATCCGCCCAGAGATAAGCCGGGATTCCACGCCGGACGAAATTCGCCGTGACAAAAGATATCTCGATACGGTCGAGGAAATCTGGACCAATCTGCGCAAATATTTGGACTAAGCAAATGAAGATATTTGGCTACGACATACCACCTGTATTCTCGCTACTAATCTGGATTAGCCTTTGGGAAATTGCGGGTCAGTTACAGCTGGCATTCATCCTGCCGCCGTTTTCGGCGGTTGTTGTTGAATTGTTCGAGTTGGTTCAGCGTCCTGATTTCCAGTCTGCCGCATATCAAACATTTGAGTCCTTTGTCATCGGCATGACCATCGCAATTATCGCAGGTGTCGCACTGGGGTTCTTGATGGGAAGCAACCGGATCGCGAACTCCGTACTTGGCATGTGGGTGAATATCATGGCCAGCGCACCGCTTTCTTCGCTGGTTCCGGTGCTCATGCTGCTATTTGGCCTTGGTCAGCTCACGATCATTGTGACGGTGATCCTGTTTTCGACCTGGATTATTGCGCTTGATACCTATGCCGGGGTTCATCACATTTCGCCGTCACTGCGGGAAATGGGACGCTCATTTGGCGCAAGCCGGTTCCAGCTTTTGACAAGGGTCCTGTTCTGGGCAGCATTGCCTGAAATTCTTGCGGGCATTCGCATGGGACTGATCCGGGCTGTTAAGGGCATCGTGATTGGTCAGCTTCTCGTCTCGGTCGTCGCACTCGGAAGACTGTTCAGGACGTTTTCCGATAACTTCCAGTTCGAGGAATTCTGGGCTCTGACCATTGCTCTGTTCATATTCGCCCTGTTGTTTTCTTCCGCGATTGGCTGGCTGGAACACAAGGTTGAATATTACGCTGCCACCCGGAACTGATCGTGTATTGAGATGGCGAGCGCGAACCAGACATATTCCGCTCAGGAAGTAAGCCAGCTGCTGACCCGTGCATTCGTATCCTTGGGCGTGCCGGATGGGGATGCAAAAGACGTCGCTGACCTGATGGTTGCTGCCGATTTGCTTGGCTACGACACGCATGGTTCATTTCGGCTGCGCCAATATGTCAACCGCCTGCGCGATGGTGGTACGAACGCAAAGGCAAGTGTTTCCGTAGCGGTCGACAACCCTTCAACAGCGATCATAGACGGGGATGACGGCCTCGGGCATTTGGCAATGCGCGCAGCAACCAGGCTTGCGATAGACAAAGCGGGGGAACAGGGCGTTGGCTGGGTTGGCGTTCGTAAAGGCAATCACGCCGGCCCGGCCTCGCTCTATGTCAACATGATTGTGGAACAGGACATGATCGGCATTGTCGGCGCGGTCGGCAGCGCAAATCATGTTGCACCTTTCGGGGGCATGGATCTACTGCTAGGAACCAATCCGCTGGCAATAGGCGTACCCGCTGGCAAATCCCCGCCCTTTGTTTTGGACATGGCCACCACCAATGCGGCCGCGGGAAAAATCAAGGTACTGGCACAGCGCGGTGAACCAATGCCGGAAGGCTGGATGGTCGATCGCGAGGGCAAGCCGCTGACCGATCCCAACAAACAAAGTGAGGGTCTGCTCCTGCCGATCGGCGGTCCCAAGGGATATGGCCTTGCCATGGCAATCGGTCTGATCGCAGGAACACTCAACGGCGCCGCGTTCGGCGAGGACGTCGTGAATTTCACCAAGAATACGACCGGCGCGACCAATACCGGTCAGTTCGTCGCAGCAATTTCTGTTGCGTCGTTTGGTGATGTTGATGCGTTCAAGGCCACTGCGGACGCTGTATTTGATACGATGCGGAAATCAACCCCGCTACCAGGTCACGAACCAATCCGGATCCCCGGACAAGATCGCCCGGCAGTTCTGGCTGAACGAGAAACAGCTGGTATTCCCCTGCATCCCAATCTGGTAAAGGCGCTCAACGAAATCGCTGATGAGCTGCAAATTCCGGGACTGGGCACGGGTTGAAGATCAAATCCGCCGCCCCAGTTTCCAACAGTCAACACTTGCTGAAAGCTAAACTAAATGACCTACATATTCCCGCCCCAGGAACCGACAACACTGCCGATCAATGGTTCTGGAGAATTGTTTCCGGTCCGCCGTGTCTATTGCATTGGCAGGAACTATGCCGCACATGCCGTCGAAATGGGGCACGATCCGGACCGCGAACCCCCCTTCTTCTTCCAGAAAAACCCGAACAATCTCGATACTTCGGGCGAATTCCCCTATCCCGCCAACACCAGCGATGTGCATCACGAAATCGAAATGGCAGTGGCGCTGAAGTCCGGTGGCATCAATATTCCGATCGAAGAAGCACTTGATCATGTCTACGGATATGGCGTTTCGCTCGACATGACCCGACGTGACCTTCAGGGCCAAGCCAAGAAGATGGGCCGCCCCTGGGAAATCGGCAAGGCATTCGAGCGATCAGCACCGATCGGGCCGATCTTCCCTGCATCAGAGGTGGGCCATCCCGATCAGGGACATGTCGAATTCAAGGTCAACGGCGAGACTCGCCAGGAAGGCGATCTGAACCAGATGATCTGGAAGGTGCCGGAAATGATCTCCTATCTGTCAGACTATTTCGAACTGGCATCCGGCGATGTCATCCTGTCGGGCACTCCCGCCGGTGTCGGTCCGGTCAACAAGGGCGACGATCTCGAAGCATCGGTCGAAGGTGTCGGTGTGTTGAAAGTGAAGGTCGTCTGAAAACAACGGCATTCGAGATAAGATAGAGCCGGTTTCCTTGCCCGACTCCGCACAATACTCCACTTCATATTTGTGACAGATTGGATCGGATCGATCGAGGCTGTATGCTAAACATCAGCCACCGGCAGATCTGGTATCAAACCAGACTGCACGCGGTCGCAGAGTCAGTACACGATGTGAAAGGAGTGCCCCATGTCGCTTGATGGAATATGGACCGGTGAGATTCTTGGGCCCTATGGATGGGAAAATACAGGTGTCTACGTGCTGGAAGAAGGTCGCATTCTTGGCGGGAGCAACCGGCACTACTCAACCGGCACCTATAGCCTGACCGGCGACCAATACAAGGCCAGTGTTTTGGTCCACTATTACGGACCACCGCGAACGATATTCGGTGAAAAACAGGAAAAATTCGAGATCAATGTCGAGGGTAAGCTGAGCGACGGCGTGATCGACGGACAAATCGTCAGGTCAGACAAGCCAAAATCAATCGTGGAATATCGCATGTCCAGACGAATGGACATTCCGGAAAAATAATCGACCAGGCTGCTAGATCAGATGATGGATCTCCGGAACAAAGGTCTGGTCTTCCATCGGTGGACGAACATAGCCCTCTTGCGGTGGCCTGGGCTCCAGCACGATTGGTTCCGGCGTCAGATCTTCATATGGGATAAGACTTAGAAGGTGTGTAATACAGTTCAGGCGGGCATGCTTTTTTATGTCGGAACGTACAACATACCATGGCGCTTGCTTGATATCGGTATGGGCAAACATGTCGTCTTTTGCCTTGGAATAGGCCACCCAGCGTTTGCGGGATTCAATATCCATCGGGCTGAGTTTCCAGCGCTTTGTTGGCTCCTTTAAACGGGATTGAAAGCGTTTTTCCTGTTCTTCGTCGCTGACCGAAAACCAGTATTTGATCAGTTGAATGCCTGATCGCGCGAGCATGCGTTCAAATTCGGGACAGCTTCGGAGAAACTCCATATATTCCTCATCCGTGCAGAACCCCATGACACGTTCAACACCGGTCCGGTTGTACCAGGAGCGATCAAAGATGACCATTTCACCAGCGGTCGGAAGATGGGCTACATAACGTTGAAAATACCACTGCCCCTGTTCACGTTCAGTTGGTGCTGGAAGTGCAACCACCCGGCAAATCCGTGGGTTCAGTGGCTCGGTAATTCGCTTGATCGTGCCTCCCTTGCCGGCAGCATCGCGGCCTTCAAATATCACCACGACGCGCAAGCCTTTGAGCTTGATCCACTCCTGCAACTTGACCAGTTCAACCTGAAGCCTGGCAAGTTCCTTCTCATAGACGGAATTTGGGATCTTTACTCCCGGATCGCGTCCATTGGGGGACACTTGGCGCTTTTCCTTTTTGGCAGTTCCAGAATTCTTGGCCATCGCACTTCTCCCTCTGTCAGGCCCGAGACATGAATGGACGACCTACTTCGTCACAATTTGGCAAAACGGCCCATTTGCAAAGTTTGATGTGGCTCTGATGTTATCCCAATCAGCCGGGTTTGCAAAAACAAGTAAGAATACCGATCGATACGCCGGTAGAAGTTTTCAAATCAATATGGTGCTTCCACCTCGGACATGGCGACGTAGACCGAGCGCGCTTCGCTGTAATGATTGATGGCTTCTTTGGAATTTTCCCGACCCACACCGGATGCCTTGATGCCTCCAAACGGTGCCTCCACGGGAGCGAGGTTATAGGTATTAATATAGCCGGTCCCGGCTTCAAGCTGACCAATCACGCGATGCGCCCGCGTCAGATCATTGGTAAAGACCCCGGCCGCCAGACCGAACTCGGTGTCATTGGCGCGCGATATTGCTTCTTCCTCGGTCTCGAAATCAAGCACCGCCATGACCGGCCCAAATATCTCTTCGCGCGCAATGGTCATGTCGTCTTTAACATCCGCAAAAACCGTCGGCTGAATGAAATAACCTGGCATGTCAGCCCTTGCTCCGCCGGTGACCAGCTGCGCACCTTCGGCTTTGCCCTTTTCGATATAGCCCATGACTATTTCACACTGCTGCGCTGAAACCATCGGCCCGAAATTCGTTACTTCGTCCAAGGGGTCCCCCATGATGACAGTCTCCAACCGCTCTTTCAGGCGATCAAGAAACCGCTGCTTTATTGAGGACTGCACGAATACCCGTGTGCCATTGGAACAGACCTGGCCGGAACTATAGAAATTGCCGAGGATCGCGCCACTGACTGCATCCTCAATGTTGGCGTCATCGAAAATGATCATTGGCGATTTGCCGCCGAGTTCCATCGTCACATGCTTCATCTGCGCTGCGGCGGCGGCATAGACCTTCCTGCCCGTGGGGACGGAACCGGTGAGCGACACCTTGGCAACGCGCGGATCTGAGACCAAAGATGCGCCGACTTCGCCGGCTCCCTGGATGACATTGTAGACGCCATCCGGCGCGCCCGCTTCCGAGAGGATTTCTGCGACTTTCAAAGCACATAACGGCGTTGTTTCCGACGGCTTGAACACCATCGTGTTTCCGCAAGCCAACGCGGGCGCCCCCTTCCAGCAGGCGATCTGCGTAGGATAATTCCAGGCACCGATCCCGACAACCACGCCCAGCGGATGCCGGCTTGTATAGACAAAGTCACCATTGCCAAGCGGAATGTGTTCACCGGTCAGGCTTCCCGCCAACCCCCCGAAATATTCTAGCGCATCTGCGGCAGACGTCGCGTCCGCCACCAGCGTTTCCTGCAATGGTTTGCCAGTGTCGATCGTTTCCAATTGTGAAAGCTCGCGATTTCGATCACGCATGATATCGGCTGCGCGCCGAAGAATACGGCCCCGCTCAGTTCCGGTCATTGCAGCCCAATCCTGTTGCGCCGCTTTCGCCGCCGCGATTGCCTTTTCCACGATGGCGGGCGTGGCATAGTGCAGGCTCGCCACTTCTTCGCCGGTCGCCGGATAGATGACCTGCAAGTTTTCGCCTGCTTCATCCTCAATTGGTTTCCCGTCGATAAAATGGCTCGCAACAGGCTGGGCATCGATTGTCATCTGATCGAACTCCGTTTGTCAGGGCAGTCTTTGATCGCCGCACATCAATCTATTTGCTCGATCATCTCGGGCACGTATTTGGCACCGCCCCCATCATCCACTTGTTGCTGATATAGCCTGTATACGGCTTCGGCAAGAACGCCATTTAGCGCAAGATCTTGCGACATTTCCTGGTAGTAACCGGTATCCTTCGCACCATTGGCCAGCGAAAACCGGAAGGATTCCAGATCGCCGTCGAGGACATACGGCGCCATCCGGTCAAGCACCACGCCCCGCCCGCCGCCTTTGTTCAATACCTCGACAAAGATGGCCGGATCTATGCCCGCCCTGCGCGCGGCTACCGCAGCCTCGGCAAGAACCGCTGAATTTCCAAGCGACACAAAATTATGCAGCAATTTCAGAGCATGTCCGCTGCCGGTCTCCCCGGCATAGACGATGTTCTCCGCAAAGCATCGAAACAAGGGAAGCATTTCATCAAACAGCGCACGCTCTCCGCCGACAATGAGATTGAGACGACCCTCTGCTGCTTCCTTCGGAGTACGTGTCATCGGCGCATCCAGAAAGCTGCCGCCAGCGTCATCGACCAGTTGGGCCATCTTGACGGTTGAACTCGGAATTGCCGTCGAACAATCAATGACTGTCGCACCCGCCACCAAACCCGAAAGAATCCCATTCTCACTGGTCAGAACCGCTTCCACCTCCGGCGAACCGGTCACACAAAGGATGATGATTTCGTTCTCCTGAGCCAGTTCTTGTGCTGACTTGAAGACCTGGGCGCCGTTCTCAACCAGCTTACCGATATCCTGATTGCCGGGATGATCCAGGACCGAGATTTTACGGCCATTCCTCTGAATATTGGTCGCGATCCCCTGCCCCATCAGGCCAACGCCAACGATCCCAATTTTTTTGTCTGCCATGTCACCTACCTGTCGGTCCGTCGCGCTTGACGAAACAGGAACGTCCGCCATGTTCATTTCATCCAATCAGACCCTTGGCTGATTGCCATTTTCGCCATCAACTGGTCTAGTGTCAGGACCCTAGTATAATCACACAATGACGGATCAAGACATGGCTGATTTATCAGGAGGCGCCTTTCCATGCAGACCCCAAGAGTAGCTCTATTGACACTGTGCGCAGCCGCACTGTGGCAAATCAATTACAGTACTGCAACGGCGCAGGAAATCGCCGACAAGATCTGGTCTGGTGGCCCCGTCTACACCATGAATGATGACGCGATGGAGGCCGAAGCAGTCGCCGTAAAGGATGGCAGGATCATTGCTGTCGGAACCAGCGACGCAGTCATGGCGCACAAGGGCGAAGATACCCAAATGATCGATCTGGGTGGACGCACCATGTTGCCCGGCTTCGTCGATTCACACGGACATGTGGTTCTCGGTGGTTTGCAGGCATTGTCGGCAAATTTACTAGCCCCGCCAGATGGGGAAGTTACCGACATTGCTTCGCTTCAGGAAACATTGCGCAAATGGGCTGAAGACAACAAGGATGCGG
This sequence comes from Salaquimonas sp., assembly GCA_028289365.1. Lineage (GTDB taxonomy): Bacteria > Pseudomonadota > Alphaproteobacteria > Rhizobiales > Rhizobiaceae > BOKV01. Next base: position 31,169 of record JANQQM010000157.1, on the reverse strand, counting down.
TTGAAAAGATCAAACTCATTGTCGGTTTTGGCTACGACAATGCCACCTTGAAGGAACTGCGCCATCCGACCCGCGAAGATCTTGACGCGATTTCGACCGAAATACCGGTTTATCTCGTGCACCAATCCGGGCATTTCGGTGCTGCTAATTCCAAGGCGCTTGAAGTAGGCGGTATTACTTCTGAAACGCCTGATCCGCCAGGTGGCATAATCCGCCGCGACGCCAATGGTGAACCTGACGGCGTACTGGAAGAAACGGCCCATTTTCCGGTTCTTGCAAAACTGATGGGCCAACTCGGCCCGGACGGCTTCGAGACATTTGCGCGAGCCGGGGCCGAACTCTGGACCCGATTTGGCTATACCACCGCCCAGGAAGGCCGATCCATGCCTCCGATCGTGGAAGTCATGCGCAAAGTCGGCGCTTCCGAAGACGGTTTCAAGATAGATATCGTCACCTATCCCGATGTCCTCATCGACAAGGACTTTATCAAGGCCAATGTCAGCGACACCTATGTTGATCGCGTCCGTGTCGCCGGCGCCAAACTGACCATCGATGGCTCACCGCAGGGCTTTACCGCTTGGCGCGACAGACCATATTACCGTCCCGTCGGCGTCTACCCACCGGGATATTCCGGCTACCAGGCCGCAACAAACGAACAAGTCATCGATTCCATCGCCTGGGCATTTGACAACGACATTCAGATTATTACCCACGCCAATGGCGAGAAGGCTTCTGATCTCCTGATCAGCGCAATTGACGTCGCCAATCGCCTGCACGGCGCGGCGGACCGCAGACCGGTACTGATCCACGGACAGTTCCTGCGCGAAGACCAGATCGACGCCTATAATCGGCTCAACGTCTTTCTCTCCTTGTTTCCCATGCATACGTTCTATTGGGGTGACTGGCATCGCGACCAGACGGTTGGACCCAAGCTTGCTGACAATATTTCACCCACCGGATGGGCGCGGGCACGGGGCATGCGGTTTGGTTCACATCACGATGCGCCCGTAGCCTTTCCTGATTCCATGCGCGTTCTTGATGCGACTGTGACAAGACGGTCACGCTCCGGTGACATTATCGGACCAGCCCAACGCGTCGATCCGATTACCGCCCTGAAAGCCATGACGATCTGGCCGGCCTATCAGCACTTTGAAGAAGATCAGAAAGGCTCGATCGAAGTCGGTAAACTGGCGGATTTCGTGGTCATATCCGACGACCCGACAAAAGTGGACCCGGAGACGCTGGACACGCTCAAGGTCCTTGAAACCATCAAGGAGGGCGAGACCGTCTATTCCGCGGGCAGCTAGCAAATCCTCTCAGCGGCACACATGAAATTGACTTGATCCGTCAGGATTCAGGTGGCGTAATTGTTCAATCAATTCAGGGAGGATAACGATGGAACCGAGACCAATTGGAATGTTCAAACTCGTCGCTGCAAGCGTATTGGTTTCCTGTGTCATTGCTGCTGTTCCAGCGTCCGCACAGGACGCCAAACGATCCATTGAGCAGGTCACTGACGACATCTATCGGTTCCAGAACAATTTTCACAATGCCATGTTCGTGGTCACCGATGATGGCATCGTCGTCACCGATCCGATAAACGCAGACGCCGTCGCCTGGCTGAAGGCAGAACTGACTGACCGGTTCGACAAGCCGGTCACCCACATGATCCTATCTCATAGCCATGGTGACCATGCATCCGGTGGCCAAGGCTGGGGAGATATAGAAGTGGTCGCCCACGAAGTCGCCAAGAAAAACGTGGAAGCCGGCAGGGTCGACACCGCCTTGCCGACCGTGACCTTCATCGACACCCACAATTTCTCGACAGGCGGTAAGGAATTCGAGCTGACTTTTCTTGGTAAGGGCCATGGCGACGATCTGATTGCTACTATTGTCAGACCAGACAATGTGGCGTTTGTCGTTGATGCTGTTTCCCCGGGTCGTGTGCCGTACCGTGATTTTCCGGGCGCCGATATTGACGGCCTGATAAACCAGATCAAGGCGATAGAAGGCCTTGATTTTGAGGTTATGGTTCCAGGTCACAGCCGCAATGGCACCAAGCAGGACGCAACCGACGGACGGATCTACGTAGAAAAACTCCGAGCAGGTGTGCTGGAGGCGCTAAAGAACGGCAAGACAGAGGAGGAGATCGTTGCCTCCGACCTGATGTCGGAATACTCCGACTGGGGTGCCTATGATCAATGGCGCGATCTGAATATCCGGGGCATGGCGCGCTGGTTGCAGGAAACCGGAAAAGTGAATTGATTTCAGTCATTTGATCCCCAATAAATTGAGGCGGCAAAAAACAAACATTGGTCGTCTCAATTTCACTTGCCCGGTCCGGCTTCTTATCAGATCTTGTCGGACAAATTCATCCGTTCTGCTAAATTTGATTGATTTACCCGCCTGCGAAGCGCATGTTTGCTTCTGACCGCCAGCTCGGCGGCTTGCAAATCCGCCAAGGGAGTCACAGGCATTCCGGTCAATCATACGGCGCCGGCAGTTCCGGACCCAATCGCACGAAAATCGGACAACGCGCTTGGCCTGGCCTATATGGCTGCAGGCATGTTCCTGTTTGCGGCGGTTGACACCCAGGCCAAGTTTCTAACCATCACTTTGCATCCGTTACAAGTCGTCTGGTCTCGGCAATTGGGTTTGCTGGTAGGAGTCCTGATTTTACTGGCCATACGCGGTGCCTCGGTTTTGCATACCCGTCATCCCGCGCTTCAGATCACACGTGGTGCACTAGCCGCTTGTTCTGCAACCCTGTTCATTGTCGCAGTCAGTTTCGTACCCCTGGCAGACGCCGTAACCGTCTCCTTTGTGGCGCCCTTTATCGTTACCTTGCTCGGAGCGCTTTTGCTGCGCGAACCGGTAGGCATCAAACGATGGATCGCCGTTATCATCGGATTCCTTGGTACATTGATCGTCATTCGACCGGGATTTGGCGCGTTTCACCCGGCTTTGCTGCTGGTCTTGGTTGCTGCCGCGTTCTTTGCCATGCGCCAAATTATTTCCAGAATCCTGGGCACGACCGAACGTACGTCAACCACTGTCGCCTATACTGCCCTGGTCGGCAGCTTCCTGTTGACCTTGCCACTACCCTTTGTCTGGAAGTGGCCGACCACTTCAACCGAGATTATCTTGCTGACCAGTATGACCATAATGGCTGCAATCGCTGAGTTTCTGGTCATTAAATCCCTGGAGGTTGCGCTGGCTGTGGTCGTTGCCCCGGTGCAATACACCCTGATTATCTGGGGCACCATGTACGGGTATCTGGTCTTCGGACAGTTGCCGGACATATGGACATGGATCGGCGCATCGATAATTGTCGCAACCGGCTTCTACACCCTGCGTCGAGAACGAATAGCCACATTCAAACCGAGTAGGTCAGAGTGACAATCAGGATGTTTTGGCTAACGCGATCCTTTTTCATCCAACGTCGTCAGCAGCCGTTCACATTCTTGGCGCAATAGTAATTTCCTGGCGTACCGCAACAGTAGGGTAATTCATCCGAGCAGTAGTCTCCGCTATTGGCAGGACACTCTGCACCAGCAGCGATCTGGATTTTCGGCTGGCACGAATTTGCCACAATGACCCCGTCCCCACAGACTTGTCTGGAATCAGCCTCTTTGCCGGTATCCGGGACAAGCAGCGCTACTTCCAGATCTTTGGAACTTGCTGTGCCTGCCAAAATCGTGGTTGACGCGATAAACAATACTGCTGCAAGAAATCGAAGTTTCATTGCCCCCTCCCTCAATATTGGTTGAAACGACGATTTTACCACAGGTCAGGAAACCGGTAAAACATGCCGAAATTTCACGATCAAATCCAGCAATTAATTCATTGAATTTGTTTGGGTTTTGGATCCCTAACAAGGGTCAGGCTTCAACGCCGGAAATCCCGGATAATCCGGGTCAGCCTTTGCAGCAATTTCCAGCCAATCTCGCCATTTTGCTCAACCAAGGTCCGAAAATCTGTATTCGACAAGGTATAGCAAGTTACATCGCCAACTGCAGATATCGACGCCATCCGTGTGCCTTCGTCAAAAAGCGCAATCTCGCCAAAATAATCGCCAGCGGTCAGGGTGCCGTGCTCGGCATCCTCGACTGTGACCTGCGCTGTACCCGACTTGATGACAAAAAACGCTTCTCCGCCCTGCCCTTCTTGCACAATGACTTTTCCATCCGGGAAATTCCTTTCTACGAACAGGTCTGCGATTTTGCGCAATTCCTCTTCGCTCAAATCAGAAAATAGCGGGGCTTTCGTCAACGCGTCATATGCGGCAAGGCTTGCGGGCATGAGCTTCACATCCTTTGACAGACATTTTCATTCGGCAGCGCCATCATAGTCCATCCGCTCATGTCGAAGCAAATATGTCAGCCCGTACGCAGTTAAGCGACCTTCAGCAATTTGCATTCATGGCGACCCTATTTGGTCCGAAGTGTGTCATATTGCACATCGCGAAATTATCACCTGTGTAATGCTGCGAACAACATCTACAAGGCGCATCCCTGTCGAAATGGATGTCGATGTTGGGGGAGTACGCTGGGGCTCCCCCGCCTTTACTTCTAAACACCGGCTACTTCAGGGCGTACATCACTCGACTGTTTTGAAAACATGGGATTTTCACAATTTCTGGAATTGCAATTAATTTGATTGCGATCACGGAAGAATAGATGCACGTTTCAACTTGAAATTTCTCTATCTGGCGCTTTCCAGTTCAAATAATGAAGGGAGATAGGCTTGCGTTTCTCTATAGTTCTGATGTTTGGAATTCTACTCCAAACAGTCTCTGCCGACGCCGTCCAGACCGCCGATCAAATGACCTGCCAACAGGCAAAAACCTTCTATCAAAGAAATGGTTACATCTACAAGATCGTGGGCGGAGTACCGACGCGTATCCATAAAGGCGGATCGATCCTGGATGCGGGCGCTGTGCGTTGCACGGGTCGAACCTGGGCACAGATGACTTATAGCGTTCGGACAGTCGATAAACGCCGCTGTACTATTTCTACATATTGCAGCTGATGTCTTGATTCAGATTTACGTGAACCTGTAGCGCCGTTGAAGAGCATCGGCGGCGATCAATTTCCGATTCTTGACAAGTCCGTTTACCCGACCTGCTAAACGCTTTTTTATCTCACTGTGCATTCCGGCACATGGCCGGAAACCTTGGCTAATTAACTGTTACCGATCGAAAGGGGGAATAACGAGAGTAACAGGATTAGAACAATGGAACCGGAATTGTATGAACGAGAGTATCTTCGAAACCACATCAGGTCTGTCACGCGAACAGACATTAGAATAGCGTTTATCATGACGCTGATCGGTATAGTGGTTGTGAATTTGGTCGGTTGAATCTCGAGAGATTAAATCCGCCGACCCTCGGAACAATCAGGACAATTGCTTGTCTTCAGAACTGTGACTATCTTCGAAGTGGACATGTGGCGCACCTGTTTAGGATCGCGTCATGCCGGAAGAATTTGAACCCGTAACGATTGGTGACCTGATCGCAGGAAACCATGGGTTGACTGCACACTGCCGCAACTGCGGACACTGGAAATCGGTAAATCCACTTGCAATACCGCTACCGCCATGCAGACCAATTCCGGCACTTGAAGGCGCATTCAAATGCACATTGTGCGGATCCCGAAACACCTGCGCCATGCCTGACTACAACAAGGACAAGGAAAACAGATTACCAAGAGCAGCCGGATGGATAATGCCGCCGGCCCAATAGTCGGCTTGATGAACGTCGGCGTCAAGCTCCTATAGAAAAGCGGTACCGGATAAACGAAATGACCGCCCGCATTCAGCAGGCGGCAAAATTCATTCTCCAGTATAGCTTTAAGTGAATCAAAAGCTTGGCAATCTTCGCTAGCACCCTGATTTGATTCTGGTTTTACCAAGCCAAAGATAGAGTGCGAAACACCTTAACTTGTCTGTGTCGTACGCAAATCGACATCACTGCAAATCGGTCGGCAGAAGATCCGTCGGGAAATTTTGATAGCAGACCGGGCGCAGGAAACGCCGGATCGCCATTGTGCCAACACTGGTCGCACCAAAATTTGTCGAAGCCGGATATGGCCCGCCATGCACCATCGCGTCGCAAACCTCGACACCGGTGGGAAATCCGTTGGACAAAATGCGTCCCGCCTTGCGCTCCAATATGGGCAACAGGGATTGGGCGATTTCACTATCGTCATCATTTTGGTGAAGTGTGCAGGTCAATTGCCCGACAAGCGAATTGGCAACCGCTCTCATCTCTTCCAGATCCTTGACCGTGACAATCAGGCCGAGCGGACCAAATACCTCGTCACCCAGTTCGTGATTTGAAAGCCATTCCTTACCGCTTGTCGCAAACAAGTAAGGCGTTGCCTTTCGTTGATCGCAGGAAGTGGTCAGAACATCACGAACCCCTTTGGTCGCGGCAACCCGGTCGCGTCCTTGATAGTAGGCGCTGGCAATGCCATCGGTCAGCATGACCTGTTCTGCAACAGCACTCAGCGCATCCTTGGCGGCTTCCGCAAATGCCTCACCATCCTCACCTTCCATCACGACAGCAATTCCCGGATTGGTACAAAACTGACCGGCACCCATGGTGAGTGATCCGGCCCAACCTTCGGCGATTTGTTTTCCCCGAACAGTAAGCGCCGACGGCAGGATGAACATCGGATTCACCGATCCGAGTTCTCCGAAAAACGGAATTGGCTCAGGCCGAGCTGCACATAAATCATAGAGCGCCCGCCCTCCCCCGAGCGATCCGGTAAATCCAACTGCCCTTATCAAAGGATGTTGCACCACGGCCTGACCGACGGCGCGGTCGCCACCCTGGATCTGGCTGAACGTTCCCGGTTGAACACCGCATAGTTTGATAGCCTTGTCGATGGCCTGAGCAACCAGATCCGACACACCGGGATGAGCAGAGTGCCCTTTGACCACCACAGGACAACCAGCCGCTAATGCACTTGCGGTATCGCCGCCTGCTGTCGAGAAGGCCAAGGGAAAGTTCGACGCTCCAAATACCCCGACCGGACCGACCGGACGTTGCATGAGACGAAGGTCAGGTCTCGGTAGTGGCTCGCGGTTGGGCAGGGCTTCATCATGACGCAGGTCTAGATATTCGCCCTTTTCGATATGGTCGGCAAACAGCCGCAATTGGCCAACCGTTCTGCCGCGTTCTCCGATAAGCCTCGCTTCAGGAAGCCCGGTCTCTTTCGTTCCAATCGCCGTGATTTCGTCACCGAGCGCATCGATTTCCTCGGCAATTGCCCGGAGGAACACCGCCCTTTCAGCGCGGCTGCTATAGCCATAGGTCCAGAAGGCTTCTTCAGCCGCCTTTGCTGCCATATCGACGAGTTCCGGTGTGCCGGTAGAAAAACTGTCTGGCGTGCCGGATACTGGCTCGTTTGTGAATGTTGAATTGCCAGCAAGCCATTGGCCTGCAATCAAATGTTTTCCAATCAGCATATCTGCTTCCCTGTCGATTCAAGGTTTTGTCGGATTTTCGGGTAGAAGCCGGTTACGGCGGTCATTGGAATTGTCCAACTATTTCACAGCTGACTCAACCCGGATATTTGACGTCTATGTTAATTTTGACCGCAACATTCATCTTCGGCGGTTATATCTGGAATAGGGTACTGCACACAAACTGTTTTATGAGATCCATCAAGATTCAAACCTGCATTGGGCTGTCCAACAAGACAACCCGACACATCAATTGACAAATCCGGGCTCCGGCTTTTTTGTTATCGCCGATAATTGAGAAACAAAACAGTTGGATGAGTAATGACAGATACCCTGGAAATCGAGGACGGCACTGGAATATTCGTTGGCCGGGTCTGGAACCCAGCCATGTCCGGCCCTTCGGTAGTGACTATCCGCAATGGCAATGTGGTGGACATAACCTCGCGCACTGCTCCCCTCGTCCGAGACATTTGCGAAATGGACAGCCCGGCAGATTATGTCGGTTCCGCCACCGGCCCAGTACTGGGAACCATAGACCAGATTTCATCCGCCAATGTCGGCGATAATTCCGCCATTCATTTTCTGGCACCCTGCGACCTTCAGGCAATCAAGGCCTGCGGTGTCACCTTTGCCGGTTCCATGGTCGAGCGTGTCATCGAGGAACAGGCCGCAGGCGACCCCAAAAAGGCGGAATCAATCAGGGACCGCGTCGGCAAGATTGTTGGAGACAGTCTGCGCGACATACGTGCTGGCTCGGATGAAGCTGCCGCGGTCAAGGCCGCCCTTATCGCTGAAGGCCTGTGGTCTCAATATCTGGAGGTCGGCATCGGCCCGGATGCAGAAGTGTTCTCGAAAGCCCAGGTCCTTTCAGCCGTTGGTCCGGGAGCCGATGTCGGCCTGCACCCGATTTCAAGCTGGAACAATCCGGAACCTGAAATCGTTCTGGCAGTGTCATCGGCAGGAAAGATTGTCGGCGCAACATTGGGTAACGATGTAAATTTGCGCGATGTCGAAGGGCGGTCCGCACTACTCTTGTCCAAGGCCAAGGATAACAATGCCAGTTGCGCCATCGGTCCTTTCATTCGCTTGTTCGATGCAGGCTTCACCCTTGACGACGTAAGAACCGCAACGCTGGACCTTACTGTGGTTGGCCCGGATGAATTTGTATTAAAAGGCCATTCGTCAATGAAGGAAATCAGTCGCGACCCGGAAGATCTGGTAAGCCAGACCGTCGGACGTCACCATCAATATCCGGACGGTCTGATGCTGTTTCTCGGCACGCTGTTCGCACCGACGGAGGACCGCGATGTTGCAGGGGAAGGTTTTACGCACAAGATCGGCGACATTGTCAGCATCAGTTCGACAGGGCTGGGCAAACTGACCAATACAGTTCGTCTGTCTACTGAGTGTGCCCCATGGACATTCGGAACCAGATCGCTGATGTCGAATCTTTCGAAACGCGATCTGATCTAGACTGAATTAACAGTCAGGGGCTGTCGCACCACCGGTGCCTAGAATGGATCAGCAGCCGCGGGTTTGCTGCCACCTGGCTTTTCAGCCTCAGCCGCGGCAGCGGTGCCTGCGGCTTTCAGGACTTCCTCTTTCTGTTCCTTGGTTAGCTCATCGTCATCGTCCAGATCGGGTATGTGAACGCGCACTTCCTTGCGGGCAAATTGAATTCCGTTTTCCTCAAACGCCTTTTGAACCCTTGCATAGACCTCCTTGCGGATCATCCATTGGGCCCCGGGCTTCGTCTTGAACTTGCCACGGACGACGATGCCGACATCATCAACATCGGCCACACCCTGGGATTTGAAAGGCTCGATGAAGTCTTTCGCCAGATTGGGATCTTCCATCATCTGCTGGCCGATCTTCTTGAACAGCTTCCTGACCTTCTCGATATCGGTGTCGAACGGCACGGTGAACCGCAATTTCATGATCACATAATCCCGGCTGTTATTGGTCAGTTTCGCAATCTCGCCATAGGGGATGATGTGGACCGGACCATTCGGATGACGCAGCCGCAGCGAACGCACCGATATTTTTTCGATCGTCCCCATCGTACCGCCCACATCGATAAATTCACCAATCCTGAACGCGTCATCCAGGAGAAAGAACACACCTGACACCACATCCTTGACGAGCGTCTGTGCCCCGAAGCCGATCGCGATGCCAAAAACACCAGCACCTGCCAGCAATGGCGTAATGTTCAACCCCAGCTGGCTGAGCGCTAACAGGCCGGTAATGACCGCAATGGCAATCAGTAGGCTTATTCGAACCAAAGGCATGATGGTTGCAATCCGGGTACCGGCTGTAAATCCGCCCTCATCATCCGCCTTGGGCTCCCCGCTCTCGACGGGCTTGTCCCGGGTAAGTTGCCGGGTCAGCCACAGATTGACGACTTCCCAAACCAGATAACCAAGCACCAGGACCATGATGAAACTCATCAGTTTCGCTGCAAGCTGCGCACCGAAACCAAGTGCCGCAATATTTTGGAAGTCAATGCCCCATAGCTTGGCGATCGTGAAAAATAAAACAGCCAGCAGCAGCACCCTGCCGATCCTGGCATAACTGAGCCGGGTCCTGAGATAAGCAGCTTCCGCGACTTCACCTTCTCCCTGCATGGGCGGAACAAGATGTTTGATCACGCCACGCAGCATCGTGTCGAGGAAAGGCGCAAATACGATAATGGCAATTGTGGTAATGCCGATTGCGGGCGAGTAATCCGTCTTGCCGCTGGCAAGCGCAACTGACACCGCGAAATATTGTATTGCCATGGCGATGATGGAAATCCATGGCCACCAGGTAGCCATGCGTTCCAGACCGGTGGTTACAAATTCGTCCTGCCCCTTGATGATCGAGGTAAGTCCGTTCCGGGCTTTCCAGGTGACATAAACAAGAGCGACATAGACAAGCAAGCTGACCCAGAACCGGAATGCCGGTATGCCGGCGATATTGTATTCTTTCATTATCTCGAACAAAAATACCGCAACGCCAATGAAGGCTGCCAAACCGACAAGGCTCCGATAGATGAACTTGGCCGTCCAGTCATCTGCCGAAACAATGCGCAAGGAGGGATGATAAGGCGCCAGCATCAAGCGCAGGAAGGTTTCCATCAGACGCACGCCTACAATCGCCAGCAATATGAACTTTCCAGCAATGAACTCATCCTTGGCTTCGGCAAACATCAGACTGGCGAGATTGATCGTAACGATCGTAAATACTGCCAGACCAAGAAGTTCCAGAAGCAGCCGCATTCCCAATGCCTTGACCATTGCGGTCAGATCGTCGGTATTCGCCTGCCGCGCTTTCTCGCGCCAGGTTACTGTGGCCCGGGTCGCCGCGAATTCAAAACCATATCCAACCGCGAGAATGACAAGCATCATGCCAAGAAACACCAGGCTGCCGCCCATTCCGCGTCCTGAGAATATCTCTCCGATTGCCTGCCCGACACCCCTTGCCATCTCCGGGAATGCAGCGACATTCTTCCAAAAATAAGTCGTGTATGAAGTCCAAATCGCCTGAAGCGCGGCAACAGTACTGGTTTCGCTTGTGCCAACTGCCGGTGCAGTACCGTCGGCGGACATCAATTCCAGAAGCCTGGTAAGTGCGCTGACTTCCTCCGGACTCATCTTGGAGGTCAGTTGCTCGATTGTCTGTGCCGCTTCCGCGTTTTGTTCGCTACTTGCAGTTTGTGAATTCGCCGTGCCGGTCAACATCACCAGGCCGAGGATCATTGCAAACATTATTGCGATAAAATTTCGTAGCATTGAATTCAGTTCCATTTTTGGGAGCAAGCACATAGCTGCAGGCCTGATATTAACTGATTCTGGTCAAGCGATCATGGCCATCGCTGTACTCATCAATCGGCTTGTTCCTCCCTTGCGAGATTGCGGTTTGAAGTGGGACCGCATCTCAGGCGCTCAACAGTTTTCTCAGACCGTTCCCGCGATGGGTCAGACAAGCAAATAATGAAGTAATTGGAATATCGGTTGGGCGAACACGATCAGCCTCGACCATCATCATTGCGCCGGTTTGCGGCGTGGGTGAATCGGGAATAAAGACCGCGACCAGCTTGCCACCGCTGATTTCGTCTATTTTCAGTCCGAACTGCCAGGCATCATCAAATCGAACGAGTACGACCTGGTGTCCGTCCTTTCCTCCCACGCCGGCAACATCCGCGCTAATGCTTTGGAGCAGATCATAGCCAGGAATTTTCCGCATGACGGAATTTTCAAGTCTGTTGACGAGGTACTTTGCAGTTCTGGTCTTGGCGAGCAGACCCACGCCAAAACACAACAGCAATATCAAGGCCACTGTCAGCACAATCGGAACATCCAGGCCAATGATCGACTCAAACGGTATTATTTCGGCAAGCGGTGCAACCAGCTTCTGTGCTATTGGGAACACTTTTCCCAAAACAACTGCCAACACGGCAAACGGCACCAAAAACAGGATGCCGCCAATAATTGTGGTTTTCAAAAAACCGGTCATAAGCTTCATCCTGTTACTGGTGCTTATCTCTTCAAACGCAGACCAGATCTCTCTGCATTCGGCATGCGCGATTACTCTGCCGCCAATTCCTTGCCAAAATCATTGACCTTGGAAGCGCATTCCGGCGCGATGTCCGCAGAATTGTCACGAAGGCAACTGATGATACGTCCCTCGCCAAACTGCATGCCCGCGCATTTGCTTTCGATGTCGGCCGCGCAGACTTCCACCGTGCTACGCACAGTTTCAAACACGTAGTCAAGCAAATCGCCCATATCGACGATCGCCATCGCGCAGGGTTCGTTCAGATAGTTTTCATGCGCATAGAGGCAAGAGATGACGCGGCCATTGCCTGGGCTCACCTTTTCACACAACACTTCGATTTCTTCTTCGCATGCTTCAAGCACACCCTGGGCATGAACGGTCTTTGCCGAAAGCAAGGTTCCGGACAGCAAGATCATGGCGAACAGGGACATCCCCTTTAAAAGGCTTTTCATTTTCTGATCTCCAAATGACGATTACGGATTGACTACGACATAGACGGTCGTGTTGTTCTGGACCGTAGGCGCATAGTAAACGCCACCGCAATTGTAATAGGTGCGGTAGGGTGAGCAACCGGCAACCGAGTTACGGTAATTTACCCGGCGAACGGTCCGGCGCGTGGTCCTTCTCGACACGCCAGCAACACTACCAGGAGTCAAGGGGCGACCGACACGTGCAAACGCTTTCGAGCTGTTTTGCCAACCGCTGACCAGGGGCAGCGGTACGACCGGTTCAAAGATAAAAGCAACCGCAATAGCAGCGCTAAAAATTATGCTGGACACTCGGGGCATGTCATTCTCCTTTTTTATTTGCATTGGCAATTCAATCTGGATGCAAGCCATTATCGCCACTGCGCTACTTCATTTTTTCCCTGTGACATTGCCGGTAATCAAAGTCGACGGGCACACTTTTGCACTCACTGCCTGATTGGGCAAGTGTGAATCCCGACCTGATTGGTGCCGGTTTTGTCGTGACGCGGATCAGGTATGCTCTGTCTGATGTGATCCCGCCGCAACCAATGACCTATCACAACTTATTGGTAAGGATTATTGATTAGGGTCAACACTGCCCAGATTTTGGGCCGCTGAAATAGCGTTTCGGCATTCGACTAAAACGACAAACAAGCCGTCTTAAGAAGTTGAATCTCTTCTGGAACTTGAAGTGACTCAGATTCTTCACAATTCACAATAAACCGTTGATTTGAATCACAAATTCTTCAATCCTGATTCCAACGAAATCATGAATCATCGCATTAAGTCGATCGGTTTTCGTATTTGCAGTTTTTGATCATAAATCGGACGCAGCACGTTACATTGTCGCTTGCGCTGAGCCATAGAGATCATCAAAATTCGTGGACATGAACGGAAACTGACCGCCCGATTTTAGTGATTGCAATTGTGCAGATACAATTTTCGGAATAAAAAAATCACCTGCATGGCAGATGATGTTGCTTAACCAGGTGGCTGCTAATGTTGCAAAAGCTCGAACATGTAAACGTCCGTACATCCAATCTTGAGGAAATGATCAAGTGGTATGTCGAGGTCCTGGATATGGTCAATGGAGACCGCCCGGATTTCGGTTTTCCCGGCGCCTGGCTGTATGCCGGCGACATCCCGGCAGTTCACCTTGTTGAGGTGACCGAAGAACCAAGATCAATCGAACCCAAGATCGAACACTTTGCGTTCGGTGCCACTGGCATCAAGGAATTTCTGGCGAAGTTGGATGATCGTGACATTGCCTATTCCCTGGCAACGGTCCGCAACCTTCCGATTGTCCAGGTGAATGTCTCTGATCCCGACGACAATCACATCCATATCGATTTTCCGATCGAGGAGGCAGACGGGCTTCTTTGATAATTTGAAAACCACTACGCGCTTGAAGCTCTTCTATACAAATAGGGATGTTGGAACATGACCAAACCACTTGCTTTGATTGTGGGCGTCGGAGACGGATTGTCCGCCTCCCTGGCACGCCTCTTCCACTCGCGAGGTTATCAAATTGTATTGGCCGCCAGAAACACCGAGAAGATCAAGAGCCTTGCCGAAGCCACAGATGCAAATTGCATAGCCTGTGATGCGTCCAAAACGGAAGACGTGAAGGAATTGTTTTCCCGGATCGATGGCAGGTTGCAAATTGCGGTTTACAATCCATCGGCGCGTCAGCGTGGCCCGATAACAGAACTTGTGCCGGAAGAGGTGAACACCGCCATTCAGATTACCGCGTTCGGTGCCTTTCTCGTCGGACAGGCCGCAGCGAAAAAAATGCTGTCGCAGGATATTGAAAATGGCAACCGCGGAACAATTCTCTTCACTGGCGCTTCGGCGGGCGTAAAGGGATTCCCGAATTCGGCGCCGTTTGCGATGGGTAAATTTGCACAACGTGGCCTCGCACAATCCATGGCTCGGGAATTGAATCCGCAGGGAATTCATGTGGCCTGGATCAATATTGACGGCGCCATCCGCAATCCCGGGCGCACTGAACCGGCAGATAATCCCGATTCCATGCTGAATCCTGATGCGATCGCAGCAGAATATCTGCACCTGGTACAACAGGACCGATCTGCGTGGTCGCATGAAGTTGAATTACGCCCCTGGGTCGAAAGCTTCTGACGAAAGTTCATTGATCTAGACCAGTCAACGTCACCAATCTGGGATCGACACATGCGCAGCACGAAAACAATCCATGTTGTTTCCTGCCATGCCGAGGGCGAGGTCGGGGATGTGATCGTCGGCGGCGTGGCCCCTCCCCCGGGTGAAACCCTATGGGAACAGCGTAACTGGATCGAAAAGGATCAGACACTTCGAAATTTCATTCTCAATGAACCACGTGGCGGCGTATTCCGTCACGCAAACCTGCTGGTTCCACCGAAACACCCAGACGCACAAATGGGCTTTATCATTATGGAGCCGGAGCATACGCCGCCAATGTCGGGGTCAAATTCCATTTGCGTGGCAACCGTTCTGCTTGAAACCGGCATTTTACCGATGCAGGAACCGACAACTGAACTGGTATTGGAAGCGCCCGGCGGCCTTGTTCGGGTCAGCGCAAAATGCCAGGGGGGCAAGGCACATAGCATCACCATACAAAACCTGGCTTCTTTCGTCGGCGAAACCGGTGCGATACTGGAAGTTCCGGATATCGGAAAGATTCGCGTGGATACTGCTTACGGCGGCGATAGTTTTGTCGTCGTCAATGCAAGTGATTTCGGATTGTCCCTGGAAGCCGACGAAGCACGAAAAATATCGGAGCTTGGCGTCAAGATCACGAATGCCGCAAATGAGCAATTGACCTTTCACCACCCTGAAAATCCGGAGTGGACACATTTTTCTTTTTGTTTGTTTGCTGGGGAAATCGAGCGCGAAGGCAATCATTTGACGACCAGATCCGCGGTATCCATACAACCTGGCAAGGTAGATCGATCACCGACCGGTACGGCCACATCAGCACGCATGGCGCTTTTACACGCAACTGGTCAAATGACGGTGGGAGACACCCTGACAGCACATTCGATCCTGGATTCTCGGTTTCAGGGCAGAATATCAGGAACAACACAGCTTGGTGACAAACCGGCTATTATTCCCGAAATCATGGGACGCGCCTGGATAACCGGGATACATCAGCACATGCTGGACCCCGAAGACCCGTGGCCAGATGGATACCGCCTGACAGATACCTGGCCGCCTTATGGGACATCTGCCTGAACAATACCAATTGGACGACTAGCACTAGCTGACATATTCCAATCTGTATGGCATTTACCCGGCAGTCGATTCCCGCACCCACCAACAGGAACGAGAAGTGATTATCAGTCACAAATACAAGTTTATTTTCGTCAAGACTTCCAAGACCGCCGGCACCTCAATCGAAGTGGATCTATCAAAGATCCTTGGCAGGAATGACGTAGCCACCATGATAGTCCCGCACATTGATGGCCATATCGCCCGAAATTATAGTTTTCGCAAGTATGGTTTGTTTAAACAAAATTGGAGAAATCACGCCTCTGCTTCGTCGATTAGAAAAAAGTTGGGCGCTCGAATCTTTGATAATTATTTCAAATTTTGTGTAGAGAGAGAACCTGTCGATAAATGTATCAGTCACTATTCCATGTATCGGAATAGTCCGGAACATAAAATAAACAGAATATCCAATATGTCTTGGGAAGAATACATAGAAAACGGGAAATTTCCTGTAAATACAACAAGGTTTACAGACGGTGACGGCATCTTATTGGTGGACAAAATACTAAGGTATGAAAAATTGCAGTCCGAGTTGACGGCCGTTGGTGAACAGTTGGGATTTGTAATTTCGTTGAAAGCGAGAGCAAAAACTGGATTTCGAATTGCAGTTAATGTCACTGAAGATCAAAAAAACAAAATCTATAACGCATTCGCCAGCTCCAACGTTCACACAGGATATACGGTCGATCATTATCAAAATCAGCCGTGATCCGGTCAAATGACAATCCTGCACTAGAAAACCACACCACTTAAAACGAATGCTTAACCATATTCATTCATGATTGATTCGCTGGGGCAACAGAGTCGGTTGTTAGAATTGATCCATCGAATTTCGACAACCGACTCATCTATTTCCGTACATTGGTAACCACCAGAACAGCGAGCTTCCGGAAAAGTACGCCGCAGAATCACGCCTTCACCAAATTCTGCTAGCTCGAGCCACTCTTTTTGAACGCGTCATATCGCTTTCGCGTCTCTTCATTCATCGGATAGAGACCGGGTAGTTTCTCGTCGTTTTCCACTTCATTCACGATCCAAGCCTCCATTCGTTCTTGTTCCGGGGCTTCTTTCAGAACCTCATCCAATAGAGCGCTCGGGATAACCACCGCGCCATCATCGTCTATGACGACAATATCGTCAGGAATGACCGCCACGCCGCCACAACCAATTGTCTCCTGCCATCCGACGAAGGTAAGACCAGCCACAGAAGGCGGCGCGGATGTACCACGACACCAGACAGGCAGTCCGGAGCCGATCACACCGGCCTTGTCGCGAATAACCCCGTCCGTTACCAGGCCCGCCACGGAACGCTTGTGCATTCGTGCGCAAAGTATATCACCAAAAATTCCCGCATCCTGGATGCCCATGGCGTCTACCACCGCTATGCAACCGGCCGGCATCTCCTCGATCGCAGCACGGGTCGAAATCGGTGAGCTCCACGAGGCTGGCGTTGCCAGATCTTCCCGCGAAGGTACAAACCGCAGGGTGAAGGCGGGTCCGACAATTCTGGATTGACCTTCCTTTATCGGCATTGCGCCCCTGATCCATACATTGCGCAACCCCTTCTTGAGCAGGATTGTTGTCAGCGTGGCCGTGGATACCTGCTTGAGGATTTCAATCTGTTCTTTGGAAAGCGCCATATCAGCAACCCTTCATTACAGTTCAATGGTTCCGGATATAGCGTTCGCGACGATTTCTGGAAACTCCCCTCTACATCATCGATACAAATGAAACGTTTGCGAAGCTGCGCTGTTACCTCGGTGAAATACTCCCCGCCCACTTGATCCTCACCAAAGAAAAACGCGTTCATCCAACCAGAAGGAGAAACCCGATGAACACTTCCCGCATGATCAAGATCGCTGTCATTCTCGCTGGCACCGCAACTGCGATCACAGGTACGACCTCAATTGCATTTGCAGGCAATGATCCGACATCCGGCCGCATCCAGCAACGCCAGGCCCAAGCCCAGCAGCAATATCATGAATGTGCCGGATTTGCCTTGCGCGTCTACAGGGCAGCCCTCGAACAAGCCGGTACCAATTCCGCCAAAAGGCGTGCTGCCGAAAACCACTATCACGGCAATCTTGGCCGCTGTCGCAACCAGTACCTCTGATTGATATTTCCCGTCGTAAGATTTCCACGGCGCTTCAATTGCGCCGGGGAAATCCCTAAATCACCATTTTCGAGAATCTAGTTGGCCGCAGCCTCGGTCACCAGCTTGTCGAAGAGCTGATCAAGTTCGGTTGCGAGTTGGCGCAGCTTATCGCCACCCTCGTCCATATAGGGGGCAAACACATGCGACGGCGTCTTGTAGGAAAGGTCGGCAGTACCGTCATTGTTCTCGGTAATGTAAACCCGGATCGGCGCTTCGATGCCGGCAGCAATACTTGCTTCAAGCATCCGCACTGCAAAGCGGGGATGATATAAGCCAATCACCATATTGCCAGGTATAGTCTTGTCCAGAACCGCCTTTGCACCGAGTGTCGCTGAGGCCTTTGTCACGACTCCAATCTTGTTTGCTTTTGCCACTTCCGGAACGCGTTCCACAAGATCGGCATAGGAATGAGATGACTCGACGACCACCCAGCCATCCGGTGTATTGAGTTGGGCGTGAACTGGATTACCAAGTATTAAGAAGGCTGCGATTGCCAGAACCGCCAATCGGGATAAGCCATTAAACAGTACTTGCATGGTAGTCTTTCTCCCTTGTTGTTTGCCCTTCCAGCTTGCAACTCATCGGCATGAAATTGGAGTCACAAATCGGTGACCGACCCATGCATTAATTCCGGCTGTGCGGTTCAACTTGAATCAGAACTTTAACTTCAAGAAAATCGCGTTCATCTGAACCTGAATTTTGAAAATTCATCGATGCCCCGTCACCTCAATGTGCAAACGAATTGAATCAACCTGTCATAAATCTAATGTAAGAGATTCTAATGATTCAGCTTTTCCTCGCAAACGCAGCACTTCAATGCCTCATTCACAAGGATAGGTGGGACATTCGCTCTCCATTCTGGAAGCGCCCAGCCCATGAGTTTTCCGTTCTACGAGAAATTGCATTAACATAATCTGCAGTTTTTGAACGTTGCCAGGAACGTGCAAAAATCTGCACAGTTCCGGACTAAACAGGACATCATTCCTGCTCAGTTTCTGTCATTCCGTAGCCCTTGAATTTTTCAATCACATCGGCAATTTGCTGGTCGCTCAATAACGGCGGGTCACCCAGTTGCAGGCAACCATGATATTGCTTCGCAAGCGTTTCCAATTCCTCGGCAAGCCAGAAGGCTTGTTCGATATTGGCGCCGGCAGCAATCATGCCGTGATGCGCCAGCAGGCAAGCCTTGCGATCTTCCATCGCCGCCAGCGCATGTTTCGAAAGCTCTTCCGAACCGTAAATCGCATAGGGTCCACAGCGGATCGTCGGCCCGCCAAATATGGCAATCATGTAATGGATCGCAGGTATCTCCCTGCCCATGATCGCAAGCGTCGTGCAGTAATTCGGATGCGCATGCACGATGGCATTCGTTTCCGAGCGTGATGCCATGATGTCCCGATGAAACCGCCATTCGCTCGACGGTGCCCAGGGTCCATGTGCAGTACCATCCATTTCCAGAAACATGATATCTTCAGGCTTCAAACTCGCATATGGACGGCTGCTTGGTGAAATCAGTAATCCATCCTTGTGGCGGATACTGATATTACCCGACGTTCCCTGATTGAGACCTGTGCTGTTCATCTTCAGACAATGATCAATGATCGCCTGCCGTTTGCTCAATTCTTCATCGCTGGAGTTCATGGATTCATCCTGTAATTTATCGTTTTCCGTTTGCGATTTTTTCGGCGTCAGGCAGCCGCCTCAGAGATAGCATTGCCCAAACTCCGATGGCGGGTCCGGGAGCCAGTATGACGAAGCTCCATCGCCAGCTGCCTAGCGCATCCGCCAGAACCGGTACCAGCCAGAGCGTGATGATGGTAATCAGAAATCCGACACCCATCTGGAATGCCAGTGCCGAACCGACCAGGGACTGATCAGACAACTCGGTTACAGCAGCAGTAAATTGGGCGCTGTCGCCTACGACCGTCAATCCCCAAATCGAAGCGATCAGTACGAGCAACCAGATTGGTCCATCAAAGGCAAATCCGATTATCAGTGCGCAAGTGCCGGAGATCGCCATACACAATGCGGTCGTATAACAACGACCAATGCGGTCGGCCAACCAACCCGCAACAACCGAGCTGGGCGCGCCCAGGGCTATCACCGCAAATGCCAAAAAACTAGCGGCTGATACGGAACTGACATGACCCGCGGCAAATGCCGCTGTACCAAACGCCAGTATCCAGCCCCATAGCGCATAGAGCTCCCACATATGACCAAAATACCCGATGTTAGCCAGCATGACCGGCCGGTTTCGGATAATCTTGCCGATCTGGCGTGGATCGACCCGCGTCCGGGAGAACGGATACGGCCCCTCCCGCAACAGGAAAACAAAGATCAGCGATGCAACCAGGCAGGCTACCGAACTTGTCGAGATGACCAGGCGCCAGTCGAAGCTGGCGCCAAGTGCCCGGATCAGATGAGGCAATGCGGAACCAAGCGTCAATGCGCCTACCATCGCTCCCATCGCCAAACCGCGGCCGGTTTGAAACCAGGTGGCAACAAACTTCATTGCGGGGGGATAGACCAATGCAAGCGAAATTCCGGTAAGAAACCGCACCATTATGGCTTCGAACGCGCCCAGATCCAATAACAACAACCCATTTGCCAATCCTGCCGCAAGCGCCGCGATGGACATCAGTGTGGTCGTACGAAAAACGTCACCAATCGACAGCAGGCTGGAAACCAGAGCACCGACGACAAAACCAAGCTGAACGCCATTGGTAAGCCAGGCAGCTTCTGCCGGACGCAATGAATATACTTTCACAAGTTCCGGCATGACCGCTGTCGCAGAAAACCAGGTGGTCAGCGTCAGGATGACTGCGACAGCCGTCACCGCAAGCATTGCCCACCGATTATCTGCAATGGCAGGCACCTACAGCCCCTCTAAAGCCATGGTGTAGGTCGTGGCAGTACCTTCAACACAAATGCCGCCCTCGCCATCCGTGACGGAGACTTTCATCTGGCAGATCGGCTTGTCATCGCGAACTGCCGTGATTTCCACCCGCCCGGTGATTGTTTCACCGACCCCGACTGCCTTCAGGAAGTTGAGGTTCGTATTCAGGAAAACCGTACCGGGACCAGGGAGATCTTCAGCCACACAGGCGTTCAGAATTCCAGTTGTCACCCCACCCTGCACGATCAGCTTGCCGAAGGGTGTTTTCTTCGCAAGCGCTTCATCAAAATGTACCGGGTTCCTGTCGCCGGTCATTTGCGTAAAGGCTGTAATATCCTCGACGCGTGTTGTCCGGCTGCGTTCGGCAGAGTCACCAACGGCAGGTTTTCCGTTGGTGACCCCGACCCATCCATCCTTGGACTTTTGGCTCATTGTCACTCTCCAACATTACAGGCATCAGCAACTACCGTGACCTTATCATGCTGAAGAGATTTTAGGACACTTGCTAAGCAGCTTTCTTCACGCTGACTTCCCTGTCCTCGACAATTTTCTTGACGCTGACAAAGTCAATCTTGCCGGAGCCAAGCACAGGTACCTGGCCAACGCAAATCTCTGCAGGCACCATAAGATCCATGGCTCCCTTCGATTTGGCGTAATCAAGAAAGTCCTTCCGGTTTGCATTCTCCGCATCCGTCAGGAGGACCAGCCTTTCTCCCTTGCGGGCATCCGGAACGCTTGCAACGGCTGACAGGGCACCTGGCCACAATTCACCGGCCAATTGCTCGACCGCCGCAAGAGAAACCATCTCACCTGCGACCTTGGCAAAGCGTTTCGCCCTGCCCCGGATCTTGATGAAACCGTCCTGATCAATGGTGACAATATCTCCGGTATCATGCCAACCGTCAGGCAACGGCTTCAACACGCCCGGATCTTCTGCCAGCAGATAACCCATCATCACGTTGGGACCCTTGACGAACAACCGGCCACCTTCATCGACACCAGGCACTTTTTCAAGGCGATACTCCATGCCAGGCATGATACGGCCGACCGTGCCGGATTTGTTGTACATGGGTGTGTTGATGGATATGACCGGCGCGGTCTCCGTGACGCCGTAACCTTCCAGGATTCGGATACCGAACTTTTCCATATAGGTTTCGCGGGTTGAAGCCTTGACCGGCTCTGCGCCTGCAAAACAATAGCGGATCGAACGGAAATCATAGGGGTGGGCCGTACGGGCATATCCATTCAGGAAAGTATCCGTACCGAAGATGATCGTCGAATTCGAACCATAGATCAGTTCCGGAATGATCCGGTAGTGAAGCGGTGAAGGATAGAAATAGACCGGCACGCCAGAAATCAGCGGCAGGATCGTGCCTGCGGTCAATCCAAAGGAGTGGAAGACCGGAAGCATGTTGAACACCTTGTCACCCTGGTTGAAATCGATCCTCGCGGCTGCCTGCGCAGCATTTGACAGGATATTCCGATGACTCAGAACAACACCCTTCGGCGTGCCCTCTGATCCTGATGTAAACAGGATCACTGCCGGATCATCTGCCTTGCGCGGAACACGCGGCGAATACTTTCGCAGCATTCCACCCAGCTTGTCCTTGACGCTGAATGTCTCGCGCAATTCGTCCAGCCAGACGATTGTGACGGCTTTCGACAGCTCTTCCACAATACCCTCAAGCTTGCCCTGCTCCACGAACGCTCGGGAAGTCAGGACGGTCTTGATTTCCGCACCTCGGCAGGCAGACAGAATATTGGCGGCACCAGCGGTGAAATTCAGCATTGCCGGTACCTTGCCCGCGGACATTACGCCCAAGACTGCGGCAGCTGTCCCATTGGCATTCGGCAACAGCACGCCGATATTCTCCTGATCGGGGAACATCTGCTTGAAGCGCGCACCCAATACGGCGGCACCGGTAAGCAGCTTCCCATAGCTCAAGGAACCTGACAGCGGATCCTGCACGGCAAGTTTGCCGTTACCCCGCTCCTTGGCCGTTTCGATGACTTTCTCGAGTACAGTCTTGTTGATGTCGGTTGTATTGAAAACCAGTTGAGACATCGTCTGGTAAAGACTCGTTCCGGCTGCTGCACGGCGTTTGCGACCGCGCAACTCATCATCGACGGAAAGCTTGACCGGCTCCATAATCTTGACAGTAACCTTCGGGAACAATCTGCGCCGGACCTGGCTTGAAGCAAGACGCGAGAAATAACTTTTCTCGAGACCTTCAATCCGAACAGGAACAACCATCGATCCGGTCTTGTCGGCAACCATGGCTGCACCATCATAGACCTTCATCAGGCCACCGGTCACCGTAATGCGCCCCTCGGGGAATATAACCAGCGGATCGCCCGCGTCGACGGCTTTGATCAGCGTTCTGATTGCCATCGGCTTGGAAGGATCAAGCGGCAAGAAATTACACAGCTTGAGGAACGGCTTTGCCCACCATCTCTTGGAAATATTGTGATCAACGGCAAATACCGGCTCTTCCTCGGTCAGCGCCAGAGCAAGGGGGCCATCCAGAAAGCTCACATGGTTAAGTGCAATGATCGGGGCATCACCTGCCTTCTTGATGTTTTCAAGGCCCTGGACCTCAAGCCGTAGAAAGGCACGGAAGATGATCGAAACAAAATCGCGAAACGCATTTGTTGGCAAGTAGCGAAGCATCAGCCAGGCCACAACCGCATTCAGTGCAGCCAAGCCAAACATAAGCTCCGCGACACCAATGCCCTGCGACTGCAGTACGGCGACAACAAGTCCGCCAACGGTCATGAATCCGGCCGAAAGGATATTTGCCGCAGCGATGATCCGGGCGCGGTGATTGTCTTCTGCCCAGGCCTGAATCGCAGTGAAACTAGGCACCGCCATAAACGCACCTGCAATCGCTAATCCGGCAAGATCGATTCCAACCCGAATGGTTCCCGGATTTGCAAAGAAATCCGAAAGAGATGCTGCAACCGGAACGGCTTCAAGACTGGAAAGCGTCCAGGCCAGATCCAGTCCGAAGGCAGCGATCAGCAAAGCACCAACCGGGACTGGAAGCAGGACAACCCGTCCAGCCGACATCCAGGCAGCAATCGCAGAACCAACCGCAATCGCAATTGCAAATACTGCAAGATAAGCGGTGACAGCCATCTCGTTGCCGCCAAGTAATTCCTTAACCATGGTCGGCATCAAGGACAGCACGACAGCACCAACCAGCCAGAACCAGGCGGCCATCAGGCTGGCACGAAAAATCTTGTTGTTACCACGAAGTTCGCGGACCAGAGACCAGGTCGATCGGAAGATATTCTTGTCGACGACAAGATCTGGCGCGGCACGCTTCGTTGACGGAATGTACCGGCTCGCCAACCAGCAGACGACCGCAAAGCCCATCATCATTGGGCCGAAGATAAAGACGTTCACGCCGCCGACCGAAGCAAGGCCACCAACAATGGTTCCGCCGAGAATGGCGATAAATGTCGCTGCCTCGATCCAGGCATTTGCCTTGGGCAGCTCTTTGGTTTCCAGATGATCAGGCAGAATGCCATATTTGATAGGCCCGAACAGCGCCGAAATGACACCAAACAGGAACAGCGATGTCATGAGCACCGGTATCGAGGAAAACCCAATTCCGACAACCGCTATGGCGGCAGCGCCGATCTCGGCGAGCTTTAGTTTTTCGGCCAGCCAGGCCTTGTCGAATTTGTCAGCCAACTGGCCGCCAAGCGCGGACAAAAGTAGAAACGGCGCCATGAATATCGCGCCTGCAAGCGTGATCAAGGAAGCAGCTTCTGTTGTCGCAAGCTGAAACAGGATCAATAAAACGAGTGTATTCTTCAGAAAATTATCATTGAACGCCGACAGAAACTGGGTCCAGAACAATGGCGCAAAGCGTTTTGACGTGATCATATTGGTTTGCATTGCTGCTTCTCCCTAATATGCGTACCCGCCCGACCACTTAATCTATCTTGCTTGAAAAACGATTAAGTAATCAGGCGGGAGTTTATCTATCTAGCTTGATTGGGTCTGGTTGACTTCCATCAGAAGCTTCTCAGTCTTGGCATCCTCAATTTTGTGGATGAGACGTTCTGCTTCCGCATTGTCGCGCATTGTTTTCGTGACGGTGATCGAAGTGTGCACCAGCATGATTGCCGACATCGCGTAGAAGCCTTTCGCCGCAAAGGTCGCATCCATGAAGAAGATGCCGCCTCCCATCATCGCCGCCGCAATCACGAAGCTGGCGATTGAAAAGTTCTGCCATGCGGTTGAATGTCCAGTAAATCTCTCGCTCATTTGATTGATCCTTTCCTAAGCGTTTGGTGAGAAGTTCTTGTTCAGGCTGGTTTTGAAACGCGTTTGCTGAGGCGTTCCAGAACATCATCTGCAGAGGTCTTCAGCGCTGCTCCGCAACCGGCTTCCGCCAGCTTTTCGATGATTTTGTCGGAGCACCCTTCATCGTCCAATTCGGCAATCGCCTCAGCAGTGGAATCGATCTGCTGCTGCCGGACTCGAAGGCGCAGCAGAGTTTCTTCGGCATCGGCAAGGGTTGAAAGGGCAACAGGCTCCCCCTCCCCGCGCATCCGCTGCGTCTTGTCCGTGACATCGGCAATTCGCTGGCCGCGGCGTAGATCGCGCAACCGGGCTTCAGCCTTACGGACCTGTCGTTTCAGACGATCGATTTCGGTCTGAAATCGGGAAAGCGCTTCCTTGGAGGTGTCGCGCTCCGCCTCAAGCAGCGCGATTGTTTCCGCAGCCTCCTGGGCGATTTTCTTTTTGCCTTTCTCAAGAGCAATGATGGTCCGTTCTTCAAGATCATTTAGCCGTGAAACAATCTGGTTATATTGCTCTTCCTCCTGCTTGTTTTGGGCAATCGCAATCGCAACCGCCTTGCGCGCGGATTGGACTGCGCGGGCAGAATCGTTGATTTGCTGGCGCAGAATTGTAAGCCCATGCCGGTCGGTGAAACTCTCCGCAGCTTCATTCGCAGTACCGCGGATCAGTGCATAAAATAGTTTGATCATCTCGCTATCTCCGTTTATGAACATTGTTCATGAACACAAGATAGAGAATAATGAACAATGTTCAAGAAAAAAATGAACATTGTTCAAAATTGGGATTTGATGGTTAATGAGCGGAAAACGGGAAGCGAAAAAGGAAGCACTCAGACAGGCGATAATAAATGCCGCCCGTCAGAGGATCGCTGAATCAGGCCTGGATGAACTCCGCGCACGTGATATTGCGAAGGATGCCGATTGTGCCGTCGGCAGCCTTTATACAGTATTCTCGGATGTTGATGACGTCGTTCTGCACGTCAATTCGAGCACGCTGACGCAACTGGGATCGGTGATGGAAGCAGCCTCGAAAAGCGCCGATTCACCGCAGGAAGTCCTGGTCGCGCTGGCTGTCGAATACCTTAAATTCGCAACCGAAAACCGGAATATTTGGTCAGCCCTGTTCAATCATCGATTACCCGAAGGCGCCCCTGCCCCCGAATGGCATGTGGCAGAACATCTGGTCCTTATGCGTTGGATCGCAATTCCACTTGCAAAGCTGCGTCCGAACCTGGACGAAAAGGCGCTCGCCGTTCAATCCCGCATCCTCTTTGCGGCGGTGCACGGAATAGTATCCCTCAGTTTGGAAGGCCGATTTGTGGCCGTCAGACGCCGGGATATCGAGACCCAGCTGATCCAGTTTATCAATGACATCATTCGTGGGTTTGACAAGGAATGACGCCGAGATACCCGGAATTTATTCGCGTTATGCCGAAAGTCCCGAGACTGGGTGTGATGTTAGATATTTGTACGTCTAAGCGATAATTTACTTCATTTATCGGTCGATGCTACGATTCGAGGTTCAAAGCAGCCTTTTTCAGCGACAGCCATCGCTGAGCAATGACGGAAATTGTGGATTGCAACTCGAAAGCCTGATCGACTCCTTTATCGTCATGTTGGCGCTGATAGGCTCTGCCGTGTGGCTACGGAAGCGTTCGGTGGTAAAGGAAGGCGAACAAGCCGTATTCGCGCGCCTTGTGACCGACTTTGCCCTCCCTGCCCTGATATTCTTGAGCTTGAGTCGCGAGCCAATTGACCCTTCCAAGTTCAAACTGGCATTTGCCTTGTTCCTGGCAATTGCCATTGTCATGGTCGTCGCCTGGATAATCGGCAGCTGGATGCGCCTTGAGCGTCATGTCCTGGGATCCGTCATTTTGGTTGCGGGCGTCGGCAGCACCTCCACCCTTGGATATTCCATTCTTCAGAATATCTACGGCGACAACGCGGAAATCATGAGTGAAGTCGTGATCATGGGCGAAGTAGGTGTGATCCTGCCGCTCATGACCGTGGGGGTGGCAATTGCCAGTTATTTCGGTGGCTCACAGGAAGAAGTGAACATACGCGATGCTGCCCTGAAATTCGTTCGTTCCCCCATCGTCATTGCACTTCTGCTGGGACTGACGGCATCGGCCATCGGAATTCCGCAAGATCACCGGGCGGTGGAATTGCTGAACAACGTACTCAGGATCGCGAGCAACTCGCTGACATTCCTTGTCGCTTTCACCATTGGGCTCATGTTGCGGCCGATATCGCTTGCTCGGATCGCCTATCCCCTACTGCTGGTGAGCATATTAAAGCTGATTGTGGAACCGCTGCTGGCTGGTGTCATTGCCAACGCAATGGATCTACCTGAACTGGAAGAGAACATTCTGATTCTCGAGGCGGCAATGCCCTCAGGCGCATTGGCCGCAGTCATTGCAGCACGTTATGGCTGTGACGCGGCAATCGCCTCGGCACTTCTCGTTGCAACATTTGCTCTTAGTCTGATCGCGATTCCGGTAATCGGTTACATCGCCCTGTAAGTCATGCTTTCAGAT
Source organism: Salaquimonas sp. (assembly GCA_028289365.1). Lineage (GTDB taxonomy): Bacteria > Pseudomonadota > Alphaproteobacteria > Rhizobiales > Rhizobiaceae > BOKV01. The sequence continues at coordinate 3,524 of JANQQM010000157.1, read as the reverse complement.
CGTCTGAAGGAAGAGGCCTGCGTCAGATAATGCCTGCCGCAGGCCAATGATTGGATAGACAATCAGGCCTTGGCCTGTTCGCCATCTGCCAGCACTGCTTTCAAACGTTCTTCCTGCTCATTCGACAGTGAAGTTTTCAGCACTTTCGGATTGAACGGCTCGATTTCCGGCAACACCTTGTCGGGTGTCGAATTCCTTACTAAGAGGAAAAGCGCAGAATGCGAAACCGGAATGGTTGAGCCCAGATCCTTGATGAATTCGTCATTGATCCCGAAATCCGCGAGCGACCCGGACAATGCACCCATGCCAGCGCCGGCAAGACCGCCGACGGCCATACCGGCCAGCGGGTTCAGGACAAGCAACCCGGCAAGCGCCCCAATCAACATTCCGGTGCCCGCACCACTTGTGGCACCAAGCGCGGTCATATTTACCGCTTGTTTGATTTGCACCTTGCCGTCTGCATCGCGAATTACGACGCAAGCATCCTCCAGATCAACCAAATGCTGCTTCTGCATGGCGCGTAGCTTTGTCAGCACTTCATCTGCTGACTGAACGCCATCAAATCCCAAAACGATAAGATCGCTCATTACTGAAACCTCGGGGTAATGTGTTTTTGTTGAAACGGATATTTTCCATCCGCATTGGAAAATCGACGTTACATGAAACAATGTGACAATGGAATGACCTCAATATGCTGACACTGACAAGGTTTCTTTTCGTCTTTTCAGTTGCGCCGATGACAAAACACAGTCATACGACAGTGATAATTTGAAAATATTTCAAGCAAGAGTAACGCCTCAATTTCTCAGCAACCAGATACTCAATGTGATTTCGGAGCAGAACAATGGCCGTTGTAATCCATCATAACCCTGATTGCGGAACTTCCCGTAATGTGCTCGCGATCATCCGGTCAGCCGGCTATAAGCCGACCGTAATTGAATATCTGCAGGCGGGTTGGACGAAACCGCAATTATTGGGCCTCTTTGCCGCCGCCGATCTGACCCCCAGGCAGGCATTGAGGGTCTCGAAATCACCGGCCGAGGAAATGGGTCTCACAAACGAGTCTGTGTCCGACGAACAGCTGCTAAGCGCCATGATTGACCACCCGATACTCGTCAACCGCCCCATCGTCTGTACGCCAAAGGGGATTCGTATGTGCAGACCGAGCGAAACGGTTCTCGACCTGCTCGATCAATATCCACCAGGTCCGTTTGCGAAGGCGGACGGTCAATTGCTGATCGATGGAGAAGGCCGGCGGGTCGTCTAGTGGCAATATCTTGCAGATCGAATAAAAGTCCACACTTTAGAAACAGAGCTTGATAGTCCGAGATAAGTTCATGAAACTTGCCCATTTTGCAGCCGGAATATTTGTAATTCTCCTAATATCCATTCCTCTTTTAATTTGGCTTTACCCGTCACCAGAGGAATCAGCGCCTGCATTGTTTGAAGCAGAATACCGCGATATTGCATCTCCAGAGCATTACGGCGCTCTCGAGACACTTCAATGTGTGTCAAAGGGTGGTTACTCATTGCTGGCAAGAAGCTTCGTCTATCGATGCACAATTTCTACGGTTTGCGAAGAAAAAGTGACGCAGAAAATCGAGGTGGACAGGGTTTTGGGAACTCAAACGGACTCAGAACCGTTTTATTTGAAGTTTGCACAAACCTGCAACGAAATCCTGAACGAAGAAACCGCAGCCAAGGCCGCTGCTAACAGTGATCAGGATGGATAGTTCAGCATTCTGAATAAACCCTACTCCAATCAACCCGAAACTTTCGCCACCTCATAGTTCTTTTTCTTCGACATTTTGCCAATGCCGGGATTAAAACTGTTTGTCGGATCACAGCATTTGTAGTGGTCAGCCAGATCCGGTTTTGCAGCATATAGATGACCGACATTATGCTCTGCTGGGTACTCTGCGCCGCGCTTGTCGAGCAGTTCCAGCATTTCGGATTTGAGCGCACCGGTATCGACGCCCTTTTTGACAACATAGTCCTGGTGCAGGACATGGCACATGAAGTGCCCGTAATAGAGCTTGTGCACCAGTTTGTCTTCGATCTCTGCCGGCAACTGTTCATACCAGTCCCGGTCGTCGCGGCGTAACGCAATATCGAGCGGGAGGATATCCTCCACTTCCTTGCGATGGATCGCCATATAACGAACGGCAGCTCCAGCAGCCGCAAAGCGATGAAGACCGGCTATCTTTGCCTCGCGACCGGAGCACTCAAAATAATCACCTTCCCGGTCGCCGAAATATTCTGCCAGATAGTGTGTGGCTTCACCAACGCCTTCATCCTGCATTTTCAGGATCAGGTGATGGCGATAGCGATCCCGAAATGCGGTCATTCTCTTCGGCAACACCGCCGGTGTCAGACGTGAAACCAGCTGCATGAACCGATCCGTGAAGCCGTCCATCAGGGGCACTTTCTTCAGCCAGGCATCGGCAGTACCCTTCATCGCGAAGAATAGGGGCAGCCTGTCGGTCCCGAACCAATCAATCATCATCACCGTGTCCTTGCCGTACTTCTCGGTGATGTCGAAAACCTCGCGCTCCATATATTCGGCAGAGACCGGAAGCGATTCGAATATGGCCAGGATATGACGGCGCAGTTCCGTCAGATCCTCGACTTCATTGGTACCGATGTAGAAGGTCTTCTGCGCCTGAGATTTCGGATAGGTATCGAGACGGACCGCGAACACCCCTAGCTTACCTGCACAACCTGAAGCCTCGTATAGCCGTCGCTTGTCGGCATTGAACCGCGCCGGACTTGGAGCATCAACATCGCGGACCTGCTCCACATAATCGGTCGCCGATGCCTTACGATTGGTCGGCTTGATCTCCCGGTTGAATTCGCCCTTTTCGAGCCGCGTCAGAATTTCTTCCGGTGTCTCACCCAGTTCAATGCCCAGATGATTGATCAGGCGCAGATTGCCATCATTTCCAAGCTGGGCGTAAAGCGCCAGCTCTGTATAGGCCGGCCCGCGCTCGACCAGGGACCCGCCGGAATTGTTGCAAACGCCACCGATAATGGACGCACCAATGCAGGACGAGCCAATTACGGAATCCGGCTCGCGACCCTTGGGTGTCAGCATCTTTTCCAATGCAAACAGGGTCGCGCCGGGAAACGCAATAATCTGCTCGCCTTTGCCTAGCGGAACGATCTTGTCCATGCGCTGGGTGTTGATCAGCACGACATCGCGATCATAGCTGCCCTTTGGTGTCGAGCCCTCCGTCAACCCGGTATTGGCAGCTTGCATGATGACGATCTTGTCCGCGGCCACACATGCCTCGAGTATCTTCCACTGTTCCAATAGCGTGGCAGGGCGGATCACACACAGGGCCTCGCCTTCCCCAGACCTGAACCCGCGCCGAAATCGTTCGGTGGCACGGTCGCCGACAATGACATGGCGTGAACCGACGACATTTTTGAACGTGGCGATCAGGTCGGAATCGGTCATGCGGCGACCTGTTTATCAGGATAAGGCGCTCCAGCGGGATCACGGGAACGCAGATTGTCTCGTC
>JANQQM010000144.1 GCA_028289365.1 Salaquimonas sp. | reverse complement strand
GGGATTTGTTCCCCTGGCAAATGCGGTGCGGCCAGCGAAATTGTAAACCCCGGAATAGATATCCTGAGCGACCGTCGGGTCAGCGGTGTGCAAGTCCGGCGGTGCCAGCACCAGACGCTCTGGTGATGGACCGGATATTCTGACTGCACCGGGACGTCCGCCGACCAGTTTGCGGCGCAATCCGCGCCAACTTTCGGCGATGGCAAATCCCATAAGCCTGTGTGAATCAGCTAACGCCATCTTACTTCGTAATAAGCCCCCAAGAACCTGTAATCATGGCAGAAAACCACGTTACGTTACGTTAGTCCATAACGATTTTGTACCAAATCGGTGCATTTGTGATTCACCTCTGGCGATTTTGCAAATCACCAAAAGATGAGAGCCTATTTTCCAGCGCCTGATTTTCTGAATCGGGCAGCGAAAAAGCCGTCCATTCCGCCACTCCGAATATCCAGATCCGCTCCGCCCAATTCTTTTGCCGGGAGATCCGAGGGCAGGGTTCTGAGCGTTCCCTGCTTGTTGATGAATTGCTCCAAGTCCTTGTGTTCTCCGGCTTTGAGAGGAATAAATTCCAATTCAAAAGATGATTTGGTGATGTCCGCAACGATGTCCTCGCCCTCCTGTTTGAGGAGCGAGCAGTTGGCGTAGATCAGGGTTCCGCCCGGTTTGAGCAGTTCGGCAGATCTTGAAATCATCCGGCGCTGGAGAATGGCGAGTTCGGCAGTATCTTCGGCGGTTTTGACCCACATCACATCTGGGTGACGACGCATCGTTCCTGTGGATGAACAGGGTGCATCCAGGAGAATGGCGTCAAATTTGCGATCCGATTGCCATTCGAATATGTCCGCTTTGACAACATCCGCAGCCAAATTTAGCCGGATAAGGTTCTGCTTCAACCGGGTCAACCGGGCCGAAGAAATATCAACGCTGGTGACTTGTGCGCCGCTTGTGACTAATTGCGCGGTCTTGCCGCCAGGTGCGGCGCATAAATCTGCAATATGAAGACCATCGACCGGGCCTAGCAATCTGGCAGGGAGCGCTGATGCGGCATCTTGAACCCACCAAGCCCCCTCGTCAAAGCCGGGTAGCTTTTCTATAGGTGTGCTCGTATCCAAACGAACAGAACCGGTCGGCAGTCGTGTTCCCTGCAGCTCCTTTACTAGTTTGTCCCGGTTTTCCCGGCTCAGATCACCCCTCAGGGTGAGATCGAGGAGCGGTTCTTCGGCGATCATTGCCGCGATCGCCGCTGCCTTTTCCTGCCCGTAATCGCGGCGGATCAAATCTGCCAGCCATTTCGGGAATGCAAGCTGCCAGGCATGAGCCTTTTCCAGAAACGCTTCCTTTTCGCGAGAGATGCGACGCAGGACAGCATTCGCCATGGCGGCAAAACGCGAACTTCGCCTGTCATCTCGAAGGGCCGTGACCGCCAGATTGACCGCGGCGCTGTCGGGTACGTCCATGTAGAGGATTTGTGCTGCCGCAACATGGAGCGTATGGAGCAGGTGGCGTGCCTTTTGCGGCGGCTTGCGGTCGAGAGCGCCGAGCAAAACAAACTCCAGCCGTCCGCGGTGCCGGAGTGCCGTCAATAATATGGCGCGTACGAGTGCACGATCCTTTGCAATCAGCGCCTGGTAGCTGCCATGTCCGGATTTTTCATTGGTGATGGTGTCGAATGTTTGATGCCGATCGACAACACGCTCCAGCATTGCAGCGGCGGCCTTGCGCGCGGCAAGTCCGACCCGCTGGCGTGGTTCCGGCTGATATCGCGAAGTCGTAGGCTGACGGTTCATTCAGGCAAAACTGGTATCGAGACCATCTAGTTCCATGGTCCCTTGCTGCGAGGATTATTGCCCTTAGTCGATTTGCGTGAGGATGTCGAACGCTTGTCAGCAGCCTTACGCCCCCAGATGTTGTCCTGTTTTGGCTTTCTGGCGGGCTTGGCGGGCTGCCGTGCCATGGCAGATTCTTTTTTGGCCTTTTTCCATGGGTTCACGGTTGCTTCGTTAGATTTTCTTGCCGGTGCAGCTGTTTGCCTGGTTTGTGGTTGGGCGGCCGGCGCCACGTCACCGTCATGAAAATCCGGTTCGTTCCTCATATGCATCAGGGCGGCAATCCGGTTCTCGGTATTCGGATGGGTTGAAAACAGGCTGTCGCGGGCATGCAGCCCCAGCGGGTTGATAATGAACATGTGGGCAGATGCCGGATTTTTCTCGGCAAGCTGATTGGGGATTTGCTTTGCGCCACGGGCAATCTTGCCAAGCGCGGAAGCCAGCCATTCGGGACGGCCGCAAATCTGCGCGCCAAGTCGGTCGGCGGAATATTCCCTCGTGCGGCTGATTGCCATCTGAACGAGCATCGCGGCAAAGGGTGCGACCAGAATTGCCAACAATGTCCCGATCATGCCGAAGGGATTGTTCCCACGATTGCCGCCCATAAAGAAAGCGAAATTGCCGAGCATGGATATTGCGCCGGCCAGCGTGGCAGTGATTGTCATGATCAGCGTATCGCGATTGGCAATATGGGCCAGTTCATGCGCCATGACGCCTGCAATTTCCTCCGGCGACAGGGTTTCCAGCAAGCCGGTACTGGCGGCAACCGCGGCGTTTTCCGGGTTTCGACCGGTTGCAAAAGCGTTCGGCTGCGGAGACTTGATCACATAGGTCTTCGGCATCGGCATGTCATTGACCTCTGCCAGACGCCGGACGATTTCATAATATTCCGGCGCATTATCCGGTCCGACCTCGATGGCGTGATGCATGCGCAGGACCATCTTGTCAGAATTCCAATAGCTGTAGAAATTCATCCCGGCTGCGATGAAAAACGCGATCATCATGCCGCCAGACCCGCCAATCATGAAGCCAACGGCCATGAAAAGGGCTGTCATGAATGCAAGCAGCATGGCGGTACGAATGACGTTCATGATTTCTCCGGATAGGTCTGGTCCGTTGGCGTGAATTCGGGCTGATTGTTTGGACCCCTGACAACCATGCATTATATGATGGGTTTGAAATTGCCCGGCTTCAAGCATTTATTGGCAGGATTGGATGAACGACAAGACGGAACCGGATTGCTCGCCCGAGGATAATTCAAAGCAGGTAATGGAAAAATCCGCTGCTGACAGCAGTCCTGATGAAACAACCAATGTTCCCGCACGGGAATTGCCGGAAGCGGCCAAACGGGCACTTGCCGAGGCCGAAGAGCGACGCAAGCAGATGGATGCGCGGCCGAAACCCCCGAAGGAAATCAATGGCCGGGCGGGTCCTGACCCGGCCCGTTATGGCGATTGGGAAAACAAGGGCATTGCCAGCGACTTTTAGGTCTTTTTCGCCGGTGCTCCTTCTCTTTGAAACTGTATCGAAACGGAAACCGGTAACGGGCGACTTACCGATTCTGTACCGATCTGGCACAGCATTTGGCATGGTAAATGGATCACTAACGGCCAAGGTGGCTATTTTAGCGATATGGTTCACGGTTAATTAACCAAGGAAAATCCGTTTTCCCTTTAATTTCAGCTAGTTAGGAAATAAATCAGCTTGGCAGGCCCGGTCAGGGCCAAACTGGCAAGGCGCATGCACCTTATCCGGCAGCTTTGAAGAAGCATCCCAACGCCGGAGCCAAACATGTCTGACCTAAAACGAATTTCGAGCCAGTTCCTTGCCAGTGCCTGCAGATTTTCTGCTGACAAAAGCGGCGCATTCGCACCCACGATCGGGGTTACCATTATGGCGGCAGCGCTGTGTGCCGGGCTCGCGGTCGATTACACGCGGATGATGCAGGCAAGGACGATTGTCGATGATGCTCTGGATGCGGCTATTCTGGCTGCCGGGGTGGAGTTATCGAATGGCGGCAAGTCCGATGCAGAAGTCCGCCAGGTGTTTGATGACTTCTTCGAATCCAATCTCGAAAACCGCAATGTTGCCTATGACCAGGTATCGATTGTCGATTTCCAGATCGATTCCGAGGAAGGCATGGTCAGCGCCAAGACAAAAACCGATGTCGACATGGCATTTATGGGCCTGATGGGCACAACGTCGGTGGCGATTGGTTCCGGCAGCGAGGCAAGATTTTCGCCAGATTCAATCGAAGTCGCCATGGTGCTGGATGTAACTGGCTCGATGGGTGATCCGGTGCATACTGGAGGGCGGAGCAAATTGGCTGCGCTGAAACAAGCAGCCAGCGATGCGGTTGAAATATTGATCCCAGATGATACCGACAGCGAAAAAATGCGGATCGGGCTTGTTCCTTACTCTGGGTCGGTCAATGCCGGCTCATATGCAAGGACAGCCGCCGGTGGTAGATCCGGATACCGGAACTGTGTCACGGAACGGGGCGGTCCGAATGGATCAACTGACGCTTCCTACACAAAATCACCTGTTGGTGCTGACCGAAGGGTGAACTGGTGGAACTGTCCATCCCAAGATATTCAACCGCTGACCAACAATCGCAAGCAGCTTCTTCGTGACATCAACAACTACCGGGATAACGGGTGGACTGCGGGTCATATCGGCATCGCCTGGGGCTATTACATGCTCTCGGAGAACTGGAAGAGCCTATGGCCGAAAGCCAGTGATCCGGCGAATTATGATGATCCGGTCAAGAAAATCGCCATCGTGATGACCGATGGTGAGTTCAACACCTATTTTGACGGTGTGAGATATGCCCCGTATGGAGAACAGATGGTTGCATCCACTGGGTCGGCAATCGAAATTTGCAATGACATGAAAGCGCCCAAGGGCAAGGGCGACGGGATCACCGTTTATACAATCGCGTTCAAGCTGGATGAAGAAGAAGAGGAAGCGCGCGAAATGCTGGAAGACTGCGCCACGCCCGACACCAGCGAATCAACCTATTTCTTCGATACGGCCAGCGAGCAGGAATTGCGCCAGGCATTCCAGAAGATCGCCCTGGACATCCAGAAACTCAGATTGAGCAAATAATCCAGATACTCCGGCTTGCCGAACGGGGACAACCGCCCCGAAAGCTGGAGAAACCCGGGAGCGCTGCCCACACTGCGCTTCCGGGACTTTTTTTGTTTTGAACAGAAAATTACGATTTTTTTGACATTAGCTGTGAAAATATTGCATAGCAGCATTGAAAATAATGCACTGCACAATTATATTTTCTCTATTATATTCAGATCAACAAGACGTTTTTAAAACGTTTAGAGATCGATCCGTATGTATCCTCCTCCCACATGCGGATTGTGGTTCCGGCAGTATCCTCCTCCCATTGCCGGAACAGTGTACCGAAGCCTGCCGGATCCTCCTCCCCCGGCAGGCTTCGTCTTTTTCGGCATGACAACACAAAAAACCGCCGCCTGAAACAATCAGACGGCGGCGTAATTTCTTTGGAATTCAGCTTCGCTGGCCGAATGCCTTCCGGCACGGCCTGCGGTCCGTCATCCGATCAGAGGCTGCTCCTTTCAGCAACCGATCCGCGCGAAACCTCTATTCCCTGGAAATCACTCGACATCGGATCACCTCCTTTCGATTTGTTGAACACTCGATCAATGTGGAACGCATTTGTTCGGTTGGCAAGGGGTAAAACCAATACCCGTGCCATAGTTAGCAAAATTTGAAACAACCAAAAGCAAACAGTCTTCGGCAATAAATTTGGCTATTAACACAGCTATCTTCAACATTTCCATGATTTATATCTTATGATTCTAATATAAGTACTTCTTTATAATAAATAAATTCAGCTAATACATTGATTTATATTTTAGTTCCGATAATCTGCGCCCGGCTTTTGCTGTATATTGTAATTTTTTCTGGTGAGGAGATTTAGGATGAACTTCATTGTGACAATGGACATTTTTTCAGGGCGGGAGAATCCGCGTTTCGTGCTTGATGAGGAAATGTCAAAAAAGTTGCTGCCATTGATCGAGACAGATGCGGACAAATTGCTGTCCAATGTCCAGCCCGATGTGCTTGGCTATCGCGGGTTTGAGGTTTCCATGATCGAAGCACCGGAGCGGGCGGTGCCAAGTCTGTTTCTCGCGCCGGCAGGTCCGCGTGGAATTCACGTCTACAACTCGGTGCCTGCAGAAGAATTCCTCATGAAGGCAGCGGAAGCGGCGGGAATTGCAGGTGACATCTTGGAATTTGCCATTGCTGACCAAAGCCGCGTCTTTGCAAGGCCCGAACTGCTTTTCCCGCCAGACATCGATAAAGAAAAAGATCCCGGCTGCCCGGTCTGCATGGCGGCTGATGCGCCCGCCTATAATCCAGGATTCTGGAACATACCGTCGCGCCAGCCCTATAATAACTGCTATAATTATGCCAATAACCAGGCGACCAACACCTTCGCGCAGCCGGGCCGGGCGACCGGCAATCCGATAACGGCACTGACATGCCCGGGCGTCCAGCCCTCAGCCCAAAGCGATGGATTGAACCCAGTCGGCGGGTTTTCCGGCAAGTTGACCGCCGGTCAAGGGTGGTATGTCGCGCTGGTCGTCGCGCCGGGTTATGACTATCACTGGTATCGGCAGGATGATGTCGGATGCTGGTCGCACAAGCCTGGCCAAACTACTGCCAGAAATACCGACAATAGCGGTAATCCGATCACCGATCCGAAGACCTGCGATCGCGGGCCCTATACGGATTTCTGCAGTTATATGGTAACTGGGAGCTGGGTTAAAATCAGTTAGGTTGCCTCGGCGGCGCGCCGCAAGGCGACGATTGGCCAATGAGGTACTCAAATCGCTGAACAGGATACCGGTTTGCGGGTAATGCTGGACATGTTCTCCGGAATTCCAAATCCGGAGTGGACCGTTGATCTTGCCGTTTCGGCCAAGATTGTTGCGCTACTCGCAGGCCTGGCATCCGCCGGCTCGGACGCAGTGCCGGAACCGCCAGCCTTGGGATATCGCGGATTTGAAATCAGCGGATTTGAAGGCGCGTGTCCGACCGTACGGGTCTACAAAGGCTATATCGATGCCTGCGGTAAAATACTGGCCGATGAGGGTTCATCCCTGGAAAAAATGCTGGCGGAACAGAGTAAAGATTATGTTCCGCCACCGGTTTTCGAGATGCTGAAGCAGCAGCTCGGCGGCTAGTTCCGGGCTAACCCGACGCCGGTCGCTTGAGCTGTGCTGAATATGCTATCCTTTTTTGTTCTGCCGGTTTTCGATCAGATCATCGACAACAGCGGGTTCGGCCAGCGTAGAGGTATCGCCCAGCGAGCCGAAATCATCCTCGGCAATCTTGCGCAGAATACGCCGCATGATTTTTCCGGAACGGGTTTTCGGAAGACCCGGCGCAAACTGGATCTTGTCGGGCGAAGCGATCGGTCCGATCTCGGTGCGGACATGGGTGATTAGCTCCTTTCGAAGCGCATCACTGTGTACCTCACCGGACATAAGCGTGACATAGGCATAGATGCCCTGGCCCTTGATGTCGTGCGGATAGCCGACAACGGCGGATTCGGAGACCTTGTCATGGGCGACGAGCGCCGATTCAACTTCGGCAGTACCCATGCGGTGGCCGGACACGTTAATGACATCATCGACACGGCCGGTAATCCAGTAATATCCGTCTTCGTCGCGCCGGCAACCATCACCGGTGAAATATTTACCCTTGTAGGTGGAGAAATAGGTCTGGATGAAACGCTCATGGTCACCATAGACGGTGCGCATCTGGCCCGGCCAGGAATCGATGATGCACAGATTGCCGTCGGTGGCGCCTTCCAGAACCTTGCCGTCATTATCGACCAGCTGCGGTTGAACGCCGAAGAATGGCAGGGTTGCCGATCCGGCTTTCAGGTCAATTGCGCCGGGCAGAGGTGTGATCAGAATGCCGCCGGTTTCGGTCTGCCACCAGGTATCGACAATCGGGCAGCGTTTGTCGCCGACTACATCATAATACCACTCCCAGGCCTCGGGATTGATCGGCTCACCGACGGAACCGAGCAGGCGCAGCGATTTGCGTGAAGTCCGCTTGACGGCGTCATCGCCGGCGCCCATCAGCGCCCGGATCGCCGTCGGTGCGGTGTAGAAGATGTTGACCTGGTGCTTGTCGACCACGTCCCAGAACCGGGAGGCGTCGGGATAGTTCGGCACGCCTTCAAACATCAGGGTGATTGCACCATTGGCGAGCGGGCCGTAGACGATATAGGAATGCCCGGTTACCCAACCGACGTCAGCCGTGCACCAGTAGACGTCACCTTCGTGGTAATCAAAAATATACTCATGCGTCATGGACGCGTAGACCAGATAGCCGCCGGTCGTGTGCAACACGCCCTTTGGTTTGCCGGTCGATCCTGACGTATAAAGAATGAAGAGCGGGTCTTCGGCCTTCATCGGTTCGGGTTTGCACTTGGCATCGGCCCTTGCCATCTCCTCGTGATACCAGAGATCGCGGCCATCGGTCATTTCGATGGCGCCACCGGTCCGCCGCACGACAAGCACGTGACGGACATGGGCACCGTTCTTCTTGGCGATGTCGATTGCCTTGTCGGTATTGTCCTTCAGCGGAATTTTTCTTCCACCGCGCAGCCCTTCGTCGGCTGTGATGACAAATTCGGATTTGCAATCCTCGATCCGGCCGGCAAGGGCATCGGGGGAAAACCCACCAAACACGATGGAATGAATGGCGCCGATCCGGGTACAGGCCAGCATGGCGTAGGCGGCTTCCGGGATCATCGGCATATAGATTGTCACCCGGTCGCCCTTCTTGACGCCGTTCGACTTCATCACATTTGCCAGCCGGTTCACATGGCCAGACAGTTCCTTATAGGTGATCTTCTTGTCATCATAAGGATTGTCGCCTTCCCAGATAATCGCGGTCTGATCGCCGCGCTTTTTCAGGTGCCGGTCGATGCAGTTGTAGGAAACATTGGTGACGCCGTCTTCAAACCACTTGATTTTGACATTGCCGCGAAAGGAAGTGTTCTTGACCTTGGTATAGGGCTTGAACCAGCTAATGCGCTTGCCGTGCTTGCCCCAGAACTTCTCAGGATTTTTGACGCTCTGTTTGTACCATTTTTCATAGGTATCGTTGTCAATCAGAGCCTTCTTCTTCCACGCTGCCTTAACCTTATGGCGTTTGACGTCCATGTCTTTCCTCCCCGGGAGATTTACTGCCGTTGGTCAGCCCAAAACTGTGTTGACCCGCAAGCTACATAGTAATTGATGCCGTGTGTTATCACGCCTTTTTGATTGCAGTCCATTAGACAAAGGCCTGATTTTGCCGCCTCAGCCTATTGTACTTTATGGTTAACAGCAAAGGCCTCAGTTCGCTAAAACTTTAACCAATTGCCGCTATGCTTTTTCCGCTTCCGATTTTGTTCTGCGTAGGGAAGAAACATGAAAGCGGCTGCCGTGAGATCACTGCCCAAGGCCAGAGCAATGGCGTTGCTCTGGCTGTGCGCCGTTCTGCTGGCAGGCTGCGCAAAATATCCGATAGATGTCACCTGGAATGATACTCGATGGTGCGTGCCGTTGAGGTTGAAAGTCGTGCTCAACAAGGTGTCACAGAATTTCGGACCGGTGAAAGTCTATTCAAGCCATCGGTGGCCGTTGGAAAACAAGCGCAAGGGCGGCAAGGCAAAATCCTATCATCTCACCTGCCGGGCCGTTGATTTCGCCGTTGACGCCAACCGCTATGAAGTTATGGACTTCCTAAAATCCCGCCGGGAAGTTGGCGGATACAGCTATTATCCCAGGCAGGGCTTCTATCACATCGATACCGGCCCCAGGCGTACGTGGTAGCTAGGTAGACTCAGCCGGCGAATTCCCAGACCGATACGCGCTTGATGGTATTGTCTTCCAGTTCAAGCGTGGAGGGAACCGAATATTCGGTGAGCTTTGTCATTTGCTCTGCCGGAAAGTAGTTGCGGCCGGGATCGCCGATCAGGATCGTCTTGCCGTGCTGTTTCAATCTACCAAACCAGGGCAGGACGCGCTTGGCCAAGGCCTGGTCGTAGAAAACGTCGCCTGCCAGGATCACCTCGAATTCGTCAAGCTGAGTTGCCGGCAGATCAAGCAGATCGCGACCGTCAAAGGCGATCTCCACCTGGTTTTTCTCAGCGTTCAGTTTAATGGCCGCTCGTGAATAGGGGTCAATATCATTTGCCGTCACGTTTGCTGCTCCGACAAGGCGGGCGCAAATGGCAACCAGGCCGCCGCCGCTGGCAAAATCCAGCACGTTTCTGGACGAGACCGATCTCGGATTGTCGAGAATATAGCGCGCCAGCCCCTGTCCACCGGCCCAGGCGAATGCCCAGAATGGCGGGGGCAGACCGATTGCCTGCAGTTCATCTTCTGTCTTGTGCCAAAGTTCGTGCGCACTGTCGGCGGTGTGAAGCCGGATTTCCGGCAAATGAGCCGGGGAAATCAGCGCTGTGTTGTCGATGATGAACTGCGTTCGCTTGTCAAAATTTTCAGGATGAACCACCGAGATCAGGCCGGTTTCAGCGTTTTTCCGTCAAGGCCACCCATTTTACAGACTTCCATCCATTCTTTCGATGTGACCGGCTGGACGGAGAGGCGGGTATTGACCACCAGGACCATCTCGGCCAGTTTCGGATTTGCCTTGATGTCCGGAAGTCCTACCGGAACCGGCATGTCGACCAGGGCGCGGATATCCACGCATTCCCAGCGTTCATCATCGGTTGTCGAATCAGGGTGAATGGTCGCGGAAACTTCGGCAATCCCGACAACTTCCAGGCCTTCATTCGAGTGGTAAAAGAACACCCGGTCGCCCAAAGCCATTTCCCGCATGAAGTTACGCGCCTGATAATTGCGAACACCGTCCCATTCCTGACCAGCGTCACCCATGTCCTTCTGCATTTGCCAGGACCATTTGAACGGTTCGGATTTGACCAGCCAGTATTTCATTTAGTTTCTCCAGAATTGGGTGCGGTATCGATCTCCTTGCGGAGGGGTCTTTCCAGCAGTTTTTCGACCGCTTCGCGCGCGGTTATGGTACGGTCCAGGACTTGCGAAACTGCCATGATGATGGGTGCTTCAATCTTGTTGTCCCTGGCAATGCTGGCTGCGATTGCAGCTGTAAAAGCGCCTTCTGCCAAGGGTCTGCCTTCGAGAGATTCGCCGGTTCCCAATGCCATGCCATAGGAGAAATTTCGTGACTGTGTGTGCGAGCAGGTCAGGACAAGATCACCCAGTCCCGACAGGCCGGTCAAGGTCGACGCCTGAGCGCCAAGGCTGATGGCAATGCGGTTCATCTCGGCAAATCCACGGGCAATCAATGCTGCCTCTGCGCTTGCTCCCAGCTGCATTCCACGCACTGCGCCGACGGCAATGGCAATCACGTTCTTCAGCGCTCCTCCTAGTTCGACCCCTTTGAGATCCGAACTTGCATAGCATCTAAATCTTGGCGAGGAGAGCCGTGAGACCAATTGGTCGGAAAGTGCTATTGAATTTGATGCCACGGTGACAGCAGTCGGCAGGCCACCGGCAACATCGGTAGCGAAGCTTGGTCCGGACAGAGCGGCGATCCCAATATTTGGCTTCTTCTTAACGACAAGATCCTGCAGAATTTCGGCCGGCAATTTTCCAAGTTGACGGTCAATGCCTTTTGCACAGCAAACAAGGCTGGAGTTGTCAGGCAGAATATCGACCAGTTGACCTGCAATGGCAGAGATTTGCTGAGCCGGAATTGCCAGAAGGATTATTTCAGATTCGCCAATTGCCTCGGTCAACTCATCCGTGACGTTGATAGATTTGCCGGGTGCAAAGTCGAGCATCACGTCCGGCAGATATTTACTGTTGCGGGAGTGTTGGGAAATTTCGGAAATCACCTGCCGGTCACGGCCAAAGAGCGTAACCGTATTTCCGGCGCGCGCCGCGGCACATGCCAATGCCGTACCCCATGCGCCGGCACCAAGCACGGCGATGTTTCCTTGATCCTTCATGCCTTTGCACCCCTTTTTCCGGCACCAATAATCGAAGCCGTTTCCTGATCCAATGGCCATCTAGGGTGAGGCATTTCGTCAAGCTTTGACAACAGGCCTGCTTCCAGCCGTTCAAGGCCCGCCCAGGCAATCATCGCACCATTGTCAGAGCACAGATGTGCAGGAGGTGCAATAAATTCCCAGCCCTGCCAGGAGCATGCAGTCTCCAGGGCCGAACGAATACTCGCATTGGCCGCGACACCACCGGCAACAACAAACCGTCTGGGTTTGCCTGCCAGGTTCTGGGCTTCGACGCTTTCGATTGTTCGCGTAACCCGGTCAACCAGCGTATCGGTTATCGCCTGCTGGAAGGATGCGCAGATGTCGTCGATGTCATTTTCGGAAAGTGGCGCTAGCGCGGAAGCGCGCTGGCGTACTGCCGTTTTGAGACCCGAGAAGGAGAAATTCAGTGTATCGCGGCCCGAAAGCGGCCTTGGAAATACAAATCTTTTTGGGTCGCCGGAAATTGCATGTCTTTCGACTTGAGGTCCGCCTGGAAACCCCAGACCCAGTAATTTAGCCGTCTTATCAAATGCCTCGCCGAGCGCATCATCGATTGTTGTTGCGAGCCGGTTGTATTTTCCCAAGCCCCTGACATTGATAATCTGTGTGTGGCCGCCCGAAACAAGAAGAAGGAAATATGGGTAAGAGATGTCATGCGTCAGCCGTGCCGTAAGCGCATGGCCTTCCAGGTGATTGATTGCGATGAAGGGCAGATCAAGGCTCGCCGACAAGGCCTTGCCAGTCATCATCCCGACGAGCAGGCCGCCAATCAGGCCGGGGCCCGCAGTGGCAGCAATGGCATCAAGCTGATCGAATTCAATACCAGCATCTGTAAGGGCAGCCTGGATGACACGGTCGAGTGACAGGAGATGGGCCCGTGCTGCAAGCTCCGGCACAACACCGCCAAATGCCTCATGTTCGTCGATCTGGCTCAGCACAATGTTTGACAGGATTTGGGGCGCGCCATGTTTGTCACGACTGACGATCGCGGCGGCAGTTTCGTCGCAGCTGGTTTCAATTCCCAGGACGTGCATTGTACCTTTTATCCAAAAACGCTACTCACAACCCCGAATCCGTTTGGCGGCAGGGCAGGTAGTCCGCAGGGAACTAGCAGAAGGGTAGTCAAAAGAAAATGGCACAAGGCCAATCAGTCCGCACTGACGGCAGCATCAGAATTGGAACGAGAGGCAGCGAGCTGGCATTGGCGCAGGCGCGCGAACTTAAAGGCCGATTGGAAACTGCCCATGCTGTTGAAAGCCGCGAGATCGAAATCGTCGTCATCAGTACGTCTGGGGACCGAATCCAGGACCGTCCGCTTTCGGAAATTGGGGGTAAAGGGCTCTTTACCCAGGAGATTGAAGAGCAGTTGCTGGATGGTCGTATCGACATGGCGGTCCACTCGGCCAAGGACATGCCAACCATATTGCCCGAAGGGCTGGAATTGTCGTGTTTCCTTCCGCGCGAAGCGGTTTCGGACGCCTTTATCTGCCCCAATCATGCGTCGATTGAAGATTTGCCACAGGGTGCGGTGATCGGAAGTGCCTCGCTGCGACGCCAGGCGCTAATTCGCCGGAACAGGCCCGATATCAAGGTGGTCAATTACCGGGGAAATGTGCAAACGCGATTGAGGAAACTGCATGCTGGTGAAGTCGATGCCACCATTCTGGCCGAAGCTGGTCTCAATCGGCTTGGACTGGCCGATCAGATTACGGCCCTATTATCCCTCAACGAATATCCGCCGGCACCGGGCCAGGGCGCAATCTGCGTGGAAACCCGATCAGGCGATCAGGAAATCGACGCGCTGTTGGCACTGGTAAACGACAAGGATACATCCGATGCACTGCGCTGCGAAAGGAGATTTTTGGCCGGGCTTGACGGATCCTGCCGGACACCGATTGCTGGAAATGCCGTCATCAGCGGTGAAAATCTGGCTTTTCACGGCATGATCTTGCGGCCGGACGGGACCGATGTGCATGAGATCGAACTGGAGGGCCTTGTAACTGATGCTGCCGAGATCGGCAAAGCGGCGGCGCAAGTCTTACGCGACAAGGCAGGTGACGCCTTTTTTGAAAGCTGGAATTGACCAAGCGTGTTCCTGATGATGTCGTCATGAGAGTTTTGATCACCAGGGCAACAGGGCCAGCTCGGATCACCGCCGACCATCTGTCTGATGCAGGCCATGAAGCGGTTCTTCTGCCCATTGTCGAATATTACAATCTGCCCGCGAGCGAGGCAGATGCAGAAATTCTGTCGCGTAATTTCGATGGCGTTGCGTTCACCAGTGTAGCGGCGGTCCATGCTTTATTAGTCAGGATTTCAGACCCGAAGGTCTTGAACAGGCTTCGTGAAATCCCGGCCTTTTGCGTTGGCGGCAAGACCGGTGAAGCGGCGAAGCAAGCTGGCTTTGGAACATGTCATATCGCCGAGGGAAATGTTGCCTCGCTTGCCGTCCTCATCAACTCCGAATTCAATGCTGAAACGGCCAATGCCGGGCGAATCTTTTATCCGGCGCCCCGCGACAAGCATGAAAGTCTTGCGGATCTGCTGGACAGGCCAATCGTTGATGAATTGACCGTCTATGAGGCACGGCTTGTTGATCCGGGACGCCAGACACTGATAGACGCGCTGGATGATGTTGCGAGTGGGGCTGCCTTCTTTTATTCACGCCGAACGGCAGCGCATTTTTTTGATCTTATGGAAAAGCATGAACTGCGAGATCTACCTAAAAATATGAGGATTGTCGCAATCTCACAAAATGTGGCAGATATTGTGCGGCAAACGGCGCATGTTGCTAGCAATCAGGTGATTGCAGTCCCAAATAGGCCGGATGAAGAAGGAATGATTTCCTGTCTTTCGACTTTTGAGTGAACATGGCATCGTGTTGTGGCAGATGTTCAAGCCAAACGGCTCAAAATTACTGGCGAAATTGTTTTATTGGTATGGAGATTTGAATGACGTCGCGAAAGACCCCGCCAAAACGAACCGGTACGAGTGGGCGGCCTCAAAAAATCATTGATCTGGAAGCCAAGGAAGTTCCTGATCAGGAAGCGAATACAGACAAGAAGCCGGGTCCGAAGACGGCTGCCAGCGGAGCCAAATCCGCGCCCAAGACCAGCGGCGCAGCGACTAGCGGTGCGGGGGCAAGTAACGCGAAAGCCAGTGACAAGCCGTCTCCTTCGCCAGAACAGACCAGCAAACCGGAGAAGATCGATCATTCGCATATGATGCGCCATCTGCCATTGCTCTTGGCGGCGATTGCCGGTGGCGTTATCGCCCTGGCCGGCAACGGGATAATCAGCAATTTGAGCGGTTCACCCGATCAGCACGGCGAAAACATTGCCGCACTTACCGGACAGTTGGAAACAAGCAGCAGTGCAATTCGCGGAGAAATTGCGCAAATAAAGCAGGATACCGAAGACCGTTTGTCGGGTCTGGATGGCGTTACGAAGCAGTTGTCGCAGCAATTCGATACCGCGAAACAGGACCTTGCCGATCTTTCCGGCAAACTCACCGAGGCAGGTTCCGGGAACGGTGCCGTCAGCGAAATCAGCGAATCCATGAAAGCGCTGACAGCCCGCGTGGAAAATACGGAAAATCTGCTGCAGGGCCTGGAAAAGAGTACGGAAGGAAATTCCGGCGCCAATTCCGTTCAGCTCGAGAGTTTTCGTGGTGAGCTGGAAAGCCAGAAAAAGGAAATGCAGGCGATCAATGACCAGCTTGCCAAGCTGACCACCAAAACCGACCAGATTGAAGTAAATGCGCAGAAATTGGCGGATGCTGCTCAAGAGGTCCGGAATATTCGCGATACCCAATTGGATGAAGAAGAGACGAGGTTACGCAAGAACACGGCAGACGCGCTACAGGCGGCACATCTGGACGGTCAGGATGTCTCGCCGTTTCTGGCGCCTGCCAGATCCATGGTCAGCAGTACTGATGCGATAGATGAATTACAAAATCTTGCAAAAGACGGGATTGCCACCAATCAGGATCTCATCAGCGGATTTCGAGTTAAACTGCGCTCGATCCTGGCGGCGGCGGGAACGGAACCGGACGGACTCGTCGGCAAGTTTCTTGCAAATGCCATGACGCTGGTTACGGTCAAGCCGGCCGGCCCTGTCGATGGCGACAATCCGGCTGCAATTGCCTCGCGTATCGACGCAGCACTTGGTGCTGGACAATTTGGTGAAGCTTTGAAGGAATGGGAAACCTTGCCGCAGCCGAGCAAGGACGTATCGGCTGATTGGCAGATGAAGCTGAAAGGCCGGATTGAAGCTGACAAGCTCCTCGATCGGATTGTGGCCGAACTAAAATCCGGGGCTCCGGACAATGGGTAGCTGGTGCGTATTGGCAAATCCGTGTTTACCGCTATTACTGTATGCCGAAGTTTGAATAGTGTTGGTGTAAGCGTATGATCCGTATCTTTATTTTCCTTGCTGTCGTGTTGGCGCTTGGCTTCGGTTTTGCCTGGTTTGCCGATCGTCCCGGCGATGTCACCCTGCGTTGGCAGGGCATGGAATACGAAACCAGCCTGATGGTTGTTGTTTCAGCGCTGACAGCGGCAGTGGCGGCGATCCTGTTCGTCATCTGGCTGTTGTCGGCTGTCATCCGTTCGCCATCGCTTATCCGGCGGTTTTTCACCAATCGGCGCCGTGACCGGGGATATTCGGCCCTGTCCCAGGGGCTGATTTCGGCTGGTGCCGGTGATGTCATGCAGGCCCGGGTAAAGGCCCGGGAAAGCCGCAAATTGCTGGGTGAGGAACCTCTGGTCGGCCTTCTGGAAGCGCAAACCCTGCTGCTGGAGGGTGACAGACCCGCCGCCCGGAAGAAATTTTCCGGCATGCTGGATGACGACCAGACAAGGCTGATTGCGTTGCGCGGATTGCACTTTGAAGCCGAACATGAGGGCGCCGTTGAAGCCGCCCGGCATTATGCGGAGGAAGCCTCGCAGCAGGTGCCGTCCCTGCCCTGGGCATCCAGCGCCATGTTGCGTTATCAGTCCCAGGAAGGGGATTGGGAAGGCGCGATGCGGACGCTGGAAATGGTTCGCTCATCTGGAAAGATCGATCGGCAAGATGCAGGGCGCAAACGTGCTGCCCTGTTGACCGCACAAGCGATGGAGGAAGAACCGGCGCATCCGGAAAGGGCTGTCAAACATGCCAAGGAGGCCATTCGACTGGCACCCGATCTTGTTCCGGCAGCGGTGGTCGGGGCGTCGGCCATGGTTCGCCATAATGATCTGAGGCGGGCAGCAAAACTGCTGGAAGCGACCTGGAAGAAGCAGCCCCATCCAGATCTCGCATCGGCCTATGTCAATCTGCGCAGCGGCGACTCGGTCATTGACCGGTTGAACCGGGCGCAAAAGCTTGCCGGCATGGCCCCCGACAGCGCCGAGGGCAATATGGCGGTGGCGCAGGCAGCGATCGCGGCGAGTGAGTATGAAACAGCACGAAAGGCCATGGATCCGGTCATCGCAGACCGTCCGACCCAGCGCGCCTGTGTCATCA